>CAIMWN010000284.1 GCA_903845155.1 Oligoflexia bacterium
AAACGGAGAACCAAGACGATGGAGATAGTCGCTGGCGAAAAATCTTGCTACAGCCTTCTAGCCGTTGTATCTATCCGGATGGAAGCGTATTGGAAAAAGCACCCAATCACTTTCCAGAAGCGGCTCGCTTGGTTCAAAGCTTCTGCCGAATCTACACAATAAATTTTACGCTACCAAACAATTTTCAGTTTGTGCGAGTTGAAAAACAACTAATGCTGATACAAACAAAATAAATAGACGATTCTTCACTTTTAACACCCTTTCGTTAACGTTTAAATTCCAACAATAAAAATAACAGATTAATAAAATGCTAACTCAAGATGGATGGTATGAAAAGATGAGCACTTTTTGACTCCTTGAATTTTATTCAAGTGAGAGGTCCAAGTCGAATAAGACGTGAGTTCAACTCCCTGAAACCATTCCATAAAGTTACTTTAAAAAAACAAAATCTTAGGGTAAACATTCACTATAGAAAAATACTGGACAAAATCGTTTTTACATATTACTATTCTCACCCTAAGCCACCACCCAAATAACAAGGGAAATGACTCTCGCAAACTTGGATCGGTGTTAACTGGAATGGTATTTAAATATATGCGTATTCAATTATTTGTATTGGCAAGTTTGTTCATTTCTCCATTTGCGAATGCGTTAGTACTCAACTGCTCGGTGAGTATTAATAATCAAGCAACGCGATCACAAATTTATTGGAGTAAAACTGCAACCATTACGACAAAAGGCGTGGTGAATTTTTATTCAAATCCAACTGAATTTCTTCAAGCAAAATATACTCCAACTGCTACAGATGCCGATTGGGAATATGCAAAACGCGCGCAATTCCATGCTTCTACATTTACTGTAATTGAGAACAATGGAGCTGGGCCGACGGTGATCAAAGCTCGCATCGAGGCTCACTTTGGAAAAAGATCTTTGGTTACCAGTGGACCAAACGAAGCCTTTGCTACCTATACTGACTTATACATTAATAGTCACAGGGTAGCGGAAACGTATCTTAACCAAATTAAATGCACTGTAAAAAGCGAATAGAAACCAACTTCAATCTTGATCTCAGTGCTGATCCAAACACGAATAGCAGTATTTCATCCAGCTCTCCTACTTCCAGTTCAAAGGTTGCCATCAGCTACAGTACTCCAACACCGACCGCAACACCTACGCCTGCAGTAATTATAGCAAGTGCCGCTGGCGGTGGCGGGTGCACGTTCTTATCTATGAGTAATCATCAAAAAAGGGATAATCGCGCATTTTATGAATTTCTACTAGGGTCGATGGTTTGTGCGGCGATGGCCACACTTTTCAGAAGCAAACATTTTTGTGGCTATCACAAATTAAATTTTACAAGAATGCGGTTGAGGGTTGCGATAGAACGAAAAACAACTAAATACGTTGTTTTTATTTTGATTGATAGTGATTACACAAACTGTATTGAATTACTCAAGTTTTCATGCTAAAATCCGCAAATGCGATTTTTAGTTTTGTTCCTGTCATCTCTTTTTGGAATCAACGCAAGTTACGCACAGATCGATTTGCAGGCTTCAAGCAATGCGAATGCAGCGAATACGGAGCGGGTCCGTGATCATCAATTCCTTTCTGCCTTCAACACTTTTACAAATAATTCAGCTTTCGTCGTTCAATCACCATTTTACAGCAGCTGGTATCTGAGCTCTCAGCCTTCGAGTGGCTGTGGCTCCACTTTTCTGTTCGATACCCAATCCGTAAACAATTACTTAGTGGGCACTCAATATGTCGATGGACTGAATATCGGAACGCAAAGTACGGCATTTATTATTGGCTCAGATTTATCACTCTCAACTGCACCTTCTGGAGCAGCACTCGCAGACGGAATGTATTGCCTGACCTATGCAGTAAATATTATCAGCGCCGCCTATAATCTATGGGGAGTAAGCGAATCCAATTACGCTAACAATCTTTTCACTTTTTCAGATCCCATTTGTTATGGATTATCTTGCACAGGCAGCACTGGTGCACAGAAAATGCTGATTTACCCCAATCCAGCTCAGGCCCAAATTCACATTGAACTGCCAGACTCACTGAAAGCGGGAGTGGGCGGTTTGATGATTTATGATTTATCGGGCCGAAGAGTTTTTGAAGAGAAACTTACGCTTACTGCTGATCGCCTTCTGGTCAACGTAGCCACTCTCGCACCGGGAGCCTATATCGTAACCATCTTCAACGAGACCTCGCGCGCAAGTACGCGATTGGAGAAACAATGAGCACTAAAACCACAACGGCATTTTTTCATCGTGCATTTTCCATTTATGCCGGTATTTCATTATTGTTAAGCGGCGTACTGTCTGGCCATGCAGTTGCAGAAGACATTACTTCTGCCGAATACCATTTTAATGCGGTTCAAGACGGCGAAATTTTACCGGGCGTTTTTACTGAAATTTGGGCAAAACTTTATCGCCCTGCTGATTTAGGATCAACCCCGCGCCCCTTGATCGTCATGCTTCATGGTAATCACTGGACTTGCGGGATTGGATCAAATCCCATTGTGCCCACGAGCTGTTTATACACCACTACTGGTGCCTGTGGAGCGGGTGAAACACCCATCAGCAGTTATCTTGGCTACGACTATTTAGGAAACGCACTCGCAGCTCAAGGCTATATAGTTATTTCTATTAATGCGAATCGCGGTATTACCTGCGGTACACCGGTAACGGGTGATTATGGTCTTAATCTCGCCCGTGGTCGACTGGTCTTAAAACATCTAGCACTTTTGAGTCAGTGGAATCGTTATGGAAATGCGCCCGCATCATTGGGTGTCGATCTCCGCGGCCGAATTAATTTCAATGAAGTGGGGATGATCGGACATTCACGCGGTGGAGAAGGCGTCCGAGCGGCTTACAATCTATACAATGACTCCGGAAGCGTTTGGCAAAAAGAAATTAGAGACCCTGTAACGTTCAAGGGAATTTTTGAAATCGGTCCCGTCGATGGTCAAACCTCAAGGGTTTTAAACGCAGTGGGTACCGCTTGGAATGTCCTGCTCCCTATGTGTGATGGCGATGTGAGTGATCTCGAGGGAATGAAGCCCTTCGATCGCATGCAAAATGCGAGCACAGAGTCCCCGGCACTGCCAAAATCCATGTACGCGGTATGGGGTGCTAATCATAATTTTTATAATTCGATTTGGCAAAATAACGATTCCCCCGGCTGTACCGGAACCACACCTCTTTGGGGTGGAGCAGATGACCATTCACTTTCACAGCAACAAACGGCCCTACAAAGTGTTGTTCCATTTTTCTTAGCCAACGTGGGTGGCAATCACGATGCAGTTCAAATCGCAGGTGAGAATGAATTCGATCCGCTGTCTCTCCCTAACGTTTCCACTGAAAGCCCTAGGATTGATCACGCATTTACCCTGTCTCCGAATTCTAAAGTGAACGTGATTGTGGATCACTTTGCTGATGCAACTGTAGGGCAAGCTACATTTTTTCCGACTACTGTTCCAGAACATGATTCGTCACTCACTGCCGCCCAGGTGAAGTGGACACAGGCGAGCGCCGACACTTACTTCGAAAATGACTGGCAACCCAGCGGTCAAGGCTCAGACATCAGTAAAGCAGCTACGCTTGATTTTCGCGTGAGCAGAACCACTAACGCGATTAACATCGCGCCATCTACTGATTTTATCATTCAGTTGGTTTATCAAGACGGCACCTTAAGCAATGGAGTGAGTCTTTCCACACATGCTTCACTCGTCGCTCCCATTGGTGCTGGACTTTTCCCTGCAACAGCCACCAACCTCACGCCTTACTCTCTTTTCCATTCGATTTTACAAACGGTGCGTGTACCCCTTAATGAACTAACACAAGGGAGTGTAGCGCTCGTTCGAGGTATTCGTTTTACTTTTAGTCAAACCACGCAAGGTGAAATCTATCTCACCAATTTAGGTTTCTCGCGTTTTGACACTTCGTCAGAATCTGAATTGTTTTCACTACCCACAACACCGCCTCCACCAGGTAAAATATTTGCTCGAGTGGCCCCCGGAATAAATCATGTTACCCTACCTGATACGGGTCCAGTAAAATGGAGTACCAAGAATTCAACCATGAGCGGCTCTTCTGTGATTGAAATTCAGGTGCGCAGTGATCAGCCCTATCCAGTTCAAGACTCATTACCTGTTTTAGAATTAGATGGAAAAGAAGTTGCAGCTGGAGGATTTGAAAACGCAGCTGACCTTCATACCATGACCTTTAAAGTGCAGCGAAATGACTTACAATTTTTGCCCGTATCTTTCCAAATGCTCATCAGACATCGCGGAAATTTGAACAGCGTTGTTAAAGATTTAGGGATGGTTCAAAAAACGACTTTAACGAATTAGTATAAATGAAAATCGTTTAACATTAAATTATTTCCACTCAACTCGATCGTGGATTATTTGTTTAGATTTTTTAATAAATGTCCCTGACGACACATTCCAACCCACACCCCCCCTAGGTAAAATCTCACTATGAACGGAGATTTGCCCTTGAAACACCCCCTGCAAGCTTTTTGCTTGATAGCACTGATCTCCGTCATTTCTGCGTGCACGGGTGTGGCTACAAGGGATACACCAGCACCCGTCGTGATTACTATTCCAACCCCCACGATCACGCCAACACCAGGACCAGCTTGCGATGCCACTGCGGCAGATCCAAATACAGGAACCGGTACTGTATTGAGTCCTTATTTAATTTGTACCGCCGTTCAATTGTACTCTATGGCCCAAAACAATTTTTCCAACGGCAGTGATGCCACTCATGTTGTTTATTATTTATTGAAGTCTGATATTGATTTGACCGCATTCGACTGGGTCGATAACGGCATTAGCATCAACTATGTGGATTTCGATGGGAATGGATACACCATTTCTAATCTTAATGTCTCTCCCCGGGTGGGACATCAAAATGGCTCACCTACAGGAATATTTCATGCCATTCAAAATGGAAGTGTCCATCATCTCGAAATCAAGGATTCCGTGATCAATGGTCATGGCCTCTGCGGGCTTCTCGCAGCGACCGTAAACCCTAACACCAGTTATCGTGATATCTTCGATCAGATCACCATTACCAACGCTAAAATTAATTGCAGTGACAACTCTGGTGCACTCTTCGGTAATGTAATTAGTAACGCAACAAACTCAGTTTCACTCACCAATATTCAAGTAACCGGAAGTATTGCCTCTCTTTATTCGCACGCGGGTGGAGTCGCAGGAACTTATACCACTGGCACCAGTGTAGCTTCAGCCTTCGACCATATTTCATTTAATGGCTCTGTAATTTCGGTGAATAACTACGCGGGTGGTTTGTTCGGAGTGCTTTCTGCGGCGGGAGTAAATTCCGATCTCAGTTTCACTCACATCAGTGTTGCCGGTGATATTATAAATATTACTAGCAAGTATGCTTCGGGCCTTTTTGGATATGCACAGATTAATACTAGTAACGCGTACCTCTACAACCTAAGTCAAATTACTTTAACCGGTAATTACGGAAATCAAGAAGGGATTACGACCGCATACGATTCAACAATTGGTAATTTAGATACAGGATCTTTTGTAGTTTCTGGCCTAAATGATACTGGAGTACTTACCCCAGCGGCCATTGCCTTTGATCAAAATAACAGCGGCACCACTCATACCGATGGCACAACCATCACACCCAATATCAGCTTAGAGACCCCGGGAAGTGAACAGATCACAATCCTTGCGGTGACTCCAATTTTCACCAATCAAGTGGTTTATAATGACGGAGTGGGGTGCTCCATTGGTGAAACCCTGAACAACGCTACCTCGGCTTGTGCAATTCACATGACCCTCAGCTCAAAACGTGACGGATCCAATGCGATCTATAATGCAGATTTAAATGAAATCATTCGCGTTCAATACAACGACCTGACTTCAGGCAATACCTACAATGCCTATACTAGCATCCAATTCCTCATGGAATAGCGTTATATTGCAAGTCAGGACCCCAATAAAGGGAAGGATGTCAAAAATTCAACTAGATTAGTATAAAAACATTAAGACTTTACCTTTGCTGCCTGCTTTGAGAAAATAGTGGGTAGGGGTATTCAAATGAAATTATATTATAGTCTTTTATCTGTGTGCGCTATTTTCCTTTCGTCATGCAACTTAACGCCAACTGATGTTCGATCGACGCCCGCGATAAGTAATAGCGCAAGTGTGGTGGCAAGCGCCAACGTTGACCCTCTCCAACAAAATGTGCAACAGTGCACTTCAGCAGGTATGCAGGCTTCCACTTCATATTATTTTCCTTTAGCTAATTGTGAAAGCGCAGTCGGAGTAGGCGGCTGTCAACAGGTCGTAGTATCAGTCGCCGGAAATTACTTGGTCTGTTATCGCGCTGGAACAACCACTGGTACCGGAACGGGTACGGGGTCGGGTTCTGGAAGTGGTTCAGCTTCGGCAACGGGCACGGCCTCGGCAACTACAAGCATTAATCCATCGTCTGTGAATTTCTCACTTTCAGGTACTTCAGGTTTAGCAGCCACCTATATTGGCAACACAGGAGCGGTATATCATTTTACGGTTCAAAATTTAGCAAACATTACTATTCCCTCATGTAGTCTGCCTACTATCACAGGCGGTAATGCAAGCGAGTTCTATTTGATGTCAGACTCCACCAGTAATTGTAATGCACCCATAGGGATTGGTGCTTCTTGCAGCAACATTAAAGTATTTGCAACTCCTCAAACCGTGGGCACAAAATCGACTACACTTTCCATAAACTGTCAGGGCGTTATTCATACTGAAACCATTTCGTATAATGCGATTACAGTGAGTACCGGAACTGGCACCGGAACTGGAACTGGCACCAACACTAGTACTAATACTGGTGGCGGGGGCGGTGATGGTGCTGGAAGTAATGCAGGCGGCGCTACCGGTTCGTAATGATCACGCTCTAAAAATCGGATTTATAATGAAATCATGGCAGATTTTTACTTTTTTGTTTTTCGTTACTTTCGGCTCCCTCTATTGGCTGCTTACGCGACCAACTGAAATGACCATCCCTCTAACTAGCTCCGTGACAGAACCGGTGCATGATGCTTTTGTACAGCAGCCCATCGTTACTAAACAAGAGATGGTGAAGGAAATGGCTAGGTACCTAGAACACACCAGCCAGGGACACGCTCAGAAGAATCAGGCTCAAGCTGTTTCTAGCCCTGCTGTAACTAAAAGCACTGAACACGCAAGCGAAGTATTTGGTTTTTCTCTTGATCAGGAATTTAGAAACAAATTATCTGCCGTGAATGGCTTTGAGACGTTTCAACAAAACATCGGCAATGGTGTGGGCCCTGCAATCCAAGAAGCAGAAGAAGCATTTAAACGCAAGGTTTACCAAAATAAAACTGAACAGCTCGCCCTTTTAGAACTGACAGGAGCCTTGGGAAGAGTTTCATCTACACCAACTGTATTAGATCGGCTTTCCGCTGAAGCTAAGACATATACTGAGCCCGGTGAACATCAGGATTTGGACTACGCAGGACGTGCAATGCAGTACTACCTGAATGATGAAAGAGATGAGTCTAAAAAACTCGAAATGATTAAATCATTGGGTATTGAAGTGGTAGTTTTGCAATTTCCCATCACCCCATAAGTCTATCGGGTTAGTATGACTTTAAATGAATCCGATTTTGATTGATTGGTAATGCCCGCCCGAAGTTCAGTTCCGTCAATTAGCTCTGTTATAGGAACAGCGGTGTACATACCGGCCGCAAATCTACCATTAATTGAATAGCTCACCACTGTTTGTTGATCAGTTTTAAAATTAGTTCTATCTGAAACCCAAACTAGTTTTCCTAACATGTCATACAATTTGATAAAAAAATTGAAATCAGCATAAGCCTTCACATTCAACTTAAAATTTCCATTCATTGCAGGGTTCGGGTATGGCAATTCAACGTAAGCCGGCCCCGCTTCATCACCTACATCCACTCTAATCGTCACGCCGTGAGGGGCTACTTGTTGGCCACCAAAGTATGGATAAGAATGATATCCCCAAATATAACTGTCATTGCAACCACGCAAAACTTGCGATGTTACTCCGTTAAAATCATAAATATAGTATTGCTTATCGTCACTCAAGGTAATGGAAGCATTGTAAGGGCGGTTCGTATCAATGGCGGTTAAAAACGCAGGGTAAAACACACCATTTCTGTGTGTAAACGTCATGATCTCTAGTTGCCCGTTATTGTCGCGCCAACCAAAGCGAGCGCTATTTTCTAAAACGTCGAGGCTTTTGCAATCTGCAAAACCATAAAGCTTATTGGTATCCAATTGATCAGTTACAGCCGCACCCGTAAATTGATAATGAGCAGAATCATCGAAGGCTACAGACATGTTCATTTTTGTTCCGACAATAAGACGGACTTCTTTAGGGGTGCTATAGTGATCGCCTTTGCTGATGGTGAACAAAGTAGCTTCAGCCGTCGAAGAGAAGATGAGTAACAAAGTAAATATACCTTTATTGAAGTTAATCATTCTGCAACTTTATCACACTCAATTGTAGAGTAAAATTATGTTAAATTAACACGCTATCTTCATCAATGACATCGCTTTAAAAATGAAACAAAACAATTGAATTAGGGCTTAATTCTCTCTTGATACTGCTTTAAAAGATTCGCCTCAGCTTCCACTTCACTCTGTCCTGCAGCAAATAAAAACCCATCTGATGATTGAAATACTTGTGAATCTTGGTCAAAAACCAATAGAGAGCATAGATATTCGCCGTCTTTTTCGGTGATGTTTTTCAGATATTTTGGCAACGTTTTTAAAAACTCAAAATTTGAGCCACCACTGAAAGTCATGGACTCGATATTGGCAAGTCTAGGCTCATAGGTTTTTGCTATCTCCTGAGTTTGGTCATTGATCAAACCTTCCATTCCCGTTTGAATTTTCACATAAACATATTTCGAAGGCTTAAAAACATTAAAGTTTTTTTCTATCCCCACATATTTCCCGCAAGTTGCATTTCCGATCCAATGTGAGGTCAGGGGACGATAGACATTTCTCTTCTTAAATTTGTCTTGCTCGAAATAACTACGATCTAGTGCGGTAAAAGTTGCGTTCTTCAGCGCGGAGTGAAGTACATCGCCCATTTCATTTAGCACAGTATTGTGGTTTCCATGGGCAACTACGATTTTAAGTTGAGATGGAACTTCATACTTCACCGCAAGAGCATCACTATACTCCTTTAAAACTGCTGAGTCGGTGAGAAAGCTTTGATAAAGCGCTTCCTCCTCGTTAATAATATAGAGTGGGGTACCGAGTAGGGACCGCACATAAGGCTCATTCATCTCGGCGCGGTTTAACGTTCCAGAAAAGGCAAGAAATGCCTTGAATTCACCGATGAGGTTCCCAGAAGTGCGAATCGTACCCATGGCGCCCATGCTATGCCCTGCTAAAACAAAGAGCTTTGGGTTTAAATTCAATTCAGAAATCGCCTTTTGCTTTAAATCTCTAAAGAGCGGAACCGAGTTATTGTTCCAACCAATATTGCTCCCAGGAAGGATCGCAATAAATTGATTTCTCTCCGCCACTTCCTTAATTCCAGTGACGCCTTCATTGGTGCTCATGTACATTTCAATTTGCGATTTTCCGTAATTCTTGGAGCACTTTGCTTCACGCTCTACGACGCAATGGGTGAATTCACCATTTTCAATCTTGAGATCAGGGACATTTGAAGGGCTTTGATCGAGCGCAGATCCGCCATGGAGGAAAATCACCACAGGCACTTGCGATAACTCATTCATCGAAACCGATTTTGGAATGTAGGTACCCACATAGTGTTTAAAATGGGATACAGGGTTCTCGGCGACAGTGAAGTTCACCTCGCCTTGGGACCGACTAAAAAGGGAATCTGCTTGTGCAGTGGTTGCGGAGAGTAGGGTGAAAAGCAGGGCAAATTGCGTGATCATGGAGCGCACGCTAGCACGGCTTTGTGCATTACTCAACTAAATTAATTTAATAAAAAACTAGCGTTCTAGTACCTATCTAAAAGGCTGTTAAGTCACCATTTTGGCGGACGTACCCGATCACATCTAGGGCTCAAGGAAAATGAATCTTAAATAATTCAGCAGATTAGTGAAAAAACATATTAATACGAAACTTAAAACGGTTAAAATAAACCTTATGCCACATAATAATATTCACACTTCTTCCACTGATCCTCATGCACACACGCCCCAGCCCCTCGGACTAGGTTCCATCATGGACCTCTTTGATATCGGTAGAGGGGTTGCGATTTCAGTATTGGCTGGGACTCTGCTCATTATCGTAGCAGCCGTTTTCTATTTTATTCATTCCGCTCCACCTACGACGATCACGATCACCACAGGCCAAGAGGGAAGCTCTTTCCAAAAAAATGCGCTTAAGTACGCCGCTATCCTTGAGAAAAATGGCGTGAAGGTGAAAGTACTAACGTCGCAAGGTTCTTTGGAAAATTTACAAAGGCTCGAAGATCCAAATTCCACCGTTGATGTCGGGATGGTGCAGGATGGGATTCATAACTCAACGTCTGACCAACTCATTTCACTTGGAAGTATTTCTTATCAACCCGTTCTTATTTTTTATCGTGGGAAACACATCGACATTTTGTCAGAACTTGAAGGTAAAAAGGTATCCATCGGCCCTGCAGGCAGTGGAGCTCGAACCTTTGCACTGAATATACTCGAACTCAATGGCATCAAAGAGCATGGAAGTACGCCGCTACTGGATTTAGATGCTAATGAAGCCGCCAAAGCACTTCAGGACAATAAAATTGACGTGGCTTTTATTATGAGCGAGACCGCATCAACAGATATACTGCATCAACTCCTTCGCTCCAAAGAGATTCATCTTTATAGTTTCGGGCAAGTGAATGCGTATACCCGAAAATTGAATTACTTAAATGCACTTGATTTGGCGAAGGGTGGAATTGATTTAGGGCTAAACATTCCTGACCACGACGTAAACTTAGTGGGGCCCACAGTGGAGCTCGTTGCAAAAAAGACTCTTCATCCCGCATTATCGGATCTTTTACTGGAAGCAGCAACCCAAATACACAATCATCCCGGGATGTATCAAAAACGGGGTGAATTCCCGAACGCCTCTGAACACGAGATTCCCATCAGTGAAGATGCCTCACGGTATTACAAATCAGGTAAAACGTTTCTCTACCGCTTCTTACCCTTTTGGCTTGCAAGTTTACTCAGCCGAATTTTTCTCGTCTTTGTACCCATGCTCGTGATTCTCATTCCAAGCTTAAAAAGCGTTCCTGCGTTCTTTCGCTGGAGAAGCCAAATGAAGATTCATCAACGCTACCGTGAATTACTCACCATGGAACAAGCATTTTTAGTAGAAAAGGACCCTTTGAGAAAATCCCAACTGAGTAAAGAATTTGATCGAATTGAAAAAGCGGTGAATCGAATGGAAGTAAAAGCTGCATTCGCTGATCAATACTATGGATTGCGTGGGCATATTGATTATGTACGAAACATTATTGAGAATCAGGGCTAAAAACGCACACTGAAGATTTAAATCGCGCTCCCTCCGTGGTTCGCGATTTAAATTCTATATTAAAGTATTGAATTATGATGAGCGTGGCCTGCGTGACTTGCATCCTGTCCACAGAGTTGGCCATTGATCACTAAGTAACCTGACGCATGTCGATCTACGCCTTGGTTTGGATTGATGTGAACCCAGTGAATGATGGCACCTTTTGGAGACGCGGGATACTGGGCGGTAGCGCCAGTGGAAGTAATAAACTCACCGCAAGCTTCAACCGTCATTCCGACTCGAAGTACTGGAAGTACTCCAAATAACTCGTTATAAACGACTTCAATTCCTGCATCAGTTCCTGGAAATTGAATAGCAAAGTGCTTGTGTCCATTGTGATCAGGATAGACATCTGAAATCAGTCCTTGAACATGCGCTTCGGTTTTAAATTGATTGGCTGTCGTTTTTTCTAGGTGAATGGCTTGGGCGTCATCAATTCCGAGCTTTTGGCCACTTTTAGATAAACACTGTGGGATTGATCCCGCAAACGCTAACTGACTAAAAAAAATCAAAAACAATAAGGAAGCAGATTTCATTCTATTCTCCATTTTATCGGTTAATGTGGCGTTCATAAAGTAACGTGTGACTTGGATTAAATTCAAAACAGTTTTTTGTCAGGGTTCTCGCATTTTGAGTACGTGGCTCTCCTTTAAAAGTTGATTGATCGTGAAATCACAAAATAGTGCCATTTTAGCGCCTAAAATGAGATATATTAAAACATCAACCCGAGGCCATTTTTAAATAAAAGATAATAAAATATTATAAAAAACACTGTGCATCGCGCCACGTTCGCGGGTTTTGATCAATATATAATTCAATCGCTACCATGACCGGATGATTACTTCTTTTTGATCCGATTTATATCTGCAAATGAAACGTGAAGCACTACGGGCACTTCAGTTTTAGTAATTTTCTTTGATTCTTCAAGCGGAACCGCTTTTCTATTAATGTAATAGATCGAGGATTTAGTTTCCACCGCGTATTCTTTGTCCGTGATCGAAATGAGCTTCCCGCTCACCGCCATGACTCCTCCTGCTTGAGCATTTAAGCTTGGGGTACAAAAAAACATAAGAATTGAACAGGAGACGTTGAAGTGTTTTTTCACGGTTTAGCCTGTTCTGCGGGTGTTACTTTAAATATCCCTGTAGGATTAGCCATTACAGTTCTTGAATCCTCTATCGTCATTATCGCTATTTCTTGCTCGTTCGTTGGATCACTCTCTTTACAAAGCTGAGGCGCTGGACAAGCTCGATAACAAGGCTTGGGTAGGACTTTGATATGTTCATACTTCATGCATTTACTAATTTTATTGGCATCGGTAATCGGGAGACCAGTCATGCCATCTAACCAACCCGTGCTCGGGCAGGTGAGGAAAGCCGTAAACCAATCAGTGGGCGCAGGGGGAGCGCAAATGTTGGGTGGATAACCGTGTTTTTTTGCCAGGACTTGCATTTTTTCTGCACCCCCTGAAGCCTCATCCACTAAATCTTTTTCAGACTTTTGAGTAGCATCATCCTTATCGTTACCTGCATAAACACATAATGCCGTCACCGAACAATAACCTTCACCCGCACTAGAATTATGATAAAATGACATTGCCTGAGGCGCGTTTGTACAAAAGAAATCCTTGGAAGGGAGTGCAAAACTATTCTCTGAAAGAAGAGGCACTAGTACTAGTAATAGAGTGAGAATGTATTTCATGTAACTCCTTTGGGTAGCTCAATCGAGGTCACCCATCCATTCGGTAGAATCGATAAAACAAGAATCGATAAAACACTTAAGTTTCCTTTGAGTTCTGCCGATCCATTGACATGAAATTAAATTGGAGCTTCCAAAAGCAACTTGTTTTTGGTTTTACGCTACTCTCCATATTAAGTATGGGGATATGCGGGGGCGTCAGTTATTACTTTGCCTCACACATGGTCCGCGATCTCACCATTCGCGACCTCACCAATCAGATTAAAAGTATCGGCGCAACCATTGAAGTCACTACCCAAGAGGGGATCGTACTCCAAAATAATGTAATGGATTATTGGAGCAAGATCGTTATCCCCAAAGTAAAATTTGAAACGGAAGGAGTTCAGGGCGGGCATCAATTGGTCGATCAAATCGCCAGAGAAACCGGGGACGAAGCGACCATTTTCAAGAAAACCGAAAAGGGACTGATGCGTGTTTCGACCAGTTTGAAGGACAATAAGGGCGAGCGACTAGTGGGAACCTTCCTCGACGAAAAATCAGCCGCTTACCAAGCTTTAAGTCAGCAAAAAAGATATGTGGGTCGCGCGAAAATTTTTGATTTGCCTTTTTTTACCGCCTACGAGCCCATTTTAAAGAATAGTGAATTGATAGGTGCGCTTTTCATAGGTCATCACGACATTAGCGAAAAACAAATTAAAGACTACTTAAAGTCACAAAAACTATTAGAGACCGGCTATTTTTATGTCTTGGATGGGAATGGAACATTCTTAACTCACCCGAGTAAAGAGGGTGAGAATGTTTTAAAAAGCACTGACCTCGATGGACGATTTATTTTTAAGGATATCATCGAAAAACAATCGGGCATGATTGAATACCGTTGGTTAAACGCTGAAACAAAACAACCTCAAAATAAAATTGCAATTTTCCACTATTTTCCAGAGTTGGGATGGTATGTGGCGGCGAGTTTAAATCTTTCGGAAGCGGAAGCGTCGGTTTACACCTTGCGGTTGATCCTGCTTTCTATTGTAACGATGGTGACTCTCATGATGATCTTGATTACTGTGCTTTTTGGAAAAAAGGTTTCAAATCAGTTGACTGAAGTATCTAACACACTTTCAAATTCATCTAAACTTGCTGGCCAAGGTTCATCCGAGCTTTCCCAAGCGTCAAAATCACTAGCAGAAGCAAGCCTTGAACAAGCGGCTTCTCTCCAAGAAACCGTCTCGTCCATGGAAGAAATCAGCGCAATGGTGAACCGCAATCTAGGCGGTACCGAACAAACTGAAAGTCAATCGATCACCATGACCCGCGATGCCCAAACAGGGAAAGTAACGTTAGAAAGCCTAATCGATATCGTTCAAAAATCTGTTAAAATTAACGATGAAATTGGAACAGAAATTAAAAACAGCTATCAAGAGATTCAAGGAATTATCCAGGTTATCGCAGGCATTAGCGAAAAAACAAAAGTCATCAATGATATTGTTTTCCAGACTAAGCTACTTTCTTTTAACGCATCAGTCGAGGCCGCAAGAGCTGGGGAACAGGGAAAGGGCTTCGCGGTTGTCGCCGAAGAAGTGGGCCGATTGGCCGCCATGAGCGGACAAGCCGCACTCGAGATCAATAAGAGCTTAGAGGAGAGCAGGTCCAAGGTGGAAAGCATTATCGCCAAAGCCCAATCTAAAAATGAAGGGCTAATAGCGCAGGCTTCGAAGGAAATGCTTGTGGGGGCAAAAGTTTCACAAGACTGCGCTTCCGTTTTCGAAAGACTCCTCGAACAAATCTCGAAGGTCAATATGGCTATTTCTGAAATTGCGCTCGCTTCAAAAGAGCAGAGCCAAGGAATTCAAGAAATCAATAAGGCCATGGCTCAACTCGACACAGTGACTCAGCAAAATACGGTCACTGCGCAAAATGTACAAGAGCTCTCTTCTTCACTTGAAAAGAACGCAGATGAAATGGATCAAGCGGTGAGCAAACTTAGCTCATTTGTAAATTCTGCTTAATCAGATTATTGCTTCTTTACACTGGAACAAATGACACTGTGATCTTCCATCGGCAATTTCCGACTCACATAGTGACCATCATCCGGCATCGTGACAGATTCAGTTTGGGTAATTTTATACGCACCCTCACTTGAATCAAGCCAAGTGTCGACTTCAGTGATCAGCTGATCACCAACGGTAGTTGCACTTCTAATTAAAATCCGCTGATCATCGATTTGGCCACTTAAAATTACTTTAGATTCAAGCGTCAGTGCTGTGCGGGTGCTCACTTCAAGCTTACCTGGTTCATTCGTGGGGGAAACTTCAACACTCAGCAGACCATCGACGCTGCCAGAAGCAGTACAGCTCAAATAACTACTTCCATCCGCGTGGGCCCGCGCGGAAACCAACAATAGAATCATCAGCAGGATTGGTTTTTTAGAAATGTAGTTTGGCATATTAGTTTCTTTCCCAAGTTTTTTCTTCTTGATTGACTGTATTCACAAAAATGATTTTGTCACTCGTAGATCGATTCAAATCAATTTGAAAGTTTTCGATCCAATCACCTTGTTTGTAATTCTTCTCTTCAGTCGAAGCGTTCGCATTACGTCCGAAAGAACCAGCATAGGTGCTTATTTTTTGATTATTGTATTCGAAACTTGCACGGCATTGTGAGTCCACGGAAATAGATAGGGAAGTGTTAATATCATAAAACTGCACCTCATTATCACTACCGTTATAAACAAATGTTCCTGTGTACTGACCGCTGCCGTTTTGTTTAATACTGGCAGTAGCAGTATCGGTTATTCCGCTGATTACCACTTTTGGATCAAGCAATCGATTCCAATTTCCGCTCAGGTCCAATTGCGAACAAGTGGTAGATGCGTAGGTAACTGTTTGGCTAAAGAAAAATAGAACTGTTAGTAACTTCATCATTGTTTTCATAGTGTAGGCAATCTAGCACAAGTAGTACACTCATTCTATTTAATTAAGTTGAGGATTTGGTCAAGGTCAATGACTTTCGTTGAGAGAAATATCGAGCCACTCCTCTATGGTCGCATCAGCTGAAGCTATTGCTTTTATTGATTAATATGCGACATTCGTCATTTCTTTGGTGTTAAGGGGTGCTATAAGCACCGGAAATTACATAAAAACAATCCTTTTTAAATAGTATCATATATGTTACTATTTATGTGAATGGGAAAAATTCGCCGTGGGAATTACGTTTTTGTGTCTTGGATTGGCGATCACGGAAATCATGTCCATGTTTATCGCGATGGTCGTTTGGTTGTGAAGTGGAACCTTGATCACCATTGCGAAGAGCCGGGTTCAAAACCCGCGTCTCGGAAAATCAAGGATTTGATTGAAGAATTAAGAGCAGAAGGGAAATTGGTTTATGAAATTAAAAAAAGTAACGATTAATAATCGCAAGAAAACTTTTGAAATAGCCGCTGGCAAGATTAACTATTCATTTCCTTTTTCTAAACTTAAGATTCAGCCCACTAATGACAACGGGATTGTAAAAGTGTTTGTCGATAAGGAAGTAGCAAGTGAAGGGTTTACCTATATCCTGAAGTCAGGTGACGAAGACACCATCTTGATCGATCAGGTGCTAGAATACAATAAAGACCCCGAGTATCTAAGACACCAGCTTCTTTTTAAACTGACTCTCAAAGCTAAAGCAAAACTCGAAGAAGTGGGAATTGCGAAGCGCGAAGTGATGCGTAGAATGGGCACCACACCAACTCAATTCTATCGACTACTTGATCAGGCCAATACTCACAAAACCATTGATCAGATGGTGAGACTTCTTTCGGCCCTTGATTGTTCAGTTGATGTGACGTTCTCTAATAAAGCGGCGTAGCCCAGCATCATAGAGTTAGTTTTAAAACTTGTATTGAGCTAAAAACATTGACGTGTGATCGTTCCGCAGTCCAATATTCCACCTTACTTTATTCTCATCTCGTGCTGGCCCCTGTTTCCATTTATTCCATTGGAAGAGAGCGATTGCAAGAGGGCCAACCACAGCAAATGATGTTCCGATCTTTGTGCTATTTTTGTCTGCAATAAGAAGCATCGTTGTTCCTATTACGGTTTCAATTCCTAAAGTCCAGTAACTCGCTTTGATAAATTTTAGACGATACTCAGATCATTCATCATCGGACATCGGCACTTGGTTTACATAACGACATGCAACTCGATCTGCTTGTCTTGCAAAAACAAGCGATAAACCATAGAGTATAAGCCTTTTAAAGGGGCTCTCCTCATGAACTCCTAGTCCTACAAAAATAGTATGAAGCTATTTTTGCACAATTGGAACGATTGCCGAATGGTCACGGTCACGACGACCGAGATGAATTTCCAGAATTTTCGGCCCAGCCTCCGGCCAAGGACCTTGCTTATTGATGATTGCGGACTGGCCTTGCGAGGCCGCCCACGCACGGATTCATTGCCGATACTTCAAGAATGTATCTCGTGGGCGAATGCAGTGTTGATGCAAAGAAACTTTGTGAGGTTTCCCGCGAGTGTCTTTTAAAAGGAATTGAACAGGTTAAGCCCGGGAACACGATTGGTGACATTGGCTTTTATATTAATCGTCATGCGACCAGAAACGGCTTTAGTGAAGTGGAAGTGTACTGTGGTCGTGGAATTGGTAGAGAAATGCACGAAGATCCGCCTGTCTCTCGTGTTGGAAAAAAGGGGAAAGGAATTAAACTTCAAAAAGGCATGGTCTTCACCATTGAGCCCATGATTAATGAAGGAAAACCAGACATCAAACATCTGAGTGATGATTGGACGGTGGTTACCTTGGATAGAAAATTATCTTCACAGTGGGAACATACCATTGCGGTTACGGAAAATGGCTATGAAATTCTTACCCTACGGGACGAAGAGAGGGAATGACCGAGCTTTTACGAGCTCAAAAACAATAGGGAGTTCGAGCATGTGAGTTAAACGGAATTAATTTATTTTTATAGTTCTGAACTCATAAAATTTCTGCCCATTTTAGCTAAAAAAGGTGGATAAATATATTTCAAGGAAAGGCGGAAATATATGAGAATTTCACATCAGATACATGCTCTTCTCGCATTTGGCATGCTCCTCACTAGTTCAAGTGTATTTGCTGTTACAGTAAAGGAAAAGCTTCATCAATTGGCATTAGGTGATGAACGGGTAGTTCGTCACTTAGATCGCGGTGATATGGTAGTGATTCGATATGAAATCTTAGTAGCGAGCCACAATGATTTTAATCAAAGAACACCGATTAATGAAGATGAATTAATCAGTAAGCTAGAATCTGATTCCGAAGTAGAAACTTACTATATTAAAATTCAAGGTACTTTTTTTGAAGATGGTACAGCTGTTACCCCTACAGATTTATATTTTTGGAGCGAACCCCATCTTTTTAAATCGAACCGTAAGAATTTGGAAAATGTAGAGCTAGCACACATAAGTCGGCCACTGCTCAGTACAGGCGTTGTCTCTTTGAATCAGGTTTTAGTTCAAAATATTCATGCGCAAGTGAGCAAAGCATTAATTAAAGAACTCAAGGAGCGATTGAAGTCGCGAAACTATCTAATGTCGAAGCCCGTTCCGCTTGCTGTGGTGAAGAAGATTTTGTTGAATCAGAACCAATTGAAATTCATTCTTAACTGGCAGACTTCCCAAGGAAATCACATTGAAAGTACTAAAGTTGAAACTGATCTTTACGGGCATGTATTGAGTACATCCACTGTTTCTGAATATAATGATCTATCTGAATTCTCTGAAAAAGTGGTGAATACGTCAGACACAAGAGAATTAAGCGCAGATGGTAGCTGGAATTATCTTCAAAACTATTCCAATGGAAGTGTGGGAAGTGGATGGTGGTTGAAATATAGGGATCAAGATTTGATGAAGATTTATTTTAATACGATCCTCTACCTAGAGACTTACCCCGAATTGGTGACTCAATTTAATGAACTTGAAAAGCAGGCAAAGAAAAAAGGCGCAACCATTGTGGTTGAAAGCTTCTTTCAGCGTTTGTCAACTAAGCTGAAAGTATTTGGCGGCGCTATCGATGCAGCTCCAGCTACCAACTTAGTTATTAATCTTAAAAAGGGTTCAGAAATTCTATGTTCGTTCGAAGTCTATCCTTACAATGTTAAGCTTTATAGTAAAAATGAACCACCCTTTCGGCCGCTGACTGTTTATAGAGGTTTACTGAAATTCGCAAAAAAATGTAATCTTTAAGCATGGTTGGCTTGTTTAGAATGAACCTCAAAAGTTTTAAATGAAAAGAATTGAATTAGGTTATGCTTAAATGAGATTCGTGGATTTTTTAAATATATTACGATTGTTTAAAATTGAGCCCTCGGCAAAAATGTAGTACTATCAAGCAAAACGTTAAATGGCTGCATCTGGAAATCACTTTAGAATTGCTCATTAAAACGACAAATTTGTGATCGAGTCAGAACTCGAAAACATTGGATTAACATTCGGAGAATTTTATGAAAAATAGTCTTCATTTTTTGGCACTTTTCCTTCTTCTGGCGGGTAACGTTAACGCCGGAGCCGTAAGCCAATTTGATTTCGAAATTACACCGCCTAAACAAAATAGTAAATGTGAAGTCTATGTGGAACCGACGTGGAAGAAAGTCCTTACTCACAATTCGATGGCTGGTTGTGTGCTTTGTGGTGCTGCTCGAAGTATAAAAAAGGTATTTAAAGAACATCATTACTTGATTACGGATCATCCTGACTCCAGCTATATTTTTACCTTAAAAGGGACACTTATCACTAAAGCAAGGACCGTAATCGGTGTGCAAACCACAGCTACTGTAACAGAAAGATTGACAGGAAATTTAGTGGGTTCTTCGAGTGGAAAAGCCATTGTTTTTGCACCGATGATTGTGGGAGGATTAGGTAGTGAGAATGACTACATGCCGGATCAGACCATTGACGCAAGATCCATGGTTCGCGCTATTAGGCGTTTAAACGAATCATTGGATTATTGTTATGACTAAAAATTGCACGGAGAACTATGATAGGTTTATTGGATATCAATTCTAAAGATTTTCTACAATTACTTTACAAATCAATCATGACACTCACTGTATTGTTTTTTACAGTAGTCGCTCAAGCTGGCCTAATTAGTCATACCTATTTGGATCATTGGATAAATCATGCACCCGTTCTTTCTGTTTACTTTGGAAACTCGACTACTGGCGATCTCATCGATCGTTCACAGAAACATGCGATTGTTCTGGGAACCAGCTGGAATTCAAAAACGGATTTAGTTCCAATTTCTACGGAATTGCAAGCATTATCGTCCAGCATTATTAGCAGCGCATACAGTGCTGGCACTACCGGAATATCATTTAAGTGGTTAGGCAACTGCAACTTAGAAACACTTAAACTATCATGGTGGTCTTTCTGATGAAGACAAGGAAACACTTCGTTCAATTTGGGAATGATGGGCTCGCCTTATATAAAACCTTTATTAACCTAATTGAAATTGTGGAGTCGCGTACTATGTTAACACTAAAATTTACCCTATTTAGCTTTGCCACGCTATTCTCAGTAGCGAGCTTTGCATCGGTGTCGAGCATTCCTGTTTCGAATGTCTTTCAAGTTCAGGTGACCCAAAACGGCATTAAAGCACCTGTCTTTACTTACAAGAGTGAGTCGGGCACCAACTCAGTACCAGAATTTGGAAATATGGGCCAGGCCAACAAGTCATTTCATTATGCGCTTTTTTCAGGTGCTGGACCTTTTGTAATTCAGGTGACGAAGTTAGGATCGAAAGCAACTAGCGCAAGCATCCATCCCAATCGAAATGGAATTGGCACCATCAACGCAGTAGTAGATTCAATAGGGAGCACGGTGAGTTTCAAACTCAGCCATTCAGCAAAAATCACCGTAGAATTTAGCGATGACCCGAACCTCGTCAATCCATTAGCAATCATAGCGCACCCGTCGGAGTTACCTGCTGACGTTCCGAACGTAAATGCGAGCAGCGTATTTGTAGCTAACGCTGCTGATTACCCGTCATTTAGGGTTCCACCTTCAAAATCGGTCGTATACTTTCCTCCAGGGATCCATCAAATTGGTTATTGGGTGGTTCCAACAACGGTTAATCAAATTTATCTAGCCGATGGCGCTTACGTGCGTGGCTATTTTAATGCCGATCGAACTGGTGCAGCCCCCATCAAGATTAATGGCCGGGGTATTTTAACAAACGACATTTATCCATTTCATCAGGTTGATGGAAGTGGGAAATTGATTGATTTTATGCTCCAGATCTCCGGTACAGCAAATGGATCGAGTTATGAAACCACAGGGCACACCATTGAGGGGATTACTCTCACTGATTCCTCGAATTATGTGATCGAACTACATGCATCGAACTCAGTGATTGAAGATGTGATGATTCACGGCTGGAAATTCAATAATGACGCAATTCACGTGGGAGGATCGAACGATCTTTTGAGTAATAATTTTTATCATGTGAACGACGACCAAGTGTGCGCAGACGGAGCAACCGCAAATCTTACCGTCCAAAACAGCATTTTCTTCCCCATGAGTGGGGGTTCAGTACTGCAATTAGGCTGGTGGCCCCACTCAATCAGTGGTGTCACCTTTAAGAACTCAGACTTGATTCACCATAGTTGGGGAAGCGCACTTACCGCCAGAGCGGGCTCGGTGGTGAACTCAGTAGACTTGCAGCCTGGCCAAAAAAACAACCCTTTGGTTAAAAATGTAACCGTCTCAGATATTTATATCGACGTGCCCATTCCCCGTTTTTTAGACCTGAGGATGATCCGATCGGGTGGCCCTTCAACGCCGTACCCTTTAAACTTTGAAAACTTTACTTTTACCAACATACACATGGACCATCAGGGAGATTTGAGTTCTCCACTCATCTTACTCGATCAAGTAGATTCAACTCACACTGCATCCGGATTTACTTTTACGAATTTCAGCATCAATGGGGCTACCATCACACCTAAATCTCCGATTTACCCGTCTTTAATACTCCTCAATGGCCACGTGCCCATTCCGGTCTTTCAGTAATACTGGAGAAATAAATGCAACTTTATTATATGTAAATTCGAAATGGTACCTTTCGGATTTAGATAAACATAAAACCAGTTTGTCTTGAGAGCATGGCTCATAAAAAAGGCCTCGTAATTTCTCACGAGACCCTTTTTTGCAATTTATTTGCAAGAAAAAACTATTTTTTAGATTTTTTCTTAGCAGTCTTTTTCTTAGCAGCTTTCTTCTTAGCCATTTTGTTTCTCCTTTGTTAGTAAGCACGTTAGGTGCTCACAGTTAAAGCATTGCAGAGGCCAATGCTTATATCTTTAATGCTACAGTGCTTCTGCTGAAGTTCAAGAGGATAATTGAGCAGGGACTAGGGGGATCGACCCTTAAAAGTTCGCATCGTATTGTAAATCCCGAGTGCACGACCCACGATGAAGTCAAAAACACGAGTGGGAAGGATTCCTTTTATCAAAGGAAGGAGTTGTATGATCCAAGGTAACCTCAAAAATATTTTGTCAGTCTTAATCGATAAAACGATTTTTCTCGCAACATATTCAGGTTTTAGAATAGGAATAAAAGGGGAGCGCACACCTGCGAACATACCTGTATTAATATAATAGGGCATTACGGTGGTTACGTTTACTCCCGATTGGTTCCGTTCAAGTTCAATTCGCAGTGAATCCGACCAACCAATGATTGCCCACTTGCTTGCACAATAAACTGACATATTTGGATTTGAAATTAAGCCCGCAGCTGAGGCAATGTTGACTATATGCCCTGATTTTTGCGCAAGCATGCCAGGTAGAGCAGCTTTTGCGATGTGCATCGGCGATGAACTATTAATATGAAGAGTACGGTCAATTTCATCGTGTGTGTGGTGAATAAACTCTTTGCCGACAATGATTCCGGCGTTATTAATGATTACGTCGATAGTTCCCAGTTTTGCCGTCATTTCCTGGAACGTAGTGATCACTTTTTCAGTATCAGTAATATCAATTGGGTAAATCTCAACTTGCACCTTCCATTTTTGAAAGTGGGTCTTCGTTTCTTGCAAGAGCTGGGCATTCAGGTCCCAAATCACCAGGAGCTCGATACCTTCCTGAATTAATTCTTGCCCCATGAGGCGGCCAATGCCCGAAGCGCCCCCTGTAATAAGGACTTTTTTTCCTTTGAGTGTACTCATCTATCCCTTTTAACCTTTATATTTCGGTGGAGACTTTTGATTGGTCTTCCACTAACTGATATGAATGTTGATCGATCATGCTTTTC
Organism: Oligoflexia bacterium; assembly: GCA_903845155.1. Taxonomy (GTDB): domain Bacteria; phylum Bdellovibrionota; class UBA1018; order UBA1018; family CAIMNF01; genus CAIMNF01. Next base: position 23,554 of record CAIMWN010000284.1, read on the forward strand.
GGCACTAACATCCTTTGTTGGTCAATCACGGTTACGCATGACACGTTTCTGTAAAAGTGATCTTGAATTAAACCCATCGTCCTATTCCAAACGATGACATTCACGAAGCCTCGTTCGTACACTTGTTGGCGTGCTTGATCACCGATAAAATCGTAATAAGCCTGCTCACGTTTCTGCATGAGCGCGCGAATATTGTGCCATTCATTTAAATCCAGCGTCTGAAGTTTGTCGGTTTTAGCGAAGAGTGAATTCAGGCGCGGGTAAATGGAAGTGTCCTCATTCAAGACATCTTTCAATTGATGAAACTCACGTTGCTTCTCGAGCATTCTTTTAGAATAGGCTCGAATCTTTCCTGATTCCGTTTTTACCTGATCAGGATGTTCCCAGTCCCACTTGCCCTGCGCGGCCTTATCGTAAATTTTATCCGCCCAACTGAATAAAAACCATTTTTCGTCTAAAGCTTTTAGCGCGTTCTCTTTTTCTTTTTCACTTTGATGATAGTCGGATAAAATTAGATTTAATTTCTCTTCGACCGTTTGATGAAAGCGATCGATACAACCGAGCAGGTCATGATGAATTTGATGGATGACTGGGTTTTTACTTTTAGCGTGTGCGCTCGAGGCGAAACAAATGCTGATCATGAGACAATTGAAATAGCGTGAGTAAAACATTTCAGCACTTTAACATAATTGATTAATTTAGTCAAGTGTTATTGACCAAAGCACATATATGTAATATTACAGCAATATCAACACGTTATATCAATAAGAACCACTAATACTTGAAAGGCGCTTTTACGGCAGTTAAAGTAAGAAATTCACTTTATTCAATCGGAGTTTGCAGAAATTCAATCTCATATCCGTCGGGATCATCCGCAAATGCCATCTTCGTTTTTCCATTCGGAGTAAGACCAGGACCCCAGCTTATTTAAAGAAACTCGGAGCCCCCGTCAACGGAATATTAATAGGTGCTACGTTTGAAGTCATGTTTCCTGTCGCTGTTTGAGAGTAGAGTACTTCATAGCGAGTGAGAGTAGACACTCCCAGTGGCGCAGGGAAACTGTAAGTTGCGCTCGCAGCTTCACTGTTATCAATAGTAGTCACCGCCCACAGAACATAAATATGCTGATTGGACGCATTCGTAAACGCGCCACCATCTACTCCTGTCGGCATCGCCAATGAAGCAGATAAACCCGCATCGTATTGGTAACCATTCAGCAGTGTACTCATGGTCAAGTGAGTGTAGCCCTGTGTGGTCATCACGGCTGATGAAACGGATGAAACAGTGGTGAGATTTTTAAAGAATCCCATGATCGAATCGTAAACATCCCCTGTGGTGTTGGTGTCGTTTGCAGTATCGCCTGTATCATACCACCACCAACCAGCCATATTGTCTCGTTGAGCTTCAACGAGTGCCTTCACCGTGAAGTTTTCCTGCATTGCAGTTCCTCCGGTACATTGAGACCCACCACTTGCACATTGCGAATCTGGGTTAATTTGAACCCGCGATATATTTCCTTCAGACATTAACTCTAACTTTCTAGGATAAGTCACTCCGTTATATCCACGATTATTCAGCACTGATTGGAGTGCTTGATGTTGATTCCTGACAATTTGAATAAAATTATCTGAATATCTTTTTGGGACAAATCCGCCGGTGGCATTACTCCACACATTGTCGAAATATTCGGGATAAATGTGCCAGGAGATTGCATCGAAGTAGGCGCCGCCTGTATTTGGATAAGTCGCGGTCACACTTCCATCGACTGGATTATCTGTATAACGAAGTAAACAATCCAAGAATGGTGCGTATCCAATTCCACCCGGCGTAACGTAAGCACCTGGTTTGAAATGCTTCACTACCGCATAGACTACTCGAAGCACTCGGATGTAATTTGGAACTGGTGTATTTATGTTTGGTGTATCTCCTGCGACTGGCATATTTTCCCACCAATTTCCAGGGGTACCCTTGGCTGCCTGTGCCGCCTGCCAATTATAAGTGAAGTCTGGCTCATTGATCACTTCGTAATATTGAATATATTGGCCGTAATATTGTATTAAATTAGAGAGATAAACCGCCAGAGTATTTTGAGGATTGACGACTCCATTGGCTTCATCGGTCCAAATTGAGTTGTACATGCCAGCCCAAAGATTACTTTGAACTGTCGCCGTTGTTCCGCTTGGTCCGGGATAAGTTGCCGGATCTCTATCAGGCGCAGGAAACTGAGGAGTACTGCCACCATACTCTAGCCCCTGATCGAGCTCCACCATCGTGATGGTATTTCTCATTCCTAAAGTGTTGTACATGAATGAGAAATCAGCGGTTCTGATGGTATCCCCGAATTCTTGCAAAAAAGTATCCCAAAGACCATTACGAGTGGAGCGTGCACCGGCACTCGCTCCTAATTGATAAACGTTTGAATCAGAAAGATTAGAATTATACCAGCCCGCATTTAGACCGTATGCAAATCCATTCGGATTGATAGGTACGGAAGCTTGCGCACCGTAAAGCCCTGGAACGGGGGTCGGAGTAGCAGTTGGAACTGGAGTGGGGGTTGGAGTCGGCACAGGTGTAGGCGTGGGAACTGGAGTTGGAGTGGGGGTGGGTTTAGGAGTGGCGGTTGGTGACGGCTTTGGAGTTGGAGTCGGCGTAGGCGCCGTCACCAACGTACCATTCACCACTACCTCTGAAATATTTCCGTAATTTGCCAACGATGCAAAGGTCACCATTAAATAGTGAGTTTTAATGGTACCGGATTGAGTGACCGTTTCTAATTCATTCCATGCACCCAAGCTGTGATTACTGATTAATTTATATTGGCTTACGGATCCTGAATTGCCGCCAATAGGAAGATAGTACACTCCCACCACACCAACCGAAGTGCCGGTTCCGTGAAATAATGCAATCTGTGAAACGTTATAATTGTTGCCAAGATTAATCACCGCGCGCATCGGATAATTTGCAGCACTCCATGGGTTGGAAGAAATCCACGGAGTAACAGTCGAGTTCGCCACTCCATCTACCAACGTACTCGCATTAGTACTATTACTCAGGTTGGTGGCGGTTAATCCGGTGATTTGGCTAGCATTTGCTGTGCTCAAAGAAACGAGTGACAAAACAGACAGGACAAAAGAAGATATAAAACTCATTAAAACCTCTCGATTTACATCGGTGAAAAAAAATCTTTTCGCCGTTGAAAAATCATTTAATAAAACTTTAAGGGTGGATAAAACCTTAGACAACTTTTTTTCAGATAAATAAAAAAGAGGCAATCATGGAACGTTAGAAACATGACAGCCGCGCCATTTCTCCAATGTCTGATCAAGTATTAATCTGTTACATAACCATTATTTAATGAACAGCCCGGTGCTTCATGAATGAGCGCAGATAGAAACACAAGGAAATTGGCCGAGTGAGGCATAAAACATGAAAAAATATCTCAGATAGCCATATGATTTACAACTTGGACTGCAAGAGCACGCCCGGCCGCCACATCAGAGGGATGATGAACGCCACCGAGTAAACGATTATTACCTATTTGTAAGCCTTGTTTCATAATCAGATCGCTTTTTGCGGGGAACTTTTTTGCGAGTGCTAGTGCCAAAGCATATCCTGTCGTGGCGTGGCCGCTTGGATAAGCCATATCATGTGGGCCTGGCTTTTGAACGCATGGAACAAGGGTACTGTCTTCATTATAAGGGCGAGGACGTTTAAATTTCGTTTTATAATAAAGAACTGCAATAGCGGCTTTAGCAATGATCCGAAAACTGAGAAATTTTACTTTCTTCACTTCTGCGGCTGTTAATACACCAGTGCTTGGACCGAAAGCGTCCTCTAAGGTTAAATGACTTTCAGTCTGAGCTATTGCGCATTCGGCAGGGGTTCGCTCATCTTGATATTGATGCAGTTCAGTGAAATCCTGACGATCCACATCGCTTCCTTTAGCAGGGGGCGCAGGGAGGTGATACCCAAAAAAACGGTATTCTCGTGCGGAAGCGTTTGTAGCAGTAACAGTAAAGACGAAAAGTAATGTCGCTAGCGTTTTAACACTCATCATTTAATAATACATCTCTATTCAATCCGTGCCACATTTTTCAGCACTGATCGCCAGTGAGTCATTACAGGCCAATTTTCAAATCTACTCAACTGCCACTAGAGTCAGAATTGTGTAAGTGCTCCGTAAGTTTTTCTTCTTGCTCGCATCTGTTCCATTGATGAGCAGTTTTTAAGTTATTCTATTGATGAGGTAGATTCATATGGAAAAAGCACTAAAGAAACCCTTCGTTATTCATCGCAGTAATGTGTTTTGGATTCTCACTGTCCATGTTTTGGCATTAGCGGCAATTCCATTTTTTACGTGGTCATTATTTTGGGTGGCCATGGTGGGAGTCTTTATTGTTGCGCCTCTCGGCATCAACATGGGGTATCATCGCTTACTTACCCATCAGGCATTTAGGTCACCAAATTGGTTAACTTATACTTTAGTTACCATTGGTGCGGCATTGGGAGGGGGCGCACCTATCTATTGGGCTGCTGCTCATCGGGCCCATCATCACTTTTCCGATCAAGAAGGGGATCCACATAATTCAAGACGAGGATTTTGGTATTCCCATGTATTACATCTCTTCAATTTTACTTCTGAAGAAAGCACTGGAAGCGAAGTGAAAAAATATGCGTCTGATTTAACGAAAGATACATACTTAGTATGGTTGAATAAAAACTGGCTCTGGTTTGCCGTTGCAACCATTCCCCTCGCTTACGCCCTTGGCGGCGTGGGTTTAGTACTTTGCGGAGTTTTCTTCAGATTAGCATTGATGTGGAACATCATGTGGTTTGTGAATTCAGCGTCCCATAAATGGGGCTATCAAACTTACAAAACCAACGATGAAACCAGAAACTGTTGGTGGGTAGGGCTCCTTGCTGCAGGTGAGGGTTGGCATAATAATCACCACGCTTTTCCCCGATGCGCAGCCCATGGCAGAAAATGGTGGGAGATGGATACTACCTATATGATGATTAGAGGACTGGAAAAAATGGGTATCATCTCTCATGTGAAACACGCAGTGGAACCAAAAATGGAATTCGACCCATACCCCATGCCGTTGACACAGCCACCTCACTTGCCAACCGTAACACAACCTCAATCAGAGTATCTTGCTGAAAGCCCTCTTGAATAAGTCAAAAGCGTGACGCAATTTAGGAAATCTTAAGAAACTCCGATATGTCTTATAGGATATGTCGAACAAAACTTCGCTGCTAATTTCAGTATGGTGCACATGGATGAGTATGACTCTTTCCATGAGTACGGCTGTGGCTGAAGATTCGAATTGCGCGCGATTTGAATCTAAAAGTAATGATCCCTCTTGGGCGCAAGACTTCTTTTTTGATACGCAAAACAAAATCAAATCACAAAGTGATGCGCTGAAGACCTATTCTGATGAACTACCAGACTGCATGAAGGAAACAGGTGGCCTGGCCTTCGATGCAAATGGGAATTTAGTAATCCAAAATGAAAGTAAGTTTAAAACATTCCGCATGTCAGGCTCTGTACCGGCTTGTAATATCTACTCTGCTGGCTTTGCCTCATCCAGCAAGCTAGACAATAATTATACAAAAAGGAATGGTGGCAGTACTGATAATCCTACCGATAGTACTGCACTCGTCACTCATTACCGGGAAACAGATTATTCAATCAATCAAGCCCGAGTAACCAAGAAACTCGAACAAACTAAAGTCACGCTTGCAAGCCTTCAGGATGTGAGTCTTAAAAATTATTGTGCTCATCAATTTTACCAAAAAGATTTAAATAAAGAAGTCCTCAATCTTAAAAGAGAAGCAGAAACTTGTAAGAAATTGACAGATGGCAAGTATTCAAATTCCGCAACCCAAGAAAAAAGTGCGAGTTGCATGAATCAGGTGAATGATCGCTTTAATAAACTAAAAAAAGCGATGGATCTTGTAGCGAAAAACAAAACATTGAACAACGTGGATCAAGCACTTTATTCTGACTTTAAAAACAATGCAGACGCCTTAGCAAAAGCCCTACTCAGTGCAAAAAATGCTTACTTAAGCGGTTCAAAGAACTACGAAATTGCGAGGCGAAACAATGCAATGCTGGATCCATCAAAACTGGGAAGTTGCTCAAAAGAAGATGCACTCGCAGACGCACAATTTCAAAAAGGACTTTGTGCCAGCGCCAATGACGCCTTACCTTCCAAACTTAAAGGTGTGTACATGGAGTCAGCAAATGCCATGAGCGATCTGATGAGAAAAAATTTAGTTTCTGAAATGAATCGAAAGATATTTTCGAAGGTCATTTCTGCATTACCTTTTGTAGCGAACGAAGATGAGCTTAGGGCAATTAAAAGTGGAAACTTAGAAGAAGTTTGCTCTAAATTCGACCTCGATTCGAAATCAGAAATCTGTAACGGCCAGGAATCAGCTAAAGCACTTCAGGATGGCCTATCAGATTATTTAAGAAATGGAAAACAGCATTTTCTCAGCAAGAGTGATCCGGAAGTGAGTTTAGCACTTCGAAGTCACTTCAAAGAACTCGTGAATATCTGCAGTTTGCTAGATCCTAAGGGAAGCGGTAATAGTGAGAATCAGGCTTCAGTCACAGCAGAATTGAACATTGAACTCGATAAACTTTTTACAGACCCAGTAGCGGGACCGTATGCGATGACTGATTCAGTTCGAAAGAAATTGAAAAAATTTGGAAAAGGAACATGCGAAGATTACTCAGATATCCAGACTCTGTCGTTACCTACACTAATCAAAGACGCAAAGAGTGAATTCCGCGAGACGGCACTTTCACAGCTCAAAATCTGTTCTAATAATGGCCTGCCCAACTACCATGAGAAAACAGGAGTGATGGCCACAGTGCTCGTTCCAGAAGTGGCACTCGTGAGCCAAGCAAGACATCAAATAGGTGCACTAGAGTGTGGGGTGAGTGGCGATAGAAAGTATCAAATGGGGGCACTCTACCAACAATATGCTTCCTATCCTCAATTGTTTGGGCAAGTGGTCCACCAACTGAAGCCTGACGACCAAAAACTTTACGCTAAGATTATTTGCAGCTCAAAAAAGTGTAATCAAAATGTCATCAGCGGGAACCAGGCTCTATACAAAGGTTCTTTAACTTTACTGATGGCAGCAGGAACGGTATTTACCGGTGGCGCTGCGAGTGCCGCAATTTTAGCTACTACTGCAGCAGTGAGTGCAGCCCATATTAACAGGCTCCAGAAAAACTCAAAAAACAGCTGATTTTATAAATGGATAAAGTATAACTGATGAATGCGCGGAAAC
>CAIMWN010000285.1 GCA_903845155.1 Oligoflexia bacterium
ATGAGTTTTCGGGATCATTTCTTCAATGGGGGTATAATTGAATAGGTCATTTTGTTCTGATAAGTTTCCGCGCATTCATCAGTTATACTTTATCCATTTATAAAATCAGCTGTTTTTTGAGTTTTTCTGGAGCCTGTTAATGTAAATCCTTTTCTATTACTTTTATAATTTGCTTTTAGATAATTTAGAGCTAACTGATTCACTTTGCTTCCCCCAATAGTTTGATCACTAAAATAGTATTCATTACCGCTTTGTATAATTATTACTTACTTGTTGCAAAAACAACAGAGCTTATTTGAGGGTGCATCCAAACTTTAATGAATTAAATCGGGCGCTTGACGTGGAACTAAAGACTTTGATCAGATTTGTTTCAAGGGGATGATTTGCATCATGAGTAAGTGATAGGTTTTTGACGAAATCTGCAATTCATATTTTAATATGATGAGAAATGTTTTTTGCCATCGCAATGTGCTCTCGTTCTTCCAGTGCAATTTGCTGAAATATCGTCGCGGTGACCGGGTCTATCTCTAATAATGTTTGATAAAACTTTTCGCCTGCTTCGCGCCCCCGTTCCTCTGCATTTGCCATGAAAATCGCGAATTGTTGTGCATTTTCGCAACGATCGAATGAATGCCATAGCGAGAGCGATTGCGGTCGCTCCGTCACATCAATCTTAAGCTCCTGCATGCGGGCAAGTAGCCAGTTCAAGTGCTTTTCTTCCTCGGTTGCTAGCATTCGCCATAAGTTTTTCACGACTTCGCTCTCTTCTGTGAAAATTTCAGACGCGAGAGTAAAAGCAAGGCTTGCCTGTTTTTCTGCAAAAGCAACAAAGCGCAGTCGATCACCCAAGCCCTCTGGTGTGGAGAGCGCGCGAGGGTAGGGCGCTTTCTCACCTTCTTTGCAAATACTAAAAGGAGCCCAACTTACTTCAATTTTTGAAAAGCGTCCCATGCTTCACCCATTTCTAAAATTGTTTTAAATTCCTTTTCATCGACCGGCATGCAGGAAAGCCGCGTGTGTTTAATGAGCGGCATCGTTTTCAATGCAGGTGTTTTCTTTATCATCGCAAGACTAACGGGTGACTTGAGTTGAAGTGCATAAGCTACATCGAGTTGCGTCCACTCCCCCGGTTTTTTTGGGTCGAGCTCCAAGTAGCCGTCTTTCAGAATGCGACAAACGCCGACCACCGCTTTCTCTTTGCCACTATGATAAATAAAAGCGAAGTCTCCCTTTTTGCATTGGCGTAAGAAATTTCGCGCTTGAAAATTGCGCACGCCGTTCCAGGTTGTCTTTTTTTCTTTCGCAAGAGTTTGAAAAGAATAGGTCTCAGGTTCAGATTTAAATAGCCAATAATTGCTCATGGGGTGCCACTTTCCGACAGGTTTATGACTACTACTATAGGCGATTTTGGCAAAAATGTACATCAATCCTCGTCTGATTCACTATGAAATTTCATACTTCATCCCATAAATCCGATAGGAGTTCATGCAAATACAGAAACTAAATAATGTTCAAAGTATGTTCCCATTTCACCTTCACTTTGGGGTGATCATCTTTGCATTACAGTGCCTGCTTGCGAGTTCAAATACTTATGCGTTCACGTTGACGATTAGCAACCGGCAGTATCCTGGAGCAGGAGCTGCGATTCAGACGCAACTCGATGCCTTGGCTAACAATATGGAAAATCAATTTAATAATTCGATCGCATCCCAAACCAACACCGATGCATTTTTGAATTCGATGGGGAATGCAAATGCTGATTCGGGAAGAGGGTATTTGTCGCCGGGTGTGATTGTTGACTCGCGCAGCATTGCAGTTTCAGTCAGTGGAGGACTTGCGCTTGCGCTTGGAAATGGTGCTTCCCTTTCCAATGGCGTCAGCACGCCAGCCAATCA
>CAIMWN010000286.1 GCA_903845155.1 Oligoflexia bacterium
CAAGCATGCGCTTTCAAATCAAGAGCGAGCGAGGCGACTTGTTCTTCAGTGAGGTACGGAATTACGCCTTCGGTAATCACCAGTGCATTGGTCGTCTCAGTACTTATTTTATTAAAGAATTCTTGTCTTAATTTATCGTCGGTTAAATCAATCGCGAAGCGCTCTAGTTTACATTGTGGCTTTTCATTGGCGAGGTTTGCATTTTTCAGCTCGATCATTTGAGGGTGGTCGACCTCAATCCATCGTAGTGCACTCGGAAGTTTTAATCGGTAAGGACGGGTATCGAGTCCGGCACCCAAGTTAATAACGGTATCAACACCCTGGGAAACAAGTTTTTGAATAAACTGATCAATAATATATGTTCGAATGACTACGGTCCAACCTGTGACGTGAGACTTGGTTATTTTGGACGCGATATTCTTACCCCGTGCCCCCGCCAATACTTCTGCAAAAGCGTCGTAAAAGAGTGCGTCCTTACGTTTTGATTCCTCAGCACGATAAACTGCAACCCACAATGCGGTGTCAGAAACATGATCAATAAATGTGTCAGTCATAGTGAATAGAATTGATCATAGCATACGGATCTATCGTTGTACTCAATGATCATCACGTCAGAATTTTGATAGGGTTGTATTTTTATTGATGTGATAAACTATCTCTATGAAAAACACTTCTACGCTTCTTCTTTTTTTATGCATGGCCATGAACCTTATTTCCTGCGCTCAGATGAAAAAAAACTGGATTGATAGTAATTGCAATAAAGAAGAAGCCTACGCAAACGGGATGAATGAAGCACGGGCGCGAAGACCCATGAATATACAAATCTACAATACGAACTGCCCTGCGGACAACAAACCTGCCATTTTAGAATCATATCGAACAGGGTATGAAAATGGGCTAAAAGTGCTTGAAGCCACACCGCCTCCAACTACCATCGTGATTCAAGGAGCGACCCACGAGTACGATCATCATTCGGATTACAAGTGCTTCACAGACTTTTACGGCACGCATTTCGAAGGCCTAGGTGAAAACGAAGAAGAAGCTCGCCAAAGAGCGAGAGAGCGATTCCATAATGAAGTTTGCGTGAGAAATGAAACTTCAATTACTGCGAAGACCATTTTCAATAAATGCGCGGATCATGGATCTATGGATGGTTTTTTTAAAATTAAAACTACTTGCGTCCGTCTCCACTAGACCGCGTTCCTCTTCCCTTAGTACCCATGCCTCCCTAGAGCCCTTCATTTAGTCGCAAAGACCTGCGAGCTTTTCAGTTATTCCAGATTAGACTAATTATAGTCTTTATTTTCTATTGTAGGAATACCGCAAAATGGTACACCTGTGCCTCAACAAAACACTAAACCGAAAGAATGAGATAAAATGAATACAAAAATAATCGCCTTACTCCTCAGTTCCCTGTTCGCACAAAACGCTCTTGCAATGGACTGTGCCGTTTACCTTTCTAGAGATAGTTACGACCTCGCGACTGACGCCGTAAGACTGTGCTTTTCTAAAGCTGAACTCAATCACTGCAAAATGAGTGATCATCAATTAATCACGGATTATATTTATGAAGGGGTGGGAATTCTCACTTTTAAGGCCAAAAAAGAGTCCAATACCACTTATGGGATTATTGGCTATGGACATGCAAGCGCCACTGGTGGACCCGCTAACATTATGATGACCATCACAGGTATATCTAAGCAGGTTTCATTTAAGAATGCGCTCCTGGGGATCTATAACAATGACACCAAAAATGCGTTTATGAAGCAATGCACTTGGCGTTAATCAATAGGGGACTCATGTGTTTTAAATAGGTGTATGCGTTTTTGATGGATTGAGATAGGATCAGGATCGAAACCAATATTTATTAAACTAAAATCCCACCCCAGGAGAACTAAAATGACTGACGACAATACGACTCACACCATTTCTGATGCAAAAACTGCTGTAGCAGATAAACTTGCTGAATTTAAAACTAAAATTGAATCTTTGATTTCAGTGGATCGTTTTCATGACGTAAAAACCAACATCAAAGAAATCATTGAGCACACTCAAAACAACTATCATCATCTTGATAAAGAAGTAAAAACTTCACTCAAGAACACTGCTAAGTTTCTTGCTGTTCAAAAAAAGGAATTAGAGCAATTTCAAAACAAAATCAATGCACTTTTAAATGCTAAAAAAGCAAAAAAAGCTGCGACTAAAAAAACTGCAGCCCGTCCTGCCGTTAAAGCAAAGAAAAAAGCCGTAGCTAAGAAACCAGTAAAAGCTGCTGCTAAAAAAAGTAAGAAGTAACATTACACCTTAGTTTATATGAAATAAAAAAGGATAGACTTTTAACTAGGTCTGTCCTTTTTTATTTTTTACGGCATGGTGGGCAAATCAATATAATAGTGATCAAACACTTTTCCAATTTCTCTGATAATATAGCTCCATGTATTTAACTAAACCTATTTCTAATGAGGATGAAGGCAATGGAAGTTGAGAAGTTTTTTCGCTGCTGTAGGCCTATTCAAATAGGCTATGTAGTCGGTGACAACAAAATAGAAATTTTTAGCGCGGAGAGAGCACAGTGACGGCGATGATTTCGCGGGAGTTAGCTTTCGTTTTAGGGCTTTCGTTTTTTCTTTCTCTTTTCCCACTTGGGCGGACGATCTTGTTTCCTTTTCAGATCTTTACCACCTGGGCTCATGAATGTTGTCATGCGCTAACCGCGACAATCCTAGGTGGTAGTTCGATCAAAATTACAATTGCAGCGAATGGTAGTGGGCTCACTCACTACAATATTGTGCCCAACCGTATTAAAAAGGGCATCATTAGCAGTGCTGGCTATCTTGGCACGAGTGCACTTGGATGCGCCATTTTTTATCTGACGATCCATGCGGGCCAACCCCATTCTCTGTTCACACCGCGTACTCTAGCAATAAGCTTATCTGCCATGATGGGGATCAGTCTTCTTTTTTGGATGCGAAACGCATTGGGGTTTTTTAGTATTTTACTTCTAGGTACTGCATTAGCCTCTCTACAATACTCAGATTTTAATCGTTATACACAAACCATTTTGTTATTTATATCGATACAAACTGCACTCAATGCACTTTTTGACCTTCGAACGCTTTTCACTCTTGGGTCTTCAAAATCAAATACAAGTGACGCTCATGCAATGCAAAAGTTATTTATTTTACCCCATTGGTTTTGGTCATTGAGTTGGTTAGTTCTTAGTTTATTCATGATGTATGAAACAGTAAAAATTACGTCATCAAGATAAAACAGCTGATAGTGCTTATGATCTACGGTTCATCGCTAGCACTAAATCTAGTAAAGCCCCAGACACGATCGGCGATCAATACTACACTGACTTTACATAACAAACATTATCGGACGTCATGAGCAGCCACCCGAAGTAATTAAAATCATTTTAGAATTACTGACCCTTGCCGAAGAAATCCATATGTCAGAACTACGGAACCATACTTTCCGAATCAGGGTCATAAAAGGCACCTTGTCCATAACCCGAAACTTCGTTGTATGGATTCACCAAAACACTTTGGCCTTCCATTCCGTACGGCGTACTCCATCCCCAAGTCCACACTTGGCCAGTACTATCAATTACAAAGTAATAGTAACCGCCTGCAGACCACAGCTTTTGAATATTTGCCGAACCTAACAGGGCGTGGGTAGGCGAGTACACTGAACCAGAGCCATTTCCAGGGCGGTCAATTCCAGCTACGGAAATCCCCCAGCATTCCACTCTTCCTATTGGATTACCGCTACCATCTAATTCATGAAGGAGAGCACAAGTCACTCCTGCCCCCGAGTTAATGTCAGTTACATACTGAGTAGGTGTGATACTTTTATTAGGAAGCGTAGTTACCTGAGTTGCATAATAAGGAGTTGTATTTACCTCACCCACTTCTTGAGCACTGCCGCCCCAACACCAGACGGAGGCTGCAGAATCATTTTTCATAAAACAACCTGAATTTACCCTTGCAGAAACTTTTGAAACCCCAGTGATTTGATTTCCTTGAGCATCCTTCAAATAAACTGCCGAGTTGGTTCCATTTATATTAGTGCTATCTGGATATTGAGTAATTGGACTTGCATAGATATTACCCGTCACCCAAGGGGCAGTCGTGTTTGGATTATTTACTCCTAATCCGGCATAAGCTCCTGCTCCCCAAACTTTAACTGAACCACTTTGTAAAAGAGCCATCCCAAAGCTATTTCCTAAACTAAATTGAGAAACTAAATCGGCAAATAAGACTCCTGATCCGGAATTGGGATAAGTAAATGTATTTGATCCAGCGGGAGAAATCATGTACGAGGCATTTCTACCAGAGCAGTATAAAAGATTGTCAGACCCAAGCACACAATACGCTCCGCCTTGAGTATCACTCCCTGCACCAAATTGCACTCCTTCCAAATAGTTATTGCTTGCTGAGTTAACAAAAGACTGCATTGCTGTCAGATTCCCAGATTTCGGAATCCCAAAATCCCACCAGTTATTAGATCCCCAACAATAAACCGTATCGCTGGGTCCACCATTCGTTGCACAAAAACCTGACGCGACAGCAACAATATTTGCATTTGCACCGCTAAACGAAGGAAGAGTACCTGCCCCCACTACGGTAGGTACCATAAGCGATGCCCCGGCATCGCTTGCATTTACATTGGTACCAGTGCCCGCACAAGAAACGGTACCATCATTTAAAATGGCGCAAAAATCACCGTTTTCATCGGAAGCTATTTTTACAACCATTTTTCCAGCTCCAAAATTAATTGGTCTGGGCAACATAGAAACATAATTATTTTCAGTCGCGGCAGAGTATGCAATATTTACAGTTGAAAAACCCCAGCTCCTGAGACTAATACTGCCAGTCCCAGTATTATTGGTGAGCGCAAATGCTCCATTTGAATCTATTGCAACATCTGCAACATTAGATAAAGGCGTAGATGTTTTTGCAGTAGTATGATTCCCGTTAGGTGGATCAATCACGACTTGAGTAGGAGTAATAATCGGTTTAGTTGTAATTAGAGAAGCCAGTGTTCCGTTGCCCACTAGTCCATAGGTATTGTCTCCCCAGCATTTTAGCGTTCCATCCTTTAAAATTGCACAAGCATTATTGCTATCTTTTGAAGCACGAATATCTTCGATAAGATTTGCAAGAACGGTTACCTCGCCAGGTGTAGTCATATTTGTTCCGACTGTTCCACGCGCTAAATTACCACTGCCATTATAGCCCCAATCAAAAAGTTTGGTAGTACTGTTACCATCAGTTGAAGTGAGTAAAACAAACGTTTCATTTACGCCCATAACAACATTGGTAATTTTATATGCAACTGGGCTAGTTGGCACAAAGGAGGGCACTAATGCTGGCCCATTAAAAGCTCCAGTTCCAATTGGGCCAGTATAAGAAGAAGGGCGATAAGGATTAGCGCTTCCGTTATACGCAGTTCCATCGGTTGCAACAGCATAACCATTTGAAGTCCCTAGCCCTAACTCACCTGATGTATTTTCACCCCAGCAATACATCGTTACTTGATCCGTTAGCACCAAGCACATGTGATCTGCACCGCCAAAAATTTTCCATGCTGAACCTGCGCCAGGAACATCAAATCCATAACGACCATAAAAACTATAGGTCTTTCCATTCCCAGTCATCGCAGTCGTAAATAATTGAGCACCACCCCAGCAATCGACACGATTATTGGTGCCACCATTAATACTTCGGAGTGCGCAATAATTTTCAACATTTCCAGCACCTCCAGTCCCATTATAGGCAGCAATCATCCCATTCATCACTGCAATTTGGGTAACAGAAGTCAATGCCGTTGGGGTC
>CAIMWN010000287.1 GCA_903845155.1 Oligoflexia bacterium
TCCTTGCCCGTTACAAACGCGCTAAAGGTTTTAATGTTCTCCATCCTATGGGATGGGACGCATTTGGATTGCCGGCCGAGCAATTTGCAATCAAGACCGGGGTTCATCCGGCAAAGACTACCAACGCCGCCATTGAAAACTTTAGAAGGCAGCTTCAAACTCTGGGGTTCAGTTATGACTGGTCCCGAGAAGTGGCAACTTGTGACCCCAAATACTACCATTGGACACAGTGGATTTTTCTGAAACTTTTAGACAAAGGTCTTGCTTACCAAACTGAAGTGGCGGTGAACTGGTGCCCGGAATTAAAAACCGTTCTTGCAAACGAAGAAGTAGTGGATGGAAAATCTGAACGTGGTGGTCACCCGGTTTACCGAGTGCCAATGCGTCAGTGGATGCTTCGAATAACAGAGTATGCAGAAAAATTACTTCAGGGCTTAGATCAATTGGATTGGCCCGAAGGCACTAAAGAGCTTCAGCGCAACTGGATTGGAAAAAGTGTCGGCCTACAAATGAAATTTAAAGTAGACGGCGCAGAAGATTCGTTTGAAATCTTTACGACTCGTCCGGATACTCTCTGGGGAGTTTCATATATGGCCCTAGCACCTGAGCATCCATTAGTGAATAAAATCACTACTGTTGCACAAAGTGCGGCGGTTAAAACATACCAATTAGAAGCTTCACAGAAATCGGAAATCGCAAGACAAGACGCTTCGAAAGAGAAAACGGGCTGTTTTACGGGCGCATTTGCAATTAATCCCGTAAACGGTGAGAAAATTCAAGTTTGGATTTCTGATTATGTGCTGATGACCTACGGTACTGGAGCAGTGATGGCGGTCCCCGCTCATGACGAGCGTGATTATGAGTTCGCCAAAACATTTAACCTTTCGATTAAAACTGTGGTGTCTGAAGATTTAAAGCCAGGCGCAAAGGCTAGCGTTCTAGACGGTGCATGTTTCTCTGGTGAAGGACTATCGGTAAACTCAGGTTTCATCACCGGCTTAAAAACAGAGGCGGCGACTGCAAAAGTGATCGAATGGGCAGAAAAAGAAAAAATTGGTTCACGCACGATAAAATATAAACTGCGCGACTGGCTTTTTTCTCGACAACGCTATTGGGGTGAACCTTTTCCACTCATTAAAGACGCAAGTGGAAAAATTGTTCCGCTAAAAGACCAAGACTTGCCTGTTGTTTTACCTGATGTCACTAGTTATGAACCGACCGGCACGGGCGAAAGTCCACTCGCGAGTTCAGCGCCCGAAATTAAACAGTGGCGTCAAGTGAAAGATGCGAAAACAGGTGAGACGTATTTACGTGAGACGGACACCATGCCTGGTAGTGCAGGATCATCTTGGTACTTCCTTCGTTATTGTGATCCGCACAATGACAAAGAAGCGTGGAGTAAGGATGCTGAGAAATATTGGATGCCAGTTGATTTGTATCTGGGTGGCGACGAGCATGCTGTTGGGCATTTACTCTATTCAAGGTTTTGGACTAAGGTTCTCTTCGACTGCGGCTTAGTTACGCACGATGAACCTTTTAAGAAACTCATTCATCAGGGAATGATTCTGGGTGAGGACGGCGAAAAGATGTCTAAATCACGGGGAAATGTGATTAATCCCGACGACGTAGTTAAAGAGTATGGAGCCGACACTTTAAGACTCTATGAAATGTTTATGGGTCCACTCGAAAAGGATAAGCCTTGGTCGACCACCGCGATTGAAGGTTCGTTCCGGTTTTTAAATCGGGCATACCGACTTTTCTTCAATGATGGTCGGGATGGAGCAACAGACACTTTAAAGGTCGCGGACGTGCCGATGACCAGCGATGACGAAAAGATGCTTCATCAAACCATTAAGAAAGTCACAGAAGACATTGAAGGACTCAGGTTCAATACCGGAATTTCTCAAATGATGGTTTTCGTAAATCATTTTACAAGCAAGGAACAGCCGCCGAGAGCCGCAATGAAACCATTTATTCAATTGCTTGCACCCTATGCTCCGCACTTTTGCGAAGAAATGTGGCATGCACTGGGGGAAAAGGATTCTCTATCTTATTCACCATGGCCTGGTTTTAACCCTGAACTGGTAAAGTCAGATGTGGTGACGATCGCCGTGCAAGTATTGGGTAAACTACGCGGAACACTTGAGGTTGAACCGGGGCTCGCGCAGGCGGTATTGGAAACACAAGCTCGTAAAATTGAAAGCGTGGCCAAATTTATTGAAGGTAAAGAAGTAGTGAAGATCATTTATGTTCAAAATAAGATTTTGAATTTTGTTGTGAAATAAGAACCCAAAGGAGAATTCATGATTTTAAGTGACGTTGAAATTCGCAAGGAAATGGAAAAAGGAACGATCAAAGTCGAACCGTTTCATGAACAATGCCTGGGTACCAATAGTTATGATGTTCACTTGGGTAAGATACTTGCTGTTTATGTGGACGACGAGCTAGACGCGAAAAAGCACAATACGATTAGAAAATTTGAGATTCCGCCCGAAGGCTTTTTATTGCAACCGGATGTTTTTTATTTGGGCGTGACGCTCGAATATACAGAGACTCATGCACATGTTCCGTTTTTAGAGGGAAAATCAAGCACAGGGCGTCTCGGCATTGATATTCATGCAACTGCCGGAAAGGGTGATGTTGGATTCTGTAATTTCTGGACACTCGAAATTTCTGTACGTAAACCCGTCCGCGTTTACGCGGGTATGCCCATTGGCCAATTAATTTACTTTGTAGTGAACGGTACTGTAGAGACCCTTTACAACAAAAAACCAAATGCTAAGTACAACCAACGAGCTCCCGAGCCAGTTGAATCCATGATGTGGAAGAATTTAAATTCCCCGTCCGGTAAAGTTTGGCTCGAGACAGAAATGAATCGGAAGGATAAATAATATGAAGAACTGTATCATCGTTTTCTTATTGATTGCCTCAATACATACCGCTTATGCAGATGATTCTGCGGCCACGCTTAAAAATGAATCGGAAGCAGGAGTAGTGGTCACCGGCGGAAACACGCAAACCGATACCATTTCACTGAAGGAAAAAACGGCGTACGAATGGAATAAGAATATTGTAAAGTTTGGTGCAAACTTCTTAACAACTTCCAATGCCGGAAATCAACAGGCCTACCAGTGGGGCCTTGGCCTTCGTTATGAACGCGAGTTATCAGATCAAATTGGTATCTTCCTTGGTCAAGCCGTGGAAAGTAATAAGTATCAAGGTATCCTTCAGCGCTACAATTCAGACTTAGGTGGCAGATATACTTTTGTAAAAACAGAACAGTTTAAGTGGGCCTCGGAGTTAGGTTATCGTTTTACTCGTGAGAATTACACCTTGGATGGCTTCAAAAATATAAACTTTTTGCGACTTTATAACGAGCTGGAGAGAATGTTTACGAAAACATTTACGATCAAGTGGTGGATTGAGTTTCTACCTAATATTACCACTTCTGAGGCCTATCAGCTCAACACAGAGCTTTCGGGTAGTGCTGCTATATCAGAAATGTTTTCGATGAAGGCGGGTTATTTGATTAAGTACAACAATCAACCACCTGTTGGGGCTATTTACAAAACAGATTCCATGTTTACCACTGCCCTCGTCGCTAAGTTCTAGAAACAATGCCCTAAACTCACTAAGCCATTGGTTCCATCAAGTCCCTCATAATTCGCGGTCCCGCATCCGGTGAATACGAGCGTCTCTGTCGTTCCATTCATTTTTGCCCCTAGTGTGCTCGGGGTTACTCCACTGATTGTTGAAAAAGTGGTCGTAATGGTACCAGAGGTTGGAGTACAGCACCCAGCCTTGAATGCAACATTAGTGAAGCTAGATGATGCTTTGAGATGTGCCAAATTATGAAATGTGATGACCGTTCCCGAAGTAATTGTATTACCGTTTGAAATCACGAGAGGCGATCCACCTGCATTAGTGGTCACTGTGTGTCTGAATCGGGTACTATTTAAATTTAATCCAGCGATCGCAATCTGTGTCCTGAGGCCTCCTGAAAAACTCACCGTTGTTCCTCCGCTATACACATTTCCATCTGCAGCCGTGGCGGCGCCGGTGGTATCAATGATTACGCCTACACCTGCTGCTGATGTACGCGAAGTGCCTAAGGAAAAAGTTCGAGTAACACTAGACATGGCACTCGGGAATGCGCTTCCACAAACGGGAGTCGCGCCCGTAAATGCCACAAACTGTGTTCCGTTCCAAACGGCAGCTGAAGATGAATAACTACAATTCGAATAAGTGAGGGTTGCAGTGTTTGCAGATACAGAGCAGTTAGCAACGGTACCACTCGCAATCGTCGGACACGTAGTTCCGGCTTCTGCGTTTTTAAGCGGCAAAAATGCATCTAAGAATGAGCACATTTTTGATTCAGATTTCTGATCGATCCAAAAGTTTGCCAATGTGCCACCTGAGGAGCCATTAGCTGCACCACCCACTGCTGCGGCAACGGTCCCCGAAGTAGATGCATCATCCGTAGATGCTGCGGTCGTGGCTTTGCCACAAGCAGATGTGAATCCAATGAGGATGGTTAAAGATAGAAAAGATAGAATAGTCTGAAAATTCGTAATAAAATACATGCGCACCTCTCATTCTAGAATACCTATTTAGAAAGAAGTGGGCAATAGATCAAAGTTGCCGAGTAAGTGTGCGAATACTCAATGGTACTTCAAATACAACACATTTAGTTCATTAAAGATCTGGTGCGACATCGGGGGTAACTGCCGCAGGCGCTGGAACCGCTTTAGTAGCGGAGGCTGGTGCTCTACTTGGATCCTCAGTTGGTACAGCTTCTGCGGTTGCAGGCGCTGTGACTGGAGTGGTTACAGCTGGGTCCTGTGTGGTTTCAGGATTCTGCGTAATATTACTATTGAGGGGATTTACTTGTCCGGAGCCCGCGATCGTAGGCGCAAGCGAAATTCCGTATTTTGAAAAAACAGAAGTAGTGGTGACTTGGCCGTTCGTTTTTTGAACTTGAACCCATGGTTCTAAATCTGAACGCGAATTCTGAACAAAATTGAGGGTACTATCAGGCGTTGGATTCACCTTTTTGAAAAACACCCATTCAGATATTTTTGAATAATAGAGTGCTGCCCAACGGAGGTATCTTGAATCTTTATAAACATCAACGTAGGCATTCGCGATGGGGCCCAAAAATCCAAAAGTATCCAAAACCTTTTTCTGACGAGTATTCCAGGTGGTGTCTCCTTGAATGGTGTCTTGTAGTTTTGAAATTTTAGCATAAAAACACCAGTGCATGCGCTCTGGGTCTTGAGTCACTAACTCTACTGCGCCTTTTCTAATGTCATCTTTCGATGTGGTGAGTTGACTAAGTTTCTTAAACTCATCGTCACAAGTATCGCCGAATTCCCCAAGCACACCCTTGGGCGCTAAAGGGCTGAAAAAAATGGCTTTGAGGTCAGCTAGTTCAAATCCCGCTGGATGTGGCACTTTTACATACTCGGGCACCTCAGGCAGCGGAATCTTTTCAGATACCGTTACTGTGCTTGAGCACCCTGCCAAAAGCATCAAACTAAAAATGCCGTATAGTCTCATAAAATTGATCCTCGCCATTATCCTTATCGTCAAAATATTGAATAACGTTAATTTTTTGTCGGATCTTTTTACTAAGTTAATAAGTTTCAAGGATTTAGCCAGTGTGTCCGAAAGGCTCTTTGTGAAGAACTCTATGAAGACAATCAATAGTAGCAGTACAAAGTTGGCAGGCGCAGTATTGTTGTTATTTTTAAGCTCAATTCCTAGTGTTTTTGCACAAAAAACGCAAGGTGAGGAGCAGCCACCTACCCCCAGTTCCAGTGCAAGTGGTGCAAGAAACTTCTATCAAGTGCTGGATGAAGTCCTTTCTGATTTTGAATACGATCTGAAAGCAGGCCAAGTGATTGGGCTAAAAGATCTCTCTATCAGAAATGTCGTCATGAGTGAAAATATCCCTCCTTCATTTAAATCACATCTAGAACTTTTGGTCTCCGAGCGCATTTTAAAAACGACTAAAACGAGAATTGTACACTGTCTCGCCTGTAAGTCTAAAAAGGCAACACTCAATGGAGACAATATGGTGATTTCATCACCAGAATCAAATTCTTCCGAGCTCCAAAGAATTGCCAAAATGAATGGCATTCAAAACTTTATGGATATCGCTTTCGCCTATCAACCCACGGGCGTGCTTTTATCTTTTACCATCTCAGATACAGAAACAGGCACCATGCTTTGGTCTCACAGTTATAATTCTGAGGGCACCCGCGCAGCAGCCCAGCGCCGTGGAGTTGATTTTCAAGAGCTAGAAGAAGCTAAGGCAAAAATGGAATATCAACCCACCATTCAAATGAAGCCAACGCTCTATACGGTGTTCGCTCCTAAAGCTAACTCTGGTTATGCAACGGCTCTTGGATTCGGATTTAGAATGATGGAACGATATGACAATAGGAAAAAAGAAGTTGGATTTGAAATGAATTACTACAAGGACATTCCGTCACTGGTCGGAGAACCCGGTGCCTCTGCTGATAAAAATAATATTTATACTGGGTTAAACCTCACTTTCCTGTTTATGCATGGATGGGGCTTGTTTGGGGCAGAAGAGAATTACAATAAAGCGCGTGGAGTTGTTTATGGCGGTATCGGTGGCACGTACGCTTCAGGCTTTCTGGGTGGCCTCATTCGTGGTGCCTATGAGTGGCGCTTGGCGAAACATTGGGCGGTAACCACCTTTCTTGGTTATCGACCTCAGGCTACTTTGGTTATTTCTTCATCATCAACTGCACCCCTTACGGGTGTAGAAGGAGGACTCGGTGTTGGATTCCTATTCTAAATTTTATAGCGCTCTCATTGCATTGCTGATCGTATCAGCATGTTCAACCGCACAAAGTGTGCAGGAAAAAGAACAATCACGTATTGAAAATCCCTTTGGAAACTACAATCAAGAAACCAACGACCCAAGTCGCAATATTACTTTTAGAAGTAAAAAAGGTGATCAGGCATTGGAACTCGAGTTCCCCGAAAAAGGCAACTCCGACATGGTGATTCCGATGAATTCAAAATATCAAAACAACGAACGCACCTCTATCGCTGGAACGGACGAAGTAGATTATCAATACAAAGACCGCAAGCCTAGCATGGCTGACCGTGAAATTGCCTCCACATTTGGTGGTTCGAAAAATCTTGAAGATGAGTCCAAAAGGCATGAGATTGAACAAAATTTAGGATTACAGCCAAGCGACGAAGCTCCCAATATGGATGAAAGCTATCTTGCAAAACTCGACGTAGTAAAACAACTTTTTAGAACGAAACGTTATGAAGCAGCCATGATTGAGATAGACCAATTGGTTAAGTCTTATCCGACCAATAGCCGTCTCTACGAAATGCGGGGAACACTTTTAGATCGCATGGGTTATCAAGACCTTGCGTTACGCTCGTGGAAACAAGCGATAGAGCTTGATCCAACGCGAGTGACATTAAAGAAGACTATCGAAAAACGTGAGCAACAAAGAAGTGTTGCGTCTGAGAGGAAGTAAATGATGAAAACCATAATTGCAATTATAGGAATGATGCAAGTAGTGGCCTTTGCCGGACCCTCAACGCTCGACGTGAAGAAACGGGGTGAGCAAGAAATCAAGCAAATTGTTCAACCGATCCTCACTCAGTACTGTCATGAACAATGCGAAATCATTGGTGCGAGCACTGAAGTGGATGTTGCCGTTCAAGACGAAGCTACTCCCGGTTTTGAAGACAATGTAGGAAAGGCAACCTTGACTCCGGTTTCAGGTAAAGTGCAAATCCTCGTGGACAAATTTCTATCAGATACCAAAAGAAAACAAGTAACCGATCTCATCGCTGAACACTTAAAGCAACTCGACTATAGAGTTGAAATTGAAAGCACGATTAAGGAATTTCCTCAGCCTGCGGCTTCCGGATATCGCGTAGCTGAACTCCGTGAAAAGGTGACCAGAGACATCAAGGCATCTATGCAAAGTCTGATCAATCAATTTTGTGCAGATTCATGTATTTTAGGACAGTTTGATGTGCAAACTGAAGTAGTGAATGCCGATGAAGTCAATTACGGTTCAAGCCAGGATTATTTTCAAGATGGTCCAGCAGCGATTCGGGTCCGAAATGTGAAGGCGACCGTGATGGTGGATCAATCTCTTCCAAAAGAAGAAGCAGCCGGAATTGTGGAGATGGCGAAAGTTAAATTAAGCCAATACAAAAATGCCCAGGTGACGAGTGAAGTGATGAATTTTCCGAAAACTTCAAGCATGCTCGCAAAAAATGGAATTTACGGCAATGGCCGCTATCCAGCGGGCGTTGACGGAAAAAATAGTGAAACCAGTGAATCTAAAGATTCAAAATTAGACGCTAAGAGTGACTCAAAATATGATTCTAAAACTGATTCGAAGTACGATGCCAAAACTGATTCAAAATACCAATCGTTAACAGACGCTAAAGAACAAACTACGCGCTCTGATGCTCGTTCTGAATCCTTGAAAAAGAATGAAACGAATAGCAATAGCAATAGCAATAATAATACTGAAAATAAATCTGAGAAATTTGAACGCTTTGAGAAAATTGAGCGCGTTGAAAATGGAGATGCCGTTCAACAAGTGCTTGAAAAATTCCGCGTATACGGAATTATTCTTTCTGCGATCATGCTTGCTTTATTATTTAGTTTAGTTGCCATATCATTTCGAAGAAACAATTGGGGTGGCGCGAAGGCAACTGATCAGGCGCATTCGCCAAAAGCTGAACAGGGTTCAAAAGGCGCGCCAAGTGCCGAGTCTGGTGTTCTTACTAGTGACGAGAAATCGGCGCTCATCGGAAAGAGGATTGAAGCCGATCGTCTCTTTAATGACCTTACTCAAATTTTTTCCGAACAGCCTAAAGTTGCGAAATATGTATTCACTCATGTTTTGACCGAAGAAGGCGTAGAGACTGCCGCCCAGTATTTGGAGATTTTTGGTGAAACCGTAATTATGGATCTGCTTCGCGATCCCGGTCTTCAGTCTGACTTGTCAGAACTGATGGATTTTTACGCTAAAAATACTTTTGATATTAATGATGATGAGACGTTAATGCTATTGAAGAAGCTCCATCATCGAACCGTCACCGCCAAAATGCAAGTTCATGGCAGCCGCTCCGCCGTGTTGTTCGATTTCTTGGCAGATATGGATACTCCACAGATTTTTGAAATGATCAAAAATGAATCGAATACAGTGAAGGCCATTGTCCTCACTCAGTGTGATCAGAAGAAACGTCAGGCTATTTTTGCATCTTATGATGACCATAATCGTCTGAAACTGATGACCGAACTTTCTCGCATTGATCATTTACCAAAAAATTATATTTTCAACGTGGCCTCAGCGCTTCGTCGTAAGAAAGCTGAGAATCCAAAACTCAATACTGAAGCGCTTCCGGGCACCGATGTGTTGGTCAGTTTCCTTGAAAAGGCGAGTGTGGATACCCAACGCACCATCATTCATCAACTCATGTCTTCGGCTGGGGGCGATGTGCTCAATAACTTGAAAGCGAAGCTCGCCAGTGTGGAGACCTTGAGATTTGTGAAGGACGCCCAACTGACTGAAGTAATTACCCATGTAAAACATGATGAACTTCTTCAGTTTCTACAGGGCTGTAGTAAGGATGTGCGAGAATCGGTGCTGTCTAAAGCACCGCAAGATCTTGCAGCTGATCTGAGTGATGGTCTGCAACTTTCTGAGCCGGTCAATCGTGATACCTACATCGCCGTTGAACGTAAGATCATCAATAGAATTAAGGTCCTTGCGAACCAAGGGCAGATCAGTCTTACAGAAGTGAATGAACGGATGTTTGCAGAAGAGTTTGGATTTAATCATTCAAACCCTGACGTAACTGAAGTTGGATACGGGAAGGTAGGTTAATACTATGAATATTTCATCATTAGTGGGCATTTTTATTGGCATGGCAGTAGTAGGGGCCTCCTTATCTGAGACGGGGATGGATGTTAAATTCTTCCTGAACTTTCACGGTTTGGTCATTGTTTGCGGAGGAACGCTGGCGGCAGCGGCCATTAGCTTTCCGCTATCGAAGATTTTTATGCTCGCAAAAGTATTTTTCCTGCGACTCGTAGGTAAAAATAAAGTGGATTATCAGGGAACGATTGAGCAAATGTTGGAGTTGAATAAGAAACTTTCATTGGGTTTGGTCGGTTCACATGAAGCCATTGCGGGAATTAACAATGAATTTTTAAAAGAAGCTGTGACTTTGGTAGCAGATGGAGTGTTGAGTGAAAAAGAGATTAGATGTGTTCTAGACCAGAGACTGAGAACGATTGAACATCATTATATGCATGAAGCAAATATGTTTAAGGTGATTGGGAAGTATCCGCCTGCATTTGGACTATTAGCAACTACACTTGGAATGATCGCACTTCTTCAAAAAATTGGCCAACCCGGTGCCGAAAAACTGATTGGTCCAGCGATGGCAATTGGACTTGTGGGTACTCTCTACGGGATTGGTCTTGCCAATTTGCTTTTTTTACCGATATCGGAAGCTCTTGTTGAAAAAACAGAAGAGGAAATTACACTTCGCAAAATGATTATTGAAGGTTCAGTCCTCTTGAAGCAAAGAGTGAGCCCCGTTTATATGCGTGAGAGCTTAAATTCATTTCTTCTTCCCCGTGATCGCGTGGTTCGTAGAAAGGCAGCGTAATTTTTTATGGCAGTCATACGTAAGCTTGATCCAAATACTGAAGAGTCAAATGAAGGGCCACCGCCGCCCAAGAAATATGATCGCTTTAATCAAGGCCACGACGATTCAAATTGGTTAATTAGTTATGCTGATATGATGACCCTGCTTTGCGTTTTTTACATCATGATGTTCAGTATGGCGAAAATGAATACTGCAGAATTTGAAAAGGTGAAGAAAGAGGTCGCACAAAACTTGGGAACCAAGTATGAGTCACCTACCGAGAATCTCGGTAAATATGTCACCAATATTTTAACTGAAACGGGTGTAGCAAAAGACGCGACCATGGTGAGCGACGGTGTGAGTGTGAGTATCGCGTTTCACTCGACCCTCTTTTTTGATACAATGAGTGCCGAGATTTCACCGCAAGGCCGAGAGATTCTAGAAAAAGTCATTGCTGGGCTGGATGAACATCAAAAGCTAAATAAGAAACATTATAAGATAGTGGTAGAAGGGCATACCGATAGCCAAGCGATTGTAGGTGGGCCGTTTCCATCCAATTGGGAATTATCGAGTTCGCGTGCGACTCGTGTGATTAGGTTGTTTTTGGATCGTGGATTTCAGGCTTCCAATCTTCTGGCGATTGGTTATGCCGATACGCAGCCCGTGGCCGACAGTAGGAATCCTGACGGTACATGGAATGCTGAGAACTTAGGTAAAAATAGGCGTGTGGTATTAAGAGTGATGCTCCCTGATGTGGATTCGATACCTTGGAAAGTAGCCCCGTCGGGAGTCAAGAATACTGCTACAACAGCAACTCCAGTCACGGTGGTTGCGCCCGTTTCTGTTGCCCCGGCCCCTGCGGCTCCGGTCAAATAGTTGTCCCTGTTTACCCAGTTGATTTATTAAACTAGGCAAATCATTCCCATGGCAGCCCTTGTTTAATAATGAGATTCTGATTCAAGAGTCAGTGGAGATTCCAATTAAACTAAAAAGCAGGGAGCAATACAGGATGTCTACTCCAAAGGTTAAAACCATACGTACCAGTTCGATCGAGGTGATTGCACTTATCGCATCCCTGTTTTTTCTCGTGGCCGGCATGACTTTGATTTCGAATGGAAAAAAGATTTATGCAAATCAGCTCAAATTATCCGAGCGAATTAGATAAAAAGTGCAAAAAAAACCCCAGTCTCGAATGTTGATACACAAGACTGGGGTTCCCTAGGTTGGGTGACTTCTCTAAAGTTGTATTTACGGCCAACACTAAATTTCCAACCAAGTGGTTGGCAAATATGGCTCAGGAGGAGGGATTCGAACCCCCGACCAATCGGTTAACAGCCGATTGCTCTACCACTGAGCTACTCCTGAATAGTAATATTTTAAGTAACCAAAAATCGATTCGTTGTCTATACTAAATTTAATGCACCACAGACGCAATACTCTTCTTATAAATTTACTTTTTTTATTTATATTCGTGGAGAGTCCCATTTTCATTACGCCAGTTCATGCAAAACCTGAGAACTTAAGCGCACTGCTCCAGAGATGGACGCCACCCGAAGTGAAGAAATCCGTAAAAAAATCACCTAAAAAGAAGGCGGCTCAAGTCGCTTTAGGGGTAGAGGCCCTTCCTCTGGAGTACTGGATATACTTTGAAGCGAAGGCTGCTTTAGAAAAGAAGTTAGATCTTAAATCAATTGAATCGCTTGAGAAAAGAATTTTAGAAGTTCGCTTGAATGCAGATACACGTGCGCTCGAAAAGGAATTTGATGAGCTTTTTTATGCGCTCGAAATTAAGCGTGCGGAGAGGCAGGTCAGGCTAAAATCGTGGCGCCTAGCCACTCGCTCTTTTACTCACGCCATGAATGCGCTTCATACCTTTAAGTGGATTTATTATTGGAGAGCTGAAACTTCCGATGCTCTGGTTGCACTCTGCACGCGAAAAGCTAAGG
Source organism: Oligoflexia bacterium (assembly GCA_903845155.1). Taxonomy (GTDB): domain Bacteria; phylum Bdellovibrionota; class UBA1018; order UBA1018; family CAIMNF01; genus CAIMNF01. The sequence goes on from CAIMWN010000287.1 coordinate 12,627, forward strand.
TGAAAGACGATGCCTGTCCGGTCCTTGCAAAAAGGGTAGTTGATGCCTTTCCGAAAAGCGCAACGGAAACTAAGGTACTAAGGGATTTGCCCGCCATTGAAGCATCCCCCCTGGTTGATGTGGCGACGGCCGACCGCCTTTCTCAGCCTTATCCTGAAAAGACCGAACAAGATGAAGAGGCTTTTGCAGATGTCCTCGATGATTATCTCAATGGGAAAGATCACGAATTGTTTGAGCACGCGAAACTGTTCATGAACGATTTTCCAAAATCAATCTTACGCTTTAGGGCGTTGTTCTTAATGGCCGAGTTTGATTTCAAGTTCAATAGAAAAAAAGACGCCAAAGAAAAATACGATCAAATTATTAGCCAAATCCCGCTCAGTTATTATGCAGTAGTGGCAGCAGAGCGCAACGGCGTTCAACTCAGGGACCAAGTGAAGAAGGATATGATCAAAGTAGATCTCGATCAACTAAACCTTCAGTACCCTGAAAAACAGGCTTTAGTTCGGGCTGAAAGTCTTTATGTGAAGAAACATTATGAAGAAGTCGCATTGGAGCTTGAAACCTTAACGAGAGTGCGCGCCTACAATCTCGACACCATTTTATATGTGATGGGTCTTGCTCATCAATCCAATCAAGACCTGACTGCATTTAGAATTGCGAACGAATTGATTCAGCGGAAGTATGATGGTTTACTTGCGAATGAATTCTTGGAAATGATTTTTCCGGATCGGTATTCTGAAGACATTGAACTTTATTCAAAATTAAATAAAATCGATCCGCTTTGGGTTATGTCTTTGATGAAGCAAGAGTCGGGTTTTAAGGCACCCATCCTCTCTTCCTCTGGTGCGATGGGACTCATGCAATTGATGCCTTTTACCGCGCTCGACGTTCAAAAAGATGTGCTCCTTTCATCATTAAAGCAACCATCCAATAATATTTCGATTGGCACTAAATACATTGCTTCGCTTGCGGAGAAATACAATGGCAACATGGTCTTCGCGCTTGCAGCCTATAATGCAGGCCCAAATCGCGTTGCAAAATGGAAGAAAGACGCGAAACCAAATTGGGGAATGACCGAGTTTATAGAATCCATTCCGTATAAGGAAACTCGTGACTATGTGATGTCGATCTTCAGAAATCATTATTGGTATCAGTATCGAAAGGGTCAATCAGCACAAAGCGTCTTTGATCCCAATTTCGATTTAAAAAGACCAATCGATACCAAAACCGATTCTAAAACTGATGCCAGAGTAGATGTGAAGCTCGAAGCGAAGAAATAGTCGCAGGGGGGAGTGTTATTTGAGGGAAAGGCATTCAATTCTGTCCCCATCAACGCTTATAATGGCTTTGAAAAGCAGCTGAAAACTTAGCGTTTCTTGCCCCTTTTAACATTGACGATCAAGGCGCGAGTTGGGTAGATTTTCAGCATGCAACGAAAACGCGACTGGGTCTTGTTATCGGGGAGTTATAATCCTGCTCTATCACAAAAAATTAGTGACAGACTAGAGCGCCCACTGGGAAAAATTGAAGTGAGACGCTTCAGTGATGGCGAAATCTTCGTTGAGATAAAAGAAAATGTAAGAGGTCGCGCAGTCTACGTCATTCAAAGTACTTGCGCTCCTGTGAATGACTCGCTGATGGAATTACTCATCATGATTGATGCTCTGAAACGCGCAAGTGCGAAGGAAATTAATGTTGTCATTCCTTACTATGGGTACGCAAGACAAGACCGAAAAGTTTCTCCACGCACTCCTATCAGTGCAAAATTAACTGCCGATATTCTTACTACTGCTGGTGCAACCCGAGTCGTTTCTGTCGATCTTCATGCCGGACAAATCCAAGGTTTTTTCAATATTCCATTTGATAACTTGTATGCAATGCCTGTGATTCAAAAATACTTAGAACAAAAAGTAGTTCCCACTGCAGGCGAAATTGTAGTGGTGAGTCCAGATGCAGGTGGCGTGGAGCGTGCGCGCGCACTCGCAAAGAGATTGAATGCAACCGTAGCCATCATTGATAAAAGAAGGATCGGTCCGAACGTCGCGAAAGCGATGAATATCATCGGGGAAGTAAAGGGTGCGACTGCGATTATTCTGGATGACATGATTGATACGGCCGGAACCTTAACGGAGGCTGCAAATGCAGTGATGGATCATGGTGCGAAGCGGATTATTGCAGCTGCCACGCATGGTGTATTTTCTGGTCCAGCCATTCAACGCATTAATGATTCTAAAATTGAAAAAGTAATTGTGACCGATACTATTCCTCTTTCACAGATGGCTCAGTCTTCTACAAAAATTGAGCAGCTTTCGGTGGCCCCTCTTTTAGCTGAAGCCATTTATCGAATTCATCACTATGATTCAGTGAGTAGCCTTTTTACGTGATTCGAAACAGGGCGGGCTCAGTATGAAGATAGTGGTGGGCTTGGGAAATCCTGGTCAGAAATACGAGACCACTCGCCATAATATTGGTTTTCTTTGCATCGATTATTTGGTGGACGCATGGAAAGCAAACGGTCCATTTACTAAACATCAGGGTGAGTATTGGCAAACGTCGATCCAAGGCGAACCAGTAATCTTACTGAAACCGCAGACCTTCATGAATCTTTCAGGACGTTCCCTTGCTCCCTTCTTCCAATTTTATAAATGTAAACCCGAAGACGTCATCGTACTCCATGACGAACTAGATTTTGAGCCCAACGAGATTCGGTTCAAAACGGGTGGAAGTCATGGAGGGCACAATGGGCTTCGCTCCATCGACGAATGTCTAGGATCCGAGAATACGGCTTACCATCGGGTAAGGCTTGGAATTGGCCATCCGCGAAATTTTAACCTTAAGATGGACGTAGCTGACTATGTGCTAGGGAAAATCCCCGACCAAGAATGGGCGGAGCTTGAAGATCTATTTAAGAAGGCCCGTGAGGGCATAGAGCTCATATTTTCAGGTAAAATCAAGGAAGCCATGAATAAATTCCATGGACGACCGAAGCCCCCTCAAGATAAATAACTAAGCTATGAGTTTACAGTGTGGAATTGTGGGATTACCCAACGTTGGGAAAAGTACGATCTTTAACGCGCTTACAAGCGCCAAGGCTGAAGCGGCAAATTACCCTTTTTGCACGATTGAACCCAATACGGGGATCGTGAAGGTTCCTGATCCACGCCTCGAGAACATTAGTAAATATATTCCACCCCAAAAGTTGATTCCAGCGGTGATGACCTTTGTCGACATCGCGGGTCTCGTTCGCGGTGCTTCGAAGGGCGAGGGACTCGGAAATCAATTTTTAGGTCACATCCGTGAGACTGACGCCATCGCTCACGTGGTACGTTGTTTTAACGATTCAAATATTATTCACGTCGAAGGAAGTGTCGATCCGCTTCGCGACATCGAAACGATCGATACTGAGCTGGTTCTTTGTGATCTCGAAGCGGTGCTAAAGAAATTACCGAACTCAATTAAGCAAGGTAAACAGGGCGATAAAAAAGCCGCCGCCCTTGCAGGTGTATTAGAAAGAATTAAACCACTCCTCGATCAAGGTAAAACCGTTCGTGCGTGTGGCCTGACCGACGAAGAAAAAGAAATTGTATATGAGATGCATTTCTTAACCATTAAGCCGGTCATGTATGTTGCCAACGTAGATGAGGCGACCATCGCGAATCCTTTCGAAAATGAGTATGTGAAGAAAGTGGTCGAACACGCAAAAATTGAAGGTGCACCAGTCGTACCCATTTGCGGAAAGATTGAATCAGAAATTTCTGAACTTGATCCCGCTGAGAAAAAAGAATTCTTAAGTGAAATGGGAATGGATGAAGCTGGCCTCAATAAAGTAATTCGCGCAGGTTACGGACTCCTTGGGCTTCAAACTTATTTCACAGCAGGTGAAGTGGAAGTGCGCGCTTGGACCTTTCATAAGGGTTGGAAAGCGCCCGCTTGTGCTGGCGTGATTCACAGTGATTTCGAGCGTGGATTCATTCGCGCCGAAGTGTACCACTACGAAGACCTCATGAAGCATCAGTCAGAAGCGAAGATTAAAGACGCGGGTCTCATGCGTGTAGAGGGCAAAGAGTACGTGGTTCAAGATGGCGATATTATGCACTTCCGTTTTAACGTGTAGTGCGCTTTAAATTATTTTAATCGTTAGTTGCTTTTAAGGTCGATTGAATCACACCTGTTGACGTGGACGTATTGGTCTTGGTTTCATTCATATAATAAGTGACAGCGTTATCGGGGCCGAAGGCCTGGCAAAACAGAGCGAGTTCATTGGCTTTGTTTTCACACACCAAATTCTCAGAACCGGTATTTCCGAGGCTTAATTCCAAATTCTTCGCTTTCGCTTTTGCCACTTCGGTCGCAAGCGCATCTTGGTAATGGGTGAGTTTCTTTTGTTGAGAGAGGTAGTAAAGTTTTTTGCAGACTGAAAGATCAAACCTGAGTAAATCATGGGGCTCGCTTTTTGCCACATGGTCTTCATGATAAATCGCACGATTCATTACACAATGAAAAGCAGGATCATCATAAGTGTAATCATACTCCATGCTCTCGGTTAAATAGCAGGAACTCAAGCGAGAGTCCTTACAGAGCACTCCGCGTTCTTTTTTGAATTTCTGAATGGCGGTGGGGTCAAAGTTTTCCTTAAATGAAACAACTCTGTGTTGCTCATCAAAGGTAATGACGTAGGTCAA
>CAIMWN010000288.1 GCA_903845155.1 Oligoflexia bacterium
GGACGAATGAGAAACAACGCTGAACGTACGCTGTCTCAATGCGCTAAGGATGAAAAGCATCAAGTAAAGAATGGTGGCCCCCCACGCTAGGGCAAGCATAGGTATAACACCAAGACGTCGGTGGAGCCTATGAACTGAGGAATTCGGCCCGGCCAGGTTGAGTTGCTTTAGACAGTTTAAACTACAATTGAATATGCAGATAAGGGGAAATTTTTGGGAGGAGAGCTAATGAATACTCATGGCGATGATCCACCCCCAAACCCCCCTCAAGATTTGTCACTATGACGATCCGGGCCCGGTGAATAACCGGGCCCTTTTTTTTGTTCGATGTTCATCGTGAACTTTGCGGTCGTTGAGATTGCTATAATTACGGGGAAAAATGAGTAAATTTAAAGTTTTATTGATTGAAGATGTTTTGGCTGAACGAATGAGGGTGATGAATGTGCTGAGAGGATTTGATGTCGAAATCGAATCAGCAGTAACTTTTGAGCGCGCACGCGATCTAGTGGCAAAGCGAAAGTACGATCTCATCATTTCAGAGCTTCTATTGTCGAATTGTCCAGAGTTTCAAGGGGACGGAATTCAATTCTGGCATTTTGTTCAGAACGTTCATCCTGATCACGGACTTTTGTTAGTTGCCGATGACTCGATGCGAAATACGATCGAATTGTTTTTGAAAGATCAGGAACTGCCGGCGATGATTTCTAAGCCAGTCTGCCACATCGCATTAACGGAAATCCTCCATGATAGGCTGCAATGGGTTAAAAAATTGGCGGCCTAAGCTTGCCTTTTCTCTCTGATTAAGTGAAACTTTCCCAAAGTGTCATTTTGTTAACACATCATTGTTAATTCGACTTGTGGGGGGTAGGCATCATGCGTATTAAACGCCTAGAGATTCAAGGATTTAAATCATTCAAAGACAAAACAGTCATCTATTTCGATCGTCCCATTACTGGTATTGTCGGACCGAACGGTTCAGGAAAATCCAACATTGTTGATGCTTTCTTTTGGGTCATGGGCGAACAGTCCTACAAGCACATCCGCTCCAGCGGATCTGACGATATTATTTTCAAAGGCAGCAGTAAATACCAACCACTCGGGCTCGCTGAGGCCACTTTGGTCATGGAGCAAGATTGCACAGATTTAGACGCCCCTGTGGGTGCAAGCGCCAGCCCAGAAGTCAAAAAGAAGGAAATATCGGTTACTCGCCGTGTGTACCGTTCAGGCGAAGGCGAATATTTTATTAATGGAGTTCCTGCTCGTCTTAAAGACATTCAAGAATTGTTTTTAGACACCGGCGTGGGCGCAAAAGGTTATTCGGTGATTGAGCAAGGGCAGATCGACAAGGTGGTGAATTCAAAACCAGAAGATCGTCGCTTGTTAATCGAAGATGCCGCCGGAATTGCAAAATATAAACAACGCAAAAAAGAATCGCTTCGAAAACTGGAGGGTGCCAATGGCAACCTCATGCGGATTAACGATGTACTTCAAGAAATTGATCGCTCACTTTCTAGTTTAGAAAGACAAGCGCAAAAGGCTCGTCGGTATAAGGAATATCGTGCGGAGCTTTTGGAAAAAGAAACCACTTGGGGACGCCGTAAAAATCAAGTTCTCAAGCGTCAGGTCATTCGGATTATGCAGGATCGTGAAGGTCTTGATCATTTGTTAACTGGACTTAAAGCGGAGCTTTCACAGTGTGAATCTGATTTGGAAACTCAACGAATTGTTCAATTAACGGATTCTAAAATTCAGGAACAACTTCAAAGCGAAGTCGAGCGCTCTGTCGCTGATTTAAGTCATCATCAAAGTGCACTTGAATTATCACGCAAGCGCCAAGAAGACTTAAATCGTCAATTGGTTCAACTTGATAGTGAGAAAAATCAAATTGAAGGTGACCTTGCTTATCATCGCGAATCCATTGGTGTAAAAAACGAAGACTTCGTTACTCTCGATGAAAAAGTTGCAGTCATTACTGAGCGCGCAGAGGCTTTGGAGGCCAGTGTGCGTGATCTACGTGAAGCTCATCATGTTAATAAACGCGAAGCCGAAAGTAAGCGCCGCGAGTTTGTGGCGCTCACGCAAACGTCTTCTCAAAGCTACTCAAAAATTGCTGCAATGAAAGAGCGCGTACAAGGTGCGGAATCGCAACTTGCGAAAATTGAAGCACAAGCTCAAGAACTCAGTGAGGTGCTTGCTACAACTAAAGAAGAAAAAATAACTTTAAATCAGCGACTTGAAGATAAAACTTCCACTCGCTCTCACACGCGCGACTTAGTGAATGCAAAAAAAGAACTCGTGTCTTCGATTGAAGTAGAATCAAAATCTGCTCGTCATTCTTATGATCAAGCACTCAAAAATCTCACTTCACTCAGCTCTCGCATGAAGAGTCTTGAAGATCTTGAAAAAGCACGTGAAGGCATGGCTAACGGACCGAAAAAAGTCTTGGAATGGGCAAAAGAAGAAGGCAAGACCTTCGCCGTCCTTTCAGATTTCATCGAAGTAGAAGGTGGTTATGATCAAGCCGTGGAAACGGTCCTTGGTCATGCATTTGATCGCCTTTATGTGCAAGATGCGGACACTGCATTTGAAGCGCTTCGTTTTCTTCGTGACTGCCAAGAGGGAAGTGCCGCCATTCAAATTGCGATTCCAAATCTAGAGCAAAAAGAACGCGCACAATATAATCCACTTCGTAAATTTGTTCATTTGATTAACCCAACCGGTTACAGCGCTGAAAGTTCAAAAACAGTTCATCAGTTGATTGAGTGTCTGGTGTCTTCGGTTGAAGTGCTAGAAGAAGTGCCAAATTTAGGCGATATCAAAACCTATCAAGCCGAAAAAATAAGTTTCGTAACGAAGAACGGCATTTGGTTTGATGCAAACCAAGGTGTGTTGTTTGGTGGAAGCGCTGAAAGTGATCAGGCGAGCAGCATTCTTGCTCGTAAGCGTGTCATTCAAGAACTTCGTGGCGAAGTTGCGAATGCTGAAATCGTGCATGCGAATTTAGATGAAAAAGTAAGCATCCTTGCTCAGTCCTTAGAGACTGAACAGTCCGAGCTAAAACTATTGCAAGTGACCTTGGGTGATCTTGAAATTGAAGTGGGTACACTTGAGCGCGAGTGTGCGCAAAAGGAACGTACGATTCAAGAGATGGCGCGATCATTTGAACGCCAGCAAGATGAAAAGACACAGTATCAAGAGCAAATTGAACAGTCTTTTAATGAGATTTCCTCTATTGAAACTTCTTTGGTTGAAATTGCCAGTACCCGCGAAACTTTAGAGGCTTGGGTAAAAGATCACGAAGCTCAACTTGCAGAAAAAGATGCTGAACTCAGAACTGACGAAGAGGAACTTCAGGTGGCTCGAATTCAAGAAGCGTCTGAAAAGGAGCGAAAAAACTCGCTTAAAAAGGAACTTGAAACGGAACAACGCTATCTGCAAGATCGCGAACGCCGCTTAAGTGAAGTGGAACGTTTACTTGAAACCTTTAATGAAGATCGCAGTCAGTACTCAGGGAATGACTCCGAGCACGAAGACGCAGTGATGAACTTTACTCGTTCACTTTCTGAGAAGCGTGAAGCGCTTTCTTTGGTTCGTGATCGTTTGGAGCAAGCAAATACTCAGGTGAACTCTAGAATGGAGCGCATTCGCGAACTTCATAAATTGGGAGATGATAAAACGAAATCAGTCACTCAATTCGCGATCGACCTTGAGCGACTCATGGGCGAGCTCAATCATTTAACTCAAAACATGGAAGAGAAGTATGGTGTGGGTTGCTTGGAAGAGTCTGAAGGTCAAAATATTCAAGAAGAGATGAATGATCCAGTTATTACGCTTGAAGTATCGGCCGAAGAGGAAAAGGCCCTTCATGTTGAAGTGGAAGACCTTCGTGATCGCATTCGCCGTTTGGGCGAAGTAAATACCATGGCAGTTGAAGAGTACGAAGAAATGCAAAAGCGTCATGAGTATCTCTTCAAAGAGAAGGCTGATCTCGAGCATTCTATTCAAAACCTGAATGATGCTATTGAGCATATTAATAAGACATCAGAAGAGCGGTTCCAAAAAGCGTTTGAGGCTATTGCGACTCGCTTTGAAAAACTCTTCCCCATTATTTTTGGTGGTGGACAGGCTCAACTCACGCTCGTGTATCCAGAAGGCTCACAAGATATTTTGGAAGCCGGTGTGGATATTTTAGCGCAACCTCCGGGCAAGAAGATTTCAAATATGACTCTTCTTTCAGGTGGGGAAAAAGCTTTAACCGCGATATCACTTATTTTCGCAATCTTTATGGTGAAGCCTTCTCCATTCTGTATTCTGGACGAGGTCGATGCGCCTCTCGATGATACTAATATCGGTAAATTCAATGCCCTGGTTCGCGAGATGTCGGCGAAATCGCAATTCATTCTCGTTACCCACAATAAGAAGACGATGGAATTGAATGATACGCTTTATGGTGTGACGATGGAAGAACCAGGAGTATCGCGCATGGTTTCCATCCAACTCCAGTAATTTATGTAATTCTCGTGAAAACGTAGACCGGGCTGCGTTGGGACTACGGACTCTTTCGGTGCGACGTGCTCTTCGTGCGTCTCCCTCCATCGCCTTGCCCAACTTCGCGCGATCTACGTTTTGACGAAAATTACTGCCCTTGTGAGCCAGGCTCTAAAGCTCTATACTGGTAAGGAACTGAAAGTAATTTAAGGAAAAAAGCATGAAAATTTTGTTCGTTTCTGCCGTCATCTTATTGTTTGCAAATGTTGCTCAAGCAAAGCTGCCAGCTTTACTTGAAAAAGTTCAAGCGGAGTATATGAAATCTGCTGGAATTGAGGCCAAATTCGAACAAATTACGGATGTAAAGGCGACGAAGCAAAAAAAGAAGGCCCAAGGACGGATTTGGATTAAGCGCCCGAATAAACTTCGCTGGGAAACGATCAATCCTGATCCGAATATTTTAATTAGTGATGGAAAGACTTTTTGGTTTTATACGCCGCCCTTTGAAAAGGGTGAGCGCGGACAAGTCATGATTAAAAAGACGGCCCAGGTTCAAACTCAGTTTTTGAATGCACTTCTCAGTGGATCATTTGATTTTGGTAAAATGAATATTGCAATAGCGCCGAAGGCCGCCAATGTTTTTATCTTAAGGCCTAAAGAAGGAACGGCCGGAGATGTTCAGACTGCAGAAGTAACTATTAATCAAGCGAACAACCAAATTGAGCGTGTTTACATTGTTCATTCCTCTGGAAATGAAACTGAAATTAAACTTCAAGAAATCAAGCTCACCTCGTCACTTGACGAAAAATTATTTAAATACACCCCTGATCGCAACACTGACAAAATTGTGGAGTAGGGTTTGTTTTTCCCTAATCGTTGAAATACACTGATTCAATGAAGCTAAAAATGATATTGATGAGTGTGCTTTTTACTGCGACCGCTTATTCTGCTGAAAAACCAACTTTGGACCCAGCATGTATTGCTTGGGAAAAAGGAAGAACCGAGCTTCAAGTAAGCATGAGCGCTACCAACGACCAACTCATTGAGAATCTTTCAAAGTATCCGGATCAAAAATCTCATAGCTTCACCTTTATGAAGCCTGAAACCGACCGTCAAATGCTTACTCGGTTGACGGATATTTCTGAGTGTAAACTATTTTCCTATTTTGATGATTTTAAAACCTTGCTGGCCAAAGAAAATCTATCTCAATCGCAAAAGAATAAAATCATGAATCTACTTTGGGATCGGATCATCATCAATCATAGTGATGATCGCGACACTCTTTTTAGCATGCGACTTTTTTCTGTTCTAGTAGAGAAGGTTGTGGATCAAAAGTGGCTTAAGTTGAATGATGCCGGTTATTTTGAATTGTCTCGTGTATTATCCGAAACCGATGGCGCATTTTATTCGTCTCAGACTTTTTCAAGGGAAGTAAATGGGAAAGGACCTGAAAAATTTAATGGCGTTGAAAAAATGAGTGATGACGAGGTTTACAGTATGTTGCAAAGAATGCGTAAAGAAAGACAGGGGGCGGACCGAGCGATGCATTCGCTGGTTCGTTGGGTTCAGCGTGTTCGCTTGTAGGAGTTTTTTGGTTAGGAAAGATTTAAATTATGGCACAAATTCAGCCCGTTGAAATTCTCACACACAAGGGTAAGAAGATAATATTAAGAGCTCCCGTAGGCTCTGATGCTGAAGATGTTTTAAAATATATTAGCGAGGTTTTACGTGAGTCAGAGTTCTTTCTTACGTCTTCAGAAGAAATGACTTTAACCGTTGAGCAAGAAAAGGCCTGGATTGAAGGTTTATTAGAAAAACCAAGATCACTTGCGATCATTGCAGAATACGAAAATCAGGTAGTCGGAATTCTCCATTTTGATTCAGGTCACAGAAAGCGTATTGCGCATACCGGTGAGTTTGGAATGTCGCTCGACAGTCGATTTCGTGACGAGGGTTTGGGAACGGCTATACTCAAGACTTTCTTAGCATGGGCAACGATTACTCCCGGCATTGAAAAGATTTATTTGAAGGTGCACATTACAAACGAAAGGGCGATCGCACTTTATAGGAAATGCGGATTCATTCAAGAGGGTTATTTTAAAAACGATCTAAAGTACGGTGAGAATCAGTATGCTGATTCCATCTTTATGTCCAAATTCGTAAAAACAATTTCTGAGAAGTAAAAGAGTGGAGGTTCGAAATCACCAGTAGAGACACCCCAACCGAACCTCGCGGCTCTGTCAGGGTGTCTTTGGATATGAGTGATTAAGACAACTGATATAAGGGGCTAGCTAATGTGATCGGTGTATTTGGCCTAGAGCAGTTTAAGTGCTAATTGCTGCGAAGAGTTTGCTTGCGCTAACACCGCAATCCCTGCTTGTTGAAGGATTTGTTTTTGAGCAAGCGTAGTGGTTTCTTCCGCTATGTCGGTATCTGCAATTCTCGATCGTGCTTGTTCCAAGTTTTCGGTCGCAATGCCGATAGTATTGGTGGTAGAGACGAGTTTGTTTTGCATGGCCCCTAAGCTTGCGCGGGCTCCTGATACTCTTGCGATTGCTTCATCAACGCTATCGATGGAGTCCCGTGCTTTGCTAACGGTTAGGGCAGAAGCTCCGGATACGCCGATCGTATCGGTCGTGATATTGAAGTCTTTCACATTGAATTTAAGGCGATCCGCTTCATTGTTTCTGGCGCCCACTTGGATTTCAAGCTCGCTTTTATTGGCTTGGCCGTTTAAGAGGGGAGTGCCGTTGAAATTGGTCACATTTGAAATACGATCAATTTCCTGTTTTAAACTTTGGTATTCTTTATCGATAAAGCCACGCTCACGATCACCGATGGTGTCGGAAGCGGCCTGGATGGAGAGCTCTCGTAGCCTTACGAGAATGTTTCCAACTTCGGAAAGGCCTCCCTCGGCAACTTGCACTAAGGAGATTCCGTCGTTCGCATTTCTTTCAGCTTGTTTCAGTGAGCGAACTTGCGCGTTCATATTTTCACTGATGGATAAACCAGCAGCATCGTCACCTGCGGACGTGATTCGGTTTCCCGAAGCAAGTCTGTTATACGTCTTTTGCATTTCCCCATTGGTTTTTTGCAAGTTTCTCTGCGCAGCCATGGAAGCTAGGTTTGTTCCAATTCTTAATCCCATATCCCTAATACCCTTTCGTCTACGCTGTCCCTGATTTTGCGTGCTTGATTCCGTGAAGAATCAAATCTTAATACGCCCTCAAAGCTAGTATACGAAAGTTTCTAACGATATGCATTAAAAAAGTAGAGTAAAATAGTCAATTATTATTAATTAATAATAACAATTGATTGTACTTCAATTAAATTGAATTAGTTAATTCAAATTGAAGTCGAAAAGCTAAAACAACTCGAGAATCAAATCCAAAAACTCATGGGAAGAGAGGGGGCAAAACCCCCTCTCTCGCACCATGTGTGTGTAGTTTGAATTATCCTAAAAGCTTAAGAGCGCTCATTGAGTTGTTGTTAGCTTGACTGAGGACCGCTGTACCTGCTTGCGAAAGGATATTGGTTTTCGTGAGCTCAGCAGTCTCAGAAGCCATATCCACGTCGTAAATACGACTTCTTGCAGCCGACAAGTTCTCTTCATAGATCTGTAAGTTACTTACAGTCGATCCGAGACGGTTTTGAAGTGCACCCACTTCAGAGCGGTTTTCAGAGAGCATTTTAATTGCACCATCAATCTTTTCGAGATTGTGTTGAGCAGCTTCTTTGCTTTCAGTGTTTACATCTGCAATGCCCAAGGCGCTTGCAGAAACATTCAATTTTTGAGTATCAAATTGAAAGCGATCCATTTCTTTTGAGTTGTTTAGACCCACTTGAATTTCAAGGTTTTCTCCTTGTCCTGCAAGTAATTTGTGTCCGTTAAACTCGGTAGAGCTTGAAATTCGATCGATTTCTGAGCGAAGTTGGGTCACCTCTTTATTGATGAAGCCTCGTTCTTTATCACCGATAGTATCAGAAGCCGCTTGAATTGATAACTCGCGGAAACGAGTTAAAATATTTCCAATTTCGCTCATTCCACCCTCTGCAACTTGCACGAGTGAAATACCATCGTTCGCATTTCGCGAATCTTGGCGAATCGATCTGATATCCGCTTTCATTTTTTCAGAAATCGCCAAACCGGCAGAGTCGTCTGCGGCTCGAGCAATCCGAGTTCCTGAAGATATTTTCTCCAAACTCGCTCTTTGTTTCTCATTCGATACACCCAAATTTCGTTGAGCAACGAGTGACTGTACGTTCGTATTAATTCTTAGACCCATATTTCCTCCTCAAAGGATTGACCAAACCACGTCGGAACGAAACTCCTCGTTCCAGTTGTTTACATAGCCCAATCATAAATTTTGCGACTGTATGCTGTACCGCCGCAAGTTTAATACCTGACAAATTAGCTCTGTCAAATACCTTACACTTGATCTTATCGGTCAAGTATTTAAAAACTTTAGAGCGATTTAGTCTGGTATTGTTATTTATTATAAATGCTTGAATATATTAGTGATTATGAAACGTAATATCCTAAGCCGCGCTTAACATTTAATGCGGAGCATAGTTCAGGGATCTTTCGCTTTAAGTTAGTGAGATGAGTATCAAGGTTGTTTTCAGAGATAGTTGAGTTAGGCCAAACTAAGCTTTGAAGTTCTGTTCGTGTGAGACGTCTGCGTGCGTTAATAAGTGATTCCAGAATTTTATGTTCGGTGCTTGTGAGATCAACCCACTTGTTTTGCGAGTAAACGGCTTTCCGTTCTTGATTGAGTCTTAGTTTAAATTCAGTGCCACGATGTTTCTCAATAATTTTTTGTAACTCAGCCACTCCCGCGTGCTTTTCGTGGATTCCATTTACGCCTAAATTAATTGCTGAGATGCAGACCTCTTTGTTTGCATGTGAAGTGACTAAAATAATGGGCAGATTTGTTTTGCATTTACGAAGTGCAGGAATGATCTCTGAAAGATAGTTATTGTTTGTTTTAATTTCCATCAAAACCAGATCCATCTTCTCGATTATTTTTTCGTTGGGAACTTCGTAATTGAAGTCTGTCGTGTGATGAATCGTGCAGCTCTCTTTCAGTGATGCTTTCATTGATTCAACAAAATCTGTTTCGGGATCAATCCATAATGCGTTGATTGGCGTCATGCTTGAACTTTAAGTGCCCTACAAGCCAAAATCAATAGCATTATGCGATGTTGTAATTTCTTAACACGTTCATCAAGAATAATTGAGTTGTCGAATTGCTTCGTATGCAACGATACTGACTGAGTTCGATAAATTAAGTGATCGCACTCGTGCGTCCCACATCGGAATTCTTAGCGTATTTGAAGCATATTTTTCAAGAATCCAATCAGCAAGACCTGTAGTTTCTTTCCCGAAAATTAAATAGCTGCCTGCTTGAAACGCGTGTTCGTAAATGGTTTTTCCTGCGCGAGTTTCAATCAAAATAATTTCTGAAGACTTTGGAATTTGCGCAAAAAGATTTTCTGAAGATTCGTGAATTACCACATTCAAATGTTCCCAGTAATCGAGCCCTGCGCGTTTTAAATGATGCGCATCCAAACTAAAACCGAGTGGCTTAACGAGGTGTAGCGTGCAGCCAGTTGCTAGACACAGCCTTCCAATTGTTCCTGTGTTCTGAGGAATTTCAGGTTCAATCAAAACAATATTTAAAGAATTAAGTGCAAGAGCTGATTGTGAATTCATTCTAAGGTTTGAGGTGATTCATCATTCGTGGAAATGGAATGGTCTCCCGAACATGCTCAACGCCGGTGACCCACGCAACAGTTCTCTCTAAACCAAGACCAAATCCCGCATGAGGAACACTACCGTAGCGACGAAGATCCAGATACCATTGATAATCTTTTAAGCTTAAGCCGTGCTCTAAAATTCTTCGTTCAAGAACTTCAACTTTATCTTCACGTTGTCCGCCGCCGATAATTTCACCATATCCAAAAGGTGCGATCAAATCAGCACCGAGTGCATATTTACCATCGTGATCTACGCCATCACCATTTGCATAGTCAGCATGTTTAAAATAAAATGCTTTAATCGATGAAGGAAAGTGATGAATGAAAACGGGTTTACCGAATTCTTCGCCGAGAGCGGTTTCGTGAGGTGCGCCGAAATCTTCACCCCAAGGAATTTCCATGCCACGCTTTGCAAGGACCTTGAGAGCTTCATCGTAGGTGATTCGAGGGAACGGGGCCACAATGGTCTCTAGTTCTTTTTGATTTCTTTCAAGGATCACGAGTTCAGGTTGGCAGTTCTCTAAACAATGTTTCACAATTGAACACACAAAAGCTTCACCTAGGTCCATGACGTCAGGAAGTTTTCCATATGCCATTTCTGGTTCCACCATCCAAAATTCAGTAAGGTGTTTTCGTGTTTTAGATTTTTCTGCACGAAAAGTCGGACCAAATGAATAAATATTCCCAAACGCGAATGCTCCCGCTTCACCGTAAAGTTGTCCTGACTGTGTGAGAAAGGCTTTTTCATCAAAGTAAGGGGTGGAGAAAAGGGTAGAGGTGCCTTCACAAGAGGTAGGAGTAAGGATGGGGGGATCAAAGCGCATGAAACCGCGTTCTCTGAAAAATTGTTGTATTGCAAACATGATTTCAGAACGCACACGAAGTGCAGCCCATTGCTTTTGACTTCGAATCCAAAGATGGCGATTTTCCATCAAAAACTCTACGCCATGCTCTTTGAGTGAAATCGGGTACTCATTGGCAATTTGGACGGTTTCCACTTTGTGAACGGTAAGCTCGAATCCAACTTTTGATCTTGGCTCCTTCCGAACCTTACCCGTCACCATGACTGACGATTCTTGTGTGAGTTTTTCAAACTCCTCAAAGGAAGCATCATCACATTCACCCTTAACTAGTACGCCTTGAATGATTCCACTCCCATCACGAAGCATCAGGAATTTAATTTTACCAGACGACCGTTTATTGTAAACCCAGCCTTTCAGCGTGACAATTTGATCATCAAACTTAGCAATCGTTCCAATTTTTGCGTTCATCATTAATACTCCATTACAAATTCAGCAAAGGTTCTCACATAGGTACCCGTAGCGCCTTTTCGAGGATTGTAGGGTAAAAAGCCTTGGTCATAAGCGCGGTTAGCAAGATCAATATGCGCCCACTTTGTTCCCTCACGGATGAATTGTTTCATAAAAACTGCGCCACGAATCGTTCCACCGTAAGAATCGTTCGCACTGTTAGCCATGTCGGCATAAGGTGAGCGAAGGTCTTCAAAGTACTCATCCCACATAGGAAGCTCCCACAGGGCTTCCTCAGTTTTAGAAGCTGCCTTTTGTAATTGGAACGTGAGCTTTTCATTATTAGAAAAAAGTGCACTGCAGAGTTTTCCAAGTGCAATAGAACAAGCGCCGGTAAGGGTTGCGGCATTCACTACTACGTCTGGCTTATAATCTTGTGCAAGATCAAGAGCGTCAGCAAGAACCAAGCGACCTTCAGCGTCGGTGTTGATGATTTCAACTGTTTTCCCGCTGCGTGATTTAATCACGTTACCCGGTTGGGTTGCGCGCCCGTTCGGCATGTTCTCGGTAAAGGCAACAATAGTAACTAGCTTATTTTTTGATCCCAATCGAGCAGCCAAAAAAGTGGAGCCTACGATGGTTGCAGCTCCGGTCATGTCATGCTTCATGTCTTCCATGCGCATGGACGGTTTCAGCGAAATTCCGCCTGAATCAAAAGTGACCCCTTTACCTACCAGTGCGACAGTCTTTGCAGATTTTGCTCCTGTTTTAGGTGTGTATTCCAAAATAACGACGCGTGCTTCGCGATCAGAGCCATGACTGACCGAAAGGAATAAATCCATTTTCTCCTTTTTGCACTCGGCCTCGTCCATGATTTTACATTTCAGGCCGTATTTCTTAGCAAGTTTTGCTAAGTCGTTCGCATAATATTCGGGTGTTCCAAAATTAGAAGGTTCGTTTGAATAATCGCGAGCAATAAAAATACAATCGATAGTAGTCAGAAGGCGATCTGCAAGAGTTTGGAGCCATGCTTGATTCTTGCGATCTTTACTTACCAGGCAAACATGCTCAAGCTTTGGAGCAGTCTTACCTGCGCTTGATTTATGTTTATCAAAAGTATATGAGGCGAGGTAAAAACCTTGTAGAAAGCCATCTAGAACTTCTTCAGCATGTGATTTTGACGTGTTTTTTAAAAGCACATCGATATCAATTCCGAAATGTTTTACTTTTTCTGCAGTAATTTTACTGAAGGTAACGGCCCCTGTTTGACGAGCTTTTTCGGGTGAAAAATCTTTCTTGTTTCCAAGCCCTGCTACTAAAATATTGTTTTTTTCAATGTAAGAAGCTCTGATGAAAAAGGTACTCTTAGCAGAAGCAACAAATACACCACTTTTGCTTAGATCCTGAATTTCAGTCAGGGTTTGAGAGTTCACGGCGGCTTCCTTTTTATCGTTTTGAAAATAAAGATAGGCGAGGGTGTCTCCGTCGAATTCTTTAGTGATGTGAATGGGGGTTAGTGAATGCACTAAATCGTTTTTCATGCGGGTTCTCCTGTTTGTCGCGCACGTCACCGTGCGGGTGTTCGCTGTTTTTAGGGTGACCCTCATCATACCACTGTTTTTCGCTTTTAGTGCACTGTAAAGTTGGCCAAAATGGGAAACCTCATTGTGTTAATTAGCAAAAAACAACTTTAACAGTGCACTATAATCAGTTAGTTTTATGAGTGAGGATTCCTATTAATCAATGATCAAAAAGTATCAAAATTCTGCCGGTGTTGTGACGCGCTTTGCAGATGCCACCTTTGTGGGTGCAGCATGGCTCTTAGCATACCCCCTCCGTTTTGATTATTTTCAATTCCTCCCTTACCTTGAGCGTCCCAATATTGAACCTTATTTTGCATTGTTGCCCTTGGTATTAGTTTTGTGGATCGCTGGTTTTCAATTTTTTGGTGTTTACCGCTATGATCGGGTCATTCGCAGGTCAACTGAAGTTTACACTTTGCTTCGTGCACATTTGGCAACGCTAGTCCTCTTTACTTCGCTCACCTATTTCATTACACAGTTTCGTTTTTCGCGAGGTGTAATCTTGATATTTGGAATTCTAGTGATGATGGCGTGTTGGCTTTTCAGGGTAGTTTCCAGAAAAGTTCTGAGGATGCTTCATCGTAAAGGAATTAACACCACTTCGCTCATTGCAGTCGGCGAGGGTAAAGAGCTGAATTTTCTCCTGGAACAATTAAAGCGATATCCAGAGCTAGGGATAGTGCTCGTAAAGCAATTTAGTTCTAATGATTCGGATCAGGTTCTTTCATTTGTACAATCTGAAAAGCCAAAAGTAATTTTACTCGGACTCCCTCGTACCCATCACGAGCACCTGCATATTCTCATTCAGTCATTAAAGGATGAAACGGTCGATCTTCATATTATTCCCGATTATAGCGACTACTTCGCTTTGGGTGCAAAAGTGGAAAGCTTCAATGGTGTTCCGCTGATTCAATTAAATGAGTCGCCACTTTTCGGATATCAAGCATGGCTGAAACGATCAATGGATATTGTATTGTCCTTATTGGGACTATTGATCTTGTCGCCGATTTTGATTTTGACCGCAACTTTGATTAAACTCACATCGCGTGGTTCTATTCTATATACCCAAGAGCGAATGGGTTTAGATGGTCAAACTTTCAATATGCTGAAATTTCGATCAATGAAAACCGATGCAGAGGCGAAAACAGGAGCAGTCTGGGCAGTGCAAAATGATGATCGCCGCACAGTCACCGGTAAATTTTTAAGATCAACCAGTATTGATGAACTACCCCAACTTTGGAATGTGTTTGTCGGTGACATGTCTCTCGTGGGTCCGAGACCAGAGCGACCAGTATTTGTGGGTAAATTTAAGCACGAAATTAGCAATTACATGCTCAGGCATAAAGTGAAAACAGGTATTACTGGATGGGCTCAAGTAAATGGTTGGAGGGGGGACACCTCGCTCGAGAAACGAATTGAGTGTGATCTATATTATATCCGCAATTGGTCTTTGTGGTTTGATGTGAAGATTCTATTTTTCACTCTCTTTAAAGGATTTGTGAATAAAAATGCGTATTAAGAAAATCGATCGATATATTTTCACTGAGGTTTTGAACCCTTTCTTGGGCGGGGTTATCTTTTTTGCATTTGTATTTTTAATGTTTCAGGTCCTCAAGCTTTCAGAGTTCCTGATTATTCATGGGGTAGGGAGTTCGCAAATATTAAAATTAGTCTCTCTCTTGATTATCAGCTTCCTTCCCATTGGACTTCCGATTGCATTTTTGTTGGGGGTGCTTGTTGCGTTCTCTCGTTTTTCTAGCGACAGCGAACTTGTGGCGATGAAGGCGGGCGGAATGAGTTTAAATCGAATTGCGGTGCCAGTATTCGCCATTTCACTTCTGGTTGCTGGATTTTCTCTACTCCTTAATTTAAATTGGGCGCCCTATTCTGAGATTGCTGTTAGAAATTTATATTTAAAAATTGGCAATACTAAATTCACGAACGCGATTCAAGAGGGCACCTTTAGTACCGGTTTCTTCAATCTTCTTCTATATGCAGAGAAGGCAAATAATCGCGCAGGTAAAATGGAACGAGTGTTTATTTATGATGAACGGGATGAGAAGCACCCGGTCACTGTGATTTCGAAAACGGGCGAGCTGATTCGGGTTCAATCCAACGAAGAAGATTTGGGAGGAGTGGTGCTTCAGTTGCAGGATGGAACCATACATCAGAGCGATCTGGTTGGTTCTAATTATAACAAAGCAAACTTTGGAACTTATCAAATCTTTTTCGACATTCCCGATAATACGGGTCAATTTGCATTTAAGCCAAAAATGTTAGGCGCTGAAGAACTCTTGAAGAAGCGTAATCTCATTACTGAAAATAATTACGAACGACGTGAACTGGATACTGAGTATTGGAGGCGGATCTCTATTGCCCTCACTCCTATTTGTTTTGTTTTTTTAGGCATGGGTTTTGGGACCGTGAGGACTCGCGGTGCGCGATTTGGAGTGTTGCTCGTGGCATTCGTTACTATGGGTCTCTATTGGCAAATATTGGTGAGTGCTATTTGGTTAGGCGAGCGGGGGACCTTGCCAGCATGGTTTGCAATGGAAATCCCCAATATCTTGATCTTAATGGCGGGGATCACTTCGTTTAGAAAAGCATCCTGGTGAGTAAATTTAACGCAGGAGACTACCTTCGTTATCGATTGCATTACCCGGAAAAAATATTTCATCCCCTTCGTTCAGCTTTTTCATCATTTGAATTGCCTCTTAAAGTATTGGATTTGGGGGCTGGAACGGGTCTCGTGTCCGAATCTTTCCTCCGTTTCTATTCATCGATTGAATTGACCGTAGTTGAGCCTGACCGAGCAATGCTTAATGAAGCTGTCACGCGTTTGAAAGAGCATTCATCGTTCCTGGTGGGTAAGCTTTCGCGCGCCGAAGACTTACTGATGCCGGCCGATTATTTTGATTTGATATTAGTGGGCTCGGCTTGGCACTGGATGAATTCAGAAGAAACGTTAAATAGATTAACTAAGATGATTAAGCCGCTCGGATTGGTTTATATATTTGAATATCAATTTCCTAAAGCAGGCCCAGAGTTTGAAGGAATCAATGAATGGGTGAGGCGTCAATTCAATTTACACTGGAGAGCTCCTTCGCAAGCTCCCCGAGGAACTTTGCATGAAATTACGGAATGCTTGAGAAGCTCTCCTTCATTCTCGCAAAGAAGTAAAACTGAGTTTACCCACCAAGAGCTTCAAGATGTTGATCAATTCTCAGGAATGATTTTCTCGCAATCGCGGTTTTTGCATTTTGAATCCACTTTGCCCGAGGCAGAGCGAGCGAAGTATCGCTCTCTGGTAAAAGAAATACTTCTGGAAAAATGGGGCTTGAATAATCAAATTTCGTTTTTTTATCCTTATCAGGGCTTTCTTTTTCAAAAAAGGCCTGGAATGTCCCACGTCATTGGTAAAAAATTCACGTAAAAACTGACAAAATCCTAACATATGTCAAAAAACCCCCTTATTTTTAGCTATATGTTAACAAAATTGATTTTTCCGCTGTATTTGGTGAAATATAGGAAGAAAACTTATTAAATATCAATATGTTATCGTTTGTTGATAACTATCGATTATGTGTTGATAACTTTTGAAAGGTTCAATAAAAACATAAGAACTTATAAGATTCCTTGGTTCTTGCTTAAAGTATTATAAATTGCTGCAAAGCGCATGTTGTTTTTTTGTAATAAAATTAAAAAGCGATCACCATAATTAGGTAAGGGTGTCGTTTAAGGTTGAGATGGGCTCGGGGTCGTTTCGGGCAGCTTTTTAGTACCAGTAACCCCTTCGGGTGAGGGCTTTATGGTCCCATCATTTTCAACAGTGAGTTGATTCAGGGTTAAGGGTTCAAAAGCAGAGGAACGCGTTCTATAGCGCAAACTTGCGACGTCGTTGGTGTCGAAAATAATCTTGTCCTTTGCTTTAATGACTAAAAACTTGCCTCGTCTTAAAAGGAGCATCATCGACGGTTTTTCATCTGATTGAAAGCGGACCCAAACATCTTCGAGGGCCTCTAGGCTGATCTTCTTTTTCACTTCCTTTGGCTTCAGGTCGTCACCCTTGTTCAATTTATCTTCGGGTGTTGCCGAAGGTGATGGCGCTGCAGAAGATGTTGGTGTTGCTGACGGAGTCGGTGTCGCAGAAAGTGCAAGTATCGCTGCATGTGTCGGAGCTGTAGTCGGGCTGGTGTTGTAACAAATGTCGGTGTTGCTGTGGATTTGCTTAAGAGGCTTGGTGACGGACTGAGTGTTGGGCTTGCTGCAATCATCGCTGAGGTAGGGGAAGTGCTCGCACTAGAGGACTTTGAGGACGAAATACTGACAACGGCCATGATGGAAGTGGTGGTGCTGGAGTTTATTACCGAGGAGGTACTTGTTCCTGTAGATGCGGTACTTGGGCTGGTGTTCATTGGGGTAATGCCTTCTAGGTCAGACATCTCCTCGTTGCTTTGAGTAGTGGTGGCTTCTTCTGTAAATTCTTTATGCTTCTCTTTCCGCTTATGATTTTGAGGTTTGAAAACCAACAAAACTGCAATTGCAAAGATAGCGGCGGCCGATGCCCCAAAAATTAGCCAGCGTCGATTTTGTTCGAGTTCTTTTCCTTCAAACACGTAGCCCTGATGGCCTTTGTCGCGGTTTTTTCTTTCCGCATATTTCTCTTCCAGGAATTCATGGTATTGCGAAATGATGTGGTTGCCGTTTAGGCCAAGTGCTTTTGCATAGGAAACGATAAAGCCACGAGTAAATGCACGAGCAGGTAAATCGCCGTATTGATCTTCTTCAAGTGCGATAAGGATTTTAATATGAATCTTCGTTGAGGCTGAAATTTGCTCCAGGCTTTTACCAAGTTCCAGTCGTCTTTGTTTAAAGAGTATGCCTGGGGTCACGGAATCTCTCTTAAGTAACGGTCAGCTGAAATTGCAGATTCACTCGCAGGGAAAAGCTGCTTGATTTCGAGCAATTTTGCGCGAGCTAGATCATATTTCTTCATTCGAATCAGTGTTTGCCCCAGTGCCAGATGCGATTCAGACATTGATGCGCACGCATTCTTGGTTGACGTATTAAAATCAGCTTTCGCTAATTCAAATTGACCCTGATCGAGATATATTTTTCCACGGTAGTAAGCGGCAACACAGGCAACAGGGCCTCCGTCTTTGAGTGCGCTTGAAAGCCAATAGAGAGCCTGGTTAGGTTTCATTTTCTTGTAATTTAAAATTCCAAGATTGGTCTTGGCAATGTAAGCATCTCGAGACAGCAAGTCGTGAGCAGCCTCGGTAAGATATTTCTCCGCTTCGTTCAGCTTTCCTTCGTCCATCAGGAGTTTCCCTAATGTGTTTTTAGCAATAGAGAAGTCTGGTTTTAATTCAACCGCTTTTCTTGCTGATTTTACAGCGAGATCAATCTCGGTTTTTTGAAAGTAGGCTAAAGCGAATAGGTAATGCAGTTCAGGATTCTGAGAGTCTAGATCTTCAGCTTGCTTCAGAGAGATCAGTGCGCCGGTGGAGTCTCCGTCTGAGATGGATGATGAAGCCACTTCGAGAAAGGCTTGTGCCTTTTCTTTATCACTCATTTTGAGTGGATGGTTGCTTGAAGTAGCGCAACCCGTGACTAGCAAAATGATGAATCCAACGTTTAAAAGGGAAGTGAAGCTCATGACAGAATTTTAACGCTTATTTAGTAAAAAGAGCAAGAGATTCAACATGGGGGGTTTGTGGAAATAGATCCAAGACCCCGAGTTTTGAAAGTTTGAACCCATGCTTCACAAAACGTGCGCAGTCCTTTACGAACGAGTCAACGTCACAACCTACTAAAATAACGTGAGTGGGTTTCATTAACGCGAGCGAATTTAAAATTCCTTCAGCATCATTGCCCAAACCCTCGCGGGGGGGATCGATAATGACCGAAAGCTGGCCTGTCTTGATGTGTGCACTTTTGAGCCAAGTGAGGGTCGAGCTGGCATGGAAAGCATAGTTTTCAGGCAAGGCGAGTGGCTTCACGCGTGGAACACTGATGTCTACGCAATGGATTTCACCAAATTGCTCAGTAAGGCCCAAGCTTAAATTTCCGTGACCGCCAAAAAGGTCGAGAAGGTGAGTGCCAGAGCCGATATGGTCTTTCACCCAACTTTGAAGCACGGCATTTTGCTCTTCATTTACCTGTCTGAAGCCAAATGCCGAATGTTTTTGATTCCAGGCAGATCGAAGTTTCCCATTTTGATCGATTTCGACCTCAAGTTTAAAGTCTTCTTCGTTTTTGCCTTCAGATTTTTGAAGTGATTCCTCTCTGAGTTTAGGAATAGCTTGATTGATTCGTTCATCCGCAATTTCGCAACGGGTGATGGAAACAATTTTATTTGATCCCTTTTCATAGAACCCAAATGCGCCCGACTTTAGATTTCCTCTGAGTTGAACACGATTGCGATAATGATATAAGTTTTTAGCGGGCATCTCATCGATGGAGATGGTTTCGGCATTAATTCCGACCCTTTTTAGCGTATGGATCAAGCCTTTTCTCTTTGTTTCGAACTGTAAAGAATAAGGAAGGTGCTGCCAGCTGCATCCGCCACATTGGGTGAACACCGGGCAGGGTGCGGTTACTCTTATTGGTGAAGGTTGAATAATCTTCACCAGCTCACCCTGTGAATAGGTTTTTGTTTTCTTAAGTATGCGAATGCTTACTTCGTCGTTAGGCGCAGTGAAGGGAACGAAGACCACTTCGCCCGATTCGAGCTTAGCAACCCCGTTTCCACCGCGGGCAATGTCATGAATCTTAACCGTTACTTCAGACAACGGGATTCTTCAAATACTTCGCGGTTAACGTTCTTAGTGCAACTGCCGTTATAGCGATTTTCATCCGAGGCTGCGAGATCGCGGCCATTGAGTTCACCGGTTTTGGCGAGGGCTCCGTTGCGGAAGTCGATGAATATATTATGACCTTTTTTTTCATCTTTTTTGAATTCATAAACCCAGCGAGTGTGATCGCCTTTAGGGTTTACGACTGTGTCAGGCGTGCCGAGAAGATTCAATACTTCAGACTCGTGCATCCCGTACTTAAGCTTGTTCAGGTTTTGAGCGCTTTCCGCGCCCGAAAAGGTTGCGCAACTCACGATGAGTTGGCTTCCGATCCCGATTATTGTGA
Source organism: Oligoflexia bacterium (assembly GCA_903845155.1). Lineage (GTDB taxonomy): Bacteria > Bdellovibrionota > UBA1018 > UBA1018 > CAIMNF01 > CAIMNF01. The sequence continues at coordinate 20,225 of CAIMWN010000288.1, forward strand.
TAAAGCGAAGATAGTGACTGTACTTCATTTCTCTAGGTTAGCGCATATTGATGCTATTTGTTAAGTTATTTTTGGGCAGCGCGTATTTTCTGAGCTGAGATTTTAGGTAATGTTGGGACTTTGCCAATGATTTGACGTATTTTTTGCACTTAGTCATCGCCCTCCATATATTCCACGCAAGGTGTCATCTTATTGTTTCTTTCATTCCGGTCATCGGGGCTCAGTGCAGCGCTGGAGTTTAATGCATATCCCTGCTACATTGCAGAGACAGAAAATAAATTATGCCTAAGAATATTCGCAACTTTTGTATTATTGCTCACATTGACCACGGTAAATCTACGCTCGCAGATCGGATCCTCGAAAAGACGGGAACGGTAACCGCCCGAGAAATGGAAGCTCAGTTTCTTGATAACATGGATCTTGAGCGCGAGCGCGGGATCACCATTAAAGCGCAAAGTGTTCGTTTGAATTACAAAGCAAAAGACGGACAAACTTATATTTTAAATTTGATCGATACTCCGGGGCACGTCGACTTCACTTATGAAGTGTCACGTTCTCTTGCGGCATGCGAGGGGGCAATTTTAGTCGTGGATGCCACGCAAGGCGTAGAGGCTCAAACGCTTGCTAATGTGTTTTTGGCGCTTGAAAATAATCTCGAAGTGTTTCCAGTGATCAACAAAATCGATCTTCCTTCTGCGGATCCTGAAAAAGTAAAAAAGGAAATTGAAGATACTATTGGTCTCGTCGATGTATCTCGCTCGGTGTTGGCAAGTGCCAAGTCGGGCATCGGAATTGAAGACGTCCTTGAGGCGGTAGTGAAGTATATTCCACCACCTAAAGACGACGATAATGGCAAACTGCGCGCACTTATCTTTGATAGTTGGTTTGATCCCTATCAGGGCGTGATTGCGCTCATTCGTGTGTTTGACGGTGTAGTGAAGCCCGGAATGAAGATTAAGCTATTTCACGTAGGCAAAGAATACGAAGTTCAAAAAGTAGGAACATTCGCGCCTAAGTATAAAGATGTAGACCAACTCGCCAGTGGCGAAGTGGGCGCAATTATTTGCGGGATCAAAGATGTTCGCGATATGAAAGTGGGAGACACAATCATGTCCTTTCTGGATCCACTTTCTGAACCTCTTTCAGGATTTTCAGAAGCAAAGCCAATGGTATTTTGCGGAGTTTATCCAGTAGAGAGTGATGACTATCACGATTTAAAAGATGCTCTTGAAAAACTAAAACTAAACGATTCTGCAATTGGATATGAGCCAGAAACCTCTACCGCACTTGGTTTTGGTTTTCGTTGCGGCTTCCTTGGTCTCCTGCATATGGATGTAGTTCAGGAACGCCTGGAGCGCGAATATGGACTGAATATCATTACCACTGCTCCGTCGGTTGTTTACAAAGTGACTAAACTGGATGGCGAAGTTTTGATGTGCGAAAATCCAGCGAAACTTCCAGATCAAATGCTCATCGAAAAAATTGAAGAGCCCTACATTCGCCTCAGTATTCATATGCCGGCGGAATATGTGGGCGTTGTCATGGCGCTCTGTAATGAACGCCGAGGGATTCAAGAGAAACTGGATTTTCTGACCAAGGAGCGAGTCACTCTCATCTATCAACTTCCTTTGGGAGAAATGGTATTTGATTTCTATGATCGCCTAAAAAGCTCCACTCGCGGATATGCGTCCATGGATTACGCTTTACTTGACTACCGCCCGTCCGACTTAGTGAGAATGGATATTCTCATCAATGGGGATCCTCTTGATGCGCTCTCCTTAATTATTCATGAGTCCAAAGCCCATCACCGTGGACGTGAACTTGCCAAGAAGTTAAGAGAGTTGATTGAGCGGCAAATGTTTCAAATTAATATCCAAGCGGCCATTGGATCAAAGATCGTTGCCCGTGAAACCATCTCTGCTTATCGAAAAGATGTGACCTCTAAATGTTACGGCGGTGATATTTCCCGTAAACGTAAGCTTCTTGAAAAGCAAAAAGAGGGCAAGAAGCGCATGAAGCAAGTGGGAAATGTTGAAATTCCACAAGAAGCATTCTTGGCAGTGCTCAAGGTAGATTAGGTGTGAGCCTCGACGCGTCTGAGTTTAAGTTACCTCGTTATTTTTTTGTCTTCGCATTATTATTCATCATACTTAAAGTTTATTTCGCATGGATGTTTCCGGTTATTGGAGACGAAGCCTATTATTTCTATTGGGGAACGCATCCGGCAGGCGGATATTATGATCTCTCCCCAATGATTGGCTGGTGGGAATCTTTTTTTACTCGCGTTTCTTATCATCCATTTTGGCTCCGCCTTCCTAATTTGCTGACAACGGGGCTTGTGGCATTTGGAATTTATGAATGGCTTGCCACTGTGATTCAGAAGCGACGTGCTCTCTTGATTGCCCTTCTTTATTGGTTCGCTCCTGTTCATTTTTTGGGAGTGCTCATATCGCCGGATGTGCCATTACTGCTGTTCTCGTTTTTTTCTTGCTTCCTTTTTTATCGAACCATGAATAGTTTGAGCGAGGGGGCGGGGAGCTCTTCGCGCTTTTATTTGGGGTTAGTTTTTTCAGGTGCCCTCTGGGGTGCGGCATTTTCATCGAAGTATTTTGCCGTATTTTTAATTCCAGCGATCCTGATTTGGTTTTTTTATAAAACTGCGCGTTGGAGATTTTCGCAAAAATGGTTCGCTTTGTTGATGGTCAGCACAGGTGCATTTCCTTTTGTTTTTCAGCACATTTGGTGGAACTCGCAGAATTGTTACGCAAATTTTATTTTTAATTTTGTCACACGCCAAAAAGTGGATGACGGTCCACTTCTTCAAACATTTGGCTTTTTTCTCATTTATCTCGTTGTTCTAGCGACACCGTTTTTGATGAGCGATTCTTTTAGATCCATTCATATAAAACTAAATGAGGGATTTGAAAAAATTGCGGAAGCGGCAGCCCTTCAAAGGTTTCTCTTCCTCATGTGGAGTGTTCCCATTCTTATTTTTGGACTCACTGCACTCGGTCGAAAGGGCCAGGGGCTGCACTGGTATCTTTCCTATGCGCCCTTCTTTTTTATGTGGGTGGGACTAAAGTTATCAGATCAACGCCTAATCAAGCGACTGCAGTCCATGATGGTAATGACCGGAACACTTGCAATAATGGTGCTTCTTATCCTTCAGTTTCCAGATAAGACCATCCGATTCATTCTCAATGGTAGGCATGATCAAGACGTGAAAATTGTTTTCAATGGGAGCGATTTTGTCGAGAAAGTTGCTCCCTTTATCAATGTCGCTGATCTTATCGTCGCTGATAATTACAGTTTGGCGAGTGAGTACTCCTTATTATTTGGTCCGGGTGCACCAGAAGTCTACGTTTGGGGTGAGGGGGCTCGATTCGGTCGAGTGTTTGACTGGACCGCTCATTTTGAAAAGTACCGTGATCGGACTTTGTTGCTGATTGCTCGAGGAGAATTGCCTGCGGATCAATGGAATCGTTATTTTAGAGAAGTAAAATCTCAGTGGATTGAATTTAAAGGTGCACGCTATTGGATTTCCATTGGGTTTGGTTTTCGAGACCGACTTTATCATGACGAAGTACTGCAAAAGGCCTATGAAAAGTACTACAATGGATTTTTGCCTGAATACTTACCGCAGACTTGTCCCTTGCTGAAAGTGTAACGCTAATGGTGTTTTGCCTTGCTCTGAAAACTGCGACAAGATATGCTTAGTTGCGGAGGGTGTTGCCATGTTCCCAAGTCACCTACTCACCATTCGTGAGTTAAGTTCAGATCAAATTCGGGCACTCCTTTCCCTATCGAATCGCATCAAAAAAAATCAAGAAGCTTATTCACAAGTCCTCAAAGGAAAAGCAATTTTACAGTTTTTCATTGAGAACTCTACCCGTACCAGAATGTCATTTGAGTATGCTACCCGTAAATTGGGTGGCACTAATGTTACCTTTGCTGCAGCAAGTTCTAGTTTGAATAAAGGAGAAACGCTTCTTGATACCATTCAAACCATTAAGCACTTTGGTGTGGATGCAGTGGTCATGAGACATACTTCAGGGGGAACGCCGGCGTTGGTTGCGAAAGTATTAGGTAGCCCCGTGCTGAATGCGGGCGACGGCCAGCATGAACATCCCACACAGGCCCTACTCGACGCTCTGACTTTAGCAGAACACTGGCAAATGAGTTTTGAAAAGTCATTAAGCTTCGAAGGGAAAAAAGTAATGATTCTCGGGGATATCTTGCACTCGAGAGTGGCGCGATCCCATATTCATCTTTTGACTAAGCTTGGAGCAGAAGTCACGCTCTGTGCCCCGCTCACGCTTTTGCCGCCTGACCTTTCATTGTTTCCAAAAGTGAATGTCATTTACCGCCCGGATACTGCCATTCCAAATATGGACGCGGTGATGTGTTTGCGAATTCAGTACGAAAGACAAAATGGACGGCACATTCCTTCAAAGGAAGAGTATCGCCATTTCTGGGGAATGACGGAGGTGCGCGCAAAACTCATGAAGTCAGAAGCTGTGGTGATGCATCCAGGCCCCATTAATCGAGGCGTGGAAATTGATCCCGAAGTGGCAGATTCAGCACGCTCTTTAATTTTGAAACAAGTTGAAAATGGAATTTGGGTCAGAATGGCTGCACTTGCTTCGTTGTTAAATCCTGAAGGAGTCCGTGCATGAACTGCCTGATTAAGAATGGACACGTCGTTGATCCTTCTCAAAACTTAGATCAAGTGCTCGACATTTTAATTGAAGATGGAAAGTTTAAGGCAATCGACAAGCCCGGTTCATTCGATGCCTCATTTGTTGGGAAAAATATTATTGATGCAAAAGGGCTTGTGGTTGCGCCAGGGTTTATTGATGTGCACGTTCATCTTCGTGAACCTGGTTTTGAACATAAAGAAACAGTAGCGACTGGGACTCTGGCTGCAGTAAAGGGTGGATTTACGAGTGTTGCATCGATGGCAAACACTTTGCCGGTAACTGACAATGTGATGATGATCAAATTTATTTTGGATCGCGCAAAAGAAGCCGGAAACGCCCGCGTATTTCCGATTGGTGCAGTCACTAAGGGGCTCAAAGGCGAATCTTTAGCTGACATTGGCCTCATGGTAGAAGCGGGTGCAAGGGCCATTAGCGATGATGGTATGCCCGTCATGAATTCCGATCTCATGCGCCGTGCGATGGAATATGCAAAGACCTTTGATGTTCCCATCATTAGTCACGCCGAAGATTTAAATCTTTCTCAAGGTTCCACGATGAATGAAGGAGCGGTGTCTTCTATTCTTGGATATCGCGGGAACCCAAAAGCATCCGAAGAAATTATGGTTGCCCGAGAAATGGCGTTAGCGCGATTAACTGGTGCACGTGTTCATATTGCGCATCTCTCTACCATTGAGGGGCTTGAGCAAGTAAAGCGTGCAAAAGACGCGGGTCTTAATGTAACTGCGGAAGTAACTCCTCATCATTTATGTTTGAATGAAAAGCTATTCTTGAATGCTCATTCCCATGCCCATCATGCGTGTGTTCATCATCATGCGATTACTGATTACAAAATGGCGCCGCCACTTCGTACCGAAGCGGATCAAGAAGCCCTCATGGTAGCCCTCAATTCTGGTCTCATTGACATGATCGCTTCAGATCATGCGCCCCATGGGTGTGTCGATAAGGAAGTGGAGCTGGAGATGGCTGCAAATGGCATTTTAGGCTTGCAGACTACTGTCCCACTGATGTTTGAGCTCATAGCAAAGCAAAAGTTGACTCTAAAGCGGATGATTGAGGCACTCACCGTTGCTCCGGCAAAGCTTCTTGGTCTTACTGACCATGGAAAAATCAAGGTGGGCGCCCCGGCAGATCTAACTCTTCTTGACCTCGCTCAGGAATGGGAGTTAACTGCTTCGTCGGTGGTCTCAATCAGTAAGAATAGCCCATTTCTGGGTAGAAAATTTAAAGGTTCAGTACGAATGGTGCTGGTCGGTGGAGAAGTGAAGAATGGCAGCTGAGGTGAAAAATAAACCTGGATTATTAGTGGTGGGCGATGAGGTTTTTGAGGGAAAGCTCTTCGGGGCTGTACATGAAGAGCCCAAGAAAAATATTGCTCTCGGTGAAGTGGTATTCAATACCTGCATGACCGGATACCAAGAAATTCTCACTGACCCATCTTATGCAGGACAAATGGTATGTTTTACCACCAGCCACATTGGCAACACGGGGGCAAACTCTGAAGACATGGAATCACAGAAGATCTTCGCTCATGGCGCCATCGTTTCTCATTATAATGTAAAACCTTCTAACTTTCGTTCGGAGTTTACTCTTGATCACTTCATGAAAGAGCAAGGTCGAATGGGAATTCACTCTGTTGATACTCGTGCACTTACTCTTTATTTGCGCGACCGCGGTGTCACACCAGGATTCATGATCCCAGAGAGTGAGCGAGATCAAATCTCTGAACTGAAAAAGGAACTCGTAAGACAAGACTACGCCAATACTGACTGGATTTTAAAAGTAACGACGCGTGAGCCATATTTGGTGAAAGCTAAGAAAGATGCACGCTATCAAATTGTGGCTTACGATTACGGCATCAAAGGCCAATTGCTGCGCGAACTTTCTGACCGAGGTTGTGATGTGAGAGTGGTTCCGGCTGATTTTCCTGCTGAAAAAGTATTAGAAATGAAACCACAAGGGGTCTTCCTGTCGAATGGTCCTGGGGATCCTTCACTTGCCACGTATGCAGTTAAAAATGTGAAGCATTTGCTGGGCAAGGTTCCTCTCTTTGGTGTGTGTATGGGCCATCAGGTATTGTCAATGGCGCTCGGAGCGCAGACCTATAAGCTGAAGTTTGGTCATCGTGGTGGCAATCAGCCAGTGAAAAATTTAGTCACATCGAGAGTTGAAATCAGTTCGCATAACCACGGCTATGCGGTGGATGCCCTTACGCTTCCTGCGATCGCAAGCGTCAGTCATACCAATTTAAATGATGAATGTGTCGAAGGAATCAGCGTTCCTTCGTTAAAGGCGTTCTCGATCCAATATCATCCAGAGAGTTCGCCCGGGCCACACGACTCAAGTTACCTATTCGATAATTTTTTAAACTCGCTGAGTTAAATTAAAATTTAGAATTTTGAGTTGAAACCGTAAACATGTTTCACATCAATGTGTGAAAAACGCTGATGTTTCAATTTCATTTGAGCGAGTTGAAGGATTAGTTTTAAGTGGCGGGACTGCTCCTGATGTCTGATTTTTTTAATTTCACCCATGATGAATGAACGCATCTCAACTGGATGAAAGCAAAAGCCTTGTGCAAAAAACCATTTTCCCGCTCTAGGGAAAACTCTGCCCTCAAAAATATCACCGCTTGAAAATGCTTGTTTTAATTTTGAATCCATCACTACGTACGTTTTTTTAGAGAATAAATCCTGGATGATTAAATTCTTACTGAAAAAGCTAAACCGCTTTAAAAGAAAAATGGAGTGAATGGATGATGATAGATTTTCGTAGAGTATTTTTTCTTCGGGCTGAAACTTACTTGCATTTTGTCTAATGTAGTAACGAATGGGCGGGAGATCGATACCGGGAAGGTCTCGATCAAATAAATACCAATCCATGAAGAGGCTCATGCGTTGTTCGTATTCGGCATCATCTTCATAGACCACGCCTGCGCGCTCAAAAAATTCTTGTTTAGCTTTAAATACTTCTGGGTAGTATTCGCCTGTAGTGAACTCCTGGATGACGGGTTCAAGTTTTGCCTGCATTTCTTCGGTCATGATTACTCTATACTACACTAGGTAATCAAACTCGCAATCGCGAATATACCTGATGCAGCACCCCCAGCCCAAAGCAAGCTCTGAGTGGTGAAACGTTGGTCAAATTTTGCTATTACATTAGAAAACATCTTGGAATCCCCCCGTCTTTCTATTGTCTTCGAGATATCCATTGAATCCAATGTGTCACAAATGATTTAACGCTTGTTTCTGTAAGATTTTAGAATAAGTGTATATTTTTTGTACAGGCCTGTCGTTTGTATTTACATATTCTCTATGTATATTCGATTTGAGTAGTTTTCGCTCTGGCACGGAAGCTGCTTTACCTATGATCAGGAGAATATGAAAATATGAGAGTTATTAATTTATTATCGTTATTAAGTTTAGTGGTGTTGGTAGGTGCTTGCGGATCATCAAATGGAGCATCCACTGCGGTGGCGCCATTGACTGCTGCTTCAACAGGAGTGACAGGGATTGCGGGTGGAAATTGTGGAATACCAACTCAAAATACTTGGATCAATCCGCCGACCGCACTCTATAGTAACGGCCAAGTAGTAGGCAATAATTACACTTTTAGTGCTGGCTCTTTTCAGGTTTATGGTGGAGTTACTACGTTTACTGCTTCTGCTCCAGTGTGCGCAGGAGATGTGGTCGCTGTAAATCTTGCCGGAACCATGTACGGGTATGATGCATTTTATTGTAATTTTTTAGGAAGCCTTAATGGTCCCTACAGCTCAAGCGTAACGGCCACAGCAAGTGCGCTCAGTGTAGTCGTGAATGGGCAGACATTAACCACAGGAAGTGCAACTATTGCTCAAGGTGGAACATTGCAAGTCAGTGGTAGTTTTACCGCAGCGAGCCCTAGTTATGGTTGCTCAGCTCAAAATATCCTCTATAATGGATCGCCTCAGAACAATTCCTATTCCTTCGTTCTAGGTACTGCAGTGACTCTTCAACGCTGCACAGACTTAAACGGCAATTCAATTGTCTGCTTCTAAACTTTATTACTAAAGCTTAGGAACACTTTCTCTAAACCAAGAATCCTGGTTCGCAAAATCCAAGATCTTAGAAAATCCAGAATACTGAACTCTCCAATTAAACTCAGGTAAGCGTAGGTCGCAATATTGAAGCGCAACACCCAGATCCCACGCTGCCTGAGTTAAATTATTATTTTGAATCCAAATCGACTCATTCAACTTTGAAAGCTGGTCAAAAGTATCTAAAATCGAACTCTGATGATCGGCAAGCCACCGAGGTGAAGGAACTTCATGGAGGCGGCACTCCTGAAAATAAAGGACCGAACTCTGCATGATCCCCTCGCACCACACCGACGCCTGTCTGATTTCAGTTCTCGCCCGAAACTCTCCCGGCCAAATTGCCCCTGTCGTTTCGTGAAGATATTCCAAAATATTTGCTGAATCAGATAAGACTCCATCCGGAGTAACCAGTGTAGGAATCATGCCTAGTGGATTGAGTGAAGTGAGCTCCGAGATGGGGGCAAATACATCCACGGCTCTTTCGACTACCGGCAGTTTTAGTCTCTGCATTGCTAAGCGAATGCGGCGTGCAAAAGGAGACCTGGCGCTCATAAATAAAATAAAAGGTGTTTGGCTTATAATTGTAAATTCATGCTAGCATGAAAGGGATTATGCTCAATCCAAAACGCATCCTAGTAACCAAGTTCCGTGCAATGGGCGATACCGTTCTTCTCACCGCAGCATTAAAGGAACTTCACCGCCAGTTTCCGTTAGCGCAAATTCATGTTGCTGCTACCGAGCCATGGGTTTGGTTGTTGGACGGATTTCCGGGGGTCACCAAACTTTGGCCTGTAACTTGGCATCATGATCGAGGTGCTCGAACCAAGGCCGCAACTCGACTTGCATTTCAATTGAGAAAAGAACATTTCGATGTCGTCTTTGGTTTTCATGCTTCTCCGGTCGCAGCGATGGTCGCACTTTCGACGGGCGCAAAAGTTCGTTCGATTCACTTTCACAGCTTTAAAGCAAAAAATATGTATTCAACGGTGGTAGTTCCAGGAAAAGGAATTATGAAGCCAGTGGTTGAGCGCGACCTCGACACAATTAGGGCGGTAGGTCTGGATGTTCCAGAAGGGGTGATGCCAGAAATCTTCTTAAAAGAAACTGAAAAGGATTTTGCAAAAGAAGAGCTTCAAGCGTGGGGTATGAAACGGCCAATTCTCGGAGTCGCCCTGGGCGCATCTCGTGCCACTAAAATTTGGCCCCTTCATCGTTTTGCAGAAGTTTCTCTCCAATGGGTAAAAGAAACAAATGGAAGTGTACTGGTGATTGGTGGGCCAGGTGAAGAAGCCTTAGCCGAGGAGTTTTTTAGATCCATCCCTAACACTCCTGAAATGAGAAAAGCCGTACAAGTGATGCAGCCTTGTTCTGTGAGGATGCTTGCTTCTAGAATTTCACAATTGAATGTTCTTCTCGGAAATGATTCAGGGCCGAGACATCTCGCCACTGCACTGGGTGTTCCAACGGTGACTATATTTGGGCCTGAGCACCCACTCGAGTGGCATCCTTACCCACAAAATCGTCATCCCAGATTATTTGTTGAGCCTCTTCATTGCCGCGTAAATACGGAACCGGGCTCTCCTCCATGGTGTGGCATTCAAGAATGCATTGTGGAAGCGCATCAATGCATGACTAAAATTACTGCCGATCAAGCCCACGAACAAGTGATGAGAGTATACCAAGAGTATGGAAAAAATCTCGGGATTTAGCCTCGTCAGAAATGGCGTTTCTTTCGATTACCCATTTTTAGAGTCGTGGCGTTCTTTACTGCCATTGGTAGATGAACTCATTTTAAATGTGGGTGAGAGTGATGACGACACCCTCATTGTGGCAAAGAAGTTTCAGCAAGAAGAGGGGCAAGGGAAAGTAAAAATTATTGAAACGGTTTGGCCGCTCCATGACCCAGAGAAAAAGAAATCTGGCCTTATTCTTTCAGAACAAACAAATATTGCCCTCGACGCATGCACTTATGACTGGTGTTTTTATTTGCAAGCAGATGAAGTACTTCATGAGGCCGATTATCCCCTCATTAAAAAGGCAATCCAAAGTGCGAATGCGGACGTAGAAGCGATTGTTTTTGAATATGCGCATTTTTATGGTTCATTCAATGTCATTCAAAAAACACGTTCTGCTTACCGTAGGGAAATGCGGCTAATCCGAAAATCCTCTCACGCAATCAGCGTGGGAGACGCTCAGAGTTTTCGAACGCCGGATGGAAAAAAACTGAATGCACTTTTGACGAATGCTCGAATCTTTCATTATGGCTGGGTGAGAACGCCTGAAGCGATGAAAGAAAAAACTAAGTTTATGGACCAACTTTATCACGGAGACCAAGCCAAAGGTGAGACCACGCCCCATACGGGTGACAACTACCTTTATAAGCGATTTTGGGGTCTTAAAACTTATTCTGGAACCCATCCGCAGGTGATGGAAAAAAGAATTCAAGATAAAGGATGGAATTGGGATTTGAAAAACTCACCTTTTATTTATTCTTTAAGTGATCTTAAAAAGATGGTCCTCGATATATATGAGTCCATTACTGGGCATCGCCCTTTTGAGTTTAAAAATTACTTAGTCGGGGGAAGATTGCACGAATGAATAATTTATTGCCGATTACGGTTGCGATTATCACCCGAAACGAGAGTGCGCGCATTGCTGATGCCATTCTTAGCGTGAAGCCTTTTGCCAGTGAAGTCATTGTCGTCGACAGTAAAAGTACCGATGATACGGTTGCAAAGGCTGAATCGTTGGGTGCCAAAGTGGTAGTGAATGAGTTTAAGGGCTTTGGGCAACAGAAAAATCTTGCCCACGCGCTTGCGAATCAAGAATGGGTTTTGAACTTGGACGCAGATGAACGCATGAGTCCAGAGCTCATTCAAGAAATCAGAACTCATTTTCAAGGAACAGGACTCAATGCGATCGATGGTTTTTATCTTCCCAGGAAAACCTGGTATCTCAATCGTTGGATCATGCATGGTGGCTGGTATCCAAATTATTTGCTTCGTTTGGCGCGAAAGAATAAATCTCATTGGTCCGAACCCAAGCTTCACGAAGCGTTGAAGGTAATTGGGAAGACGGAAAATTTACTGCAACCGCTGCTTCACTACAGTTTTCCAAATCAGCGATCCCATACCCTCAAGAATATAGAATATGCCGAACATGCAAAAAATGCGTTGCTGCAACGGGGGAAGACCGTCCGGACCATTGATTTTCTAAAACCCTTTTGGAAGTTTTTTGACATTTATATCTTAAAAGCGGGATTTTTAGATGGGGCACCAGGTTTTTTTATCGCCATTCACTCAGCATATGCCCTTTTTCTGCGCTATACTTATCTCTATGAAGAAACCACTCAAAATACTCGTTCTCGATAATACGAGAGAAGAAAAATCTTTTGGTAGTAAAAACTTGGTGTACTGGGCGCTCAAAACTAGCCCTGAAGGATCAGAGATTATCGTTCGACGGTCTCCCGATCACGATCTGCCACCCGTCGATATTGCTGTGGACGCCATTATCCTTTCGGGCTCTGTTACTTCCTGCGTTGAGTTGAGTGAATCATGGATCAAGCCATATGATGATTTTATTGCGGCTCATATTACGAAGGGAACTCCCATGCTTGGTGTTTGTTATGGTCATCAGGCAATCGCTCGTTATTTGTTCAGACAAGCCAAAGGAGAACTCAAGTTAGGGAAGGCAGCAGATGCTGAATACGGGTGGCAGGAGATTCGAAAAGTTGGTGATCATCCATTTTTAGAAAGTCTTCCTCAAAAGTTCAACACTTATGAATCCCATTATGAAGAAGTCAGTGAGCTTCCGCCAGGTGCTGTTCTGCTTGCCAGTTCCGAACGGTGCCTCGTGCAGGCCTTTCAAGTTGAACATAAACCTATTTTTGGTATTCAATTTCATCCCGAGTATAGTATTGATGAAGCAGAGGCTTCGCTCGCTCAAAAATTAAAAAAGGGCGTACGAAAAGATTGGATATTGAACCCAGGTAAAGGCTCGGCGCTTTACGATGAGAATGTAGGAAAGGTGATTTTTGGAAACTTCTTCAGAATTGCAGCAGAACGTCGACGAGAAAATAAGTAAAAAAGTTAAGCTTAAGCTGGTACTTAAATTTGCTCTGGTAGCCTTTGTTTTTTGGCTTCTTTTTAAAAAGGGAATCGTCACGTCTGAAAGTATTCAGAAGTTGGTCTCTTCGCCTGTGTCGCTCGCCGCTTGTATCTTTTTGATGTTTCTGAATACCCTTTTTGGCGTTCTTCGATGGCAACTTTTGCTTCGAACACAGGGCGCGATTCTTACATTTACTAGAACGCTTCATCTTAATCTGATTGGTGCATTTTTCAATATAGCGCTTCCAGGTGCAGTCAGTGGCGATTTTGTCAAAGCGGTCTATGCTGCAAAATCCTTCAAGAATCAATCAACGGAGCATCAGTCTGCCGTATTTGGCAGCATCATGTTTGACCGAATTCTCGGTGTTTCGGCTATGGTTTTTGTAGCATCGTTTTCAATCGTGCTTGGACATTATTTGAATTGGGGCGGATCCTTGCCGCCTGTTTTAGAGTATTCCATCGGCCTAGTTGGCATGGCGATGGTGTTTTTTTATTCCTATTTGTTCTTGTCTCATAAACGTGATCCGCTTTTTACGGTGCTTCAATGGGTGACAAAACGTCATACACGGTTGGCAATTATTGATCGAATTTACTTAGGCGTAATGGCATACCGGGCGCACCCCAAGCGCGTGTTCAAGGCAATCGCACTTTCAGTAGTCATTCACAGCTTCGTGGTGGTGATTGCATTTTTAATCAGTGTGGCAATCTCACCGGTTCAACTTCCATTGGTAGCGCTTGCGGTGGTGGTTCCCATCGGAATGCTCGCGACTTCAGTTCCCGTTTTACCTGCGGGCGTGGGAACAGGACATGCGGCTTTTTATGGACTCTTTAAGCTCATTGGCTCTGACCAAGGTGCAGAAGTGTTTAGTTGGATTGTGCTTTTTCAAGTCATGATTGGAATCTGGGGTGGGGTCACTTACCTCCGTCACCGGTCAGACTGAATTATTTTACGAGTAGGGCGACTTTCTTTTTAGCCATATATTTGATGTAGGCCAATAGTTTTTCAATGTCAGCATCACTGAGCGCTTCTTTTGAAAAACCCTTCATTTTTGCTTCCGGCCATGTGCGCAGTTTTTGAGGATCACGAATCTGCAGGCGAATGGCAGCAAGAGTAAGATACTCAGAAATATTCATAGGCACATTTAAATCGGGTCCCATCTTTGATTCGCCTTGCAAGTTGAGCGTATGGCAAGAAAAACAGTTTTTCTGGAATACCTTAAATCCAAGATTCACTGGATGAGAGGCAGCTAAAGCTTTCTCTGGAAAGATTGCAGGAAAGGTTTCGCGGAGAGATGGCTTTACTTCTAATGAACTCAATTGATAGGGCCACTGCTCCTGTCCAATTCCCGAGGCTTTTGGATTCGACCAAATAATGTAAAAAGGGCCTGGCGTAGCTGCATTTCCTGGCTTGAGTGGCGGCCATTTTGCTCCTTTAGGCTCAATCGCAAGATAAGGCATCGAAAATTTAGGATTTCGATTGAGTAAAAGTTCACCATCCAGAGGCGCTGAAAATCCATCTAGGCAATGAAACTGAATAGTCGAATCTGCCGGCACCCCAATCGAATCAAAAAGCGGGAGAAGGGGCACTGCTTGGTAACTAGTTTTCTTTCCGTTGTTATAAGCAGGATCCGATTCAACTTCAATCGTAGTTAGGTCCGGCCTCTTCATCAATTCAGAGCGAGAAAAAGTAATCGCTTTTTTCGAAGACTGAATGCTGAAGCTTGGGTCCGATTCTGCGCCGAAAGCGATTGCGTTGAGTAAAAAAATGACGAGGAGAGAACAGTGGTTTAAAGTTTTCATCGCTTCAAATTTATAATGTTTTTAAATTTAATCCAAAGCAAAAGATCCTGTATGGATCAATATCGATATCCTTATTTTTACTACTGTTTTGAAGCAACTGGGTTTCGTCAAGCTGATGGCGTAATTCATGCAGTGTAGATGGTATGAATTTTCCGGAGCTTCGGCCATTTCAAATAGAAGCATTTCGTTCACTCAAAAAAAATCAACACACACTGCTAGTGGCGCCAACAGGTAGCGGAAAAAGTCTGATTTTTCAGAAATATTTACAGGAACATGCTCGAACGGTTCGGGCAGTGATGATTTCTCCCCTCAATGCGCTTGCAAGGCAGCAAGCGAGAAAAATAAATGTCCTCGGCATCGAAGCGAAGCTCGGGGTAGGAGTAGGGGCAGAAAATCCGCCATCCGGTCCAGGGGTTTGGGTCATTAATCCAGAGCGTTTAGTTGCAAATGAGAGAACCTTCTTTTCAAATTGGCAGCCCAATTTTCTCATTGTCGATGAGGCCCACTGTATTTGGGAGTGGGGTGAAGGGTTTCGTCCCGAATTTAAGAAGGTGCTCA
>CAIMWN010000289.1 GCA_903845155.1 Oligoflexia bacterium
AAAAATAAACCATTTCATAAAGTGTCTCTCCTGCTTATAGATAATGCAGGGGTTATGCCAAGTGCGTAAAAAAGCATTTTTGAAGCTTAAAGGCCGGTAATTCTTCATGTTTGTTACAAAAGTCCAAGTCAATTAACCTCATTGACCCAGCCGGGGTGCTCACAAGGTTTACACAGCTGTATAAACCTTAGACATCGACCAAACAACGCCTTACCATCATATCAAGCAATCTACCCCAAAGGAGTCCGTGTGCAATCAACGATCAATACTCTCTCATTATGTCTGTCACTTACCTTACTCCCCCTTACAAGCCTTGCCGCAACGGCACCCTTTCAGCTCGATCATCGCATTCAATTGAGTGGAGCAGAGGGCTGGGATTATCTCGCGGTAGATCCATCAGGAGAACGTTTTTTTATCAGTCGTGGGAATCACATCGATGTGATCGATCTTAAAAGCGAGAAACAAGTGGGGAAAATCGCCGAGGCCGTCGACGGGGCACATGGATTTGCTTTCGCTCCTTCTTTAAAGAAGGGCTACCTGACGAGTGGTAAATCCGCAAAAGTGGTCGTTTTTGATCTCACTTCTTTAAAGGTTTTAAAGGAGATTCCGGCAGGCAAGAAAGCAGACGCCATCGTTTTCGATGAATTTACTTCAAAAGTATTCTCTTTCAATGGAGAGGACAGCACCGTTACCATCGTTGATGCCCATACTGATTCAGTTCTCAAGACTATCAAATTGGATGGCAAACCCGAATTTGCAGTTACCCATCGGGGCCTCGTCTATTTTAATAACGAAGACAAACACACCCTCGAAGTCATTGATGCAAAGGCAATGGTAGTGAAAAACACCTGGGATCTGAAGGGATGCTCATCCCCCACAGGGCTATCCGCTGATTTCAAAACACGAAGGCTCTTTTCGGTTTGTGAAAATGAAATCATGACCATAACCGATGCCGACACAGGGAAACAAATAAAGACCCTGAGTATCGGAAAAGGACCTGACGCTTCAGTATTTGATGCGGGATTAATTTTCTCATCGAACGGATCGGGAACACTCACGGTGGCTGAAGAAATAAGTCCGAATGATTTTAAGGTAATTCAGAATCTGGAAACCCAAAAAGGTGCTCGTACTATGACCGTGAATCCAAAAACCCATATCGCTTATTTGATGGCTGCAAAATATGAAGCACTCGATCCAAAAGCAACTGGAGCCCGTCCTAAAATCATTCCAGGTAGTGTTGAACTTTTAGTCGTTAAGCAATCATCAACTACAAATTAATCCAAGGTGCCGCAAAAAGATTTTGAGTCCTTTCGCGATCATCTTGGTGAGTTTGGTCAATTGAATAAGATTGTGTAATACCAACGAGTTTCGTCACGCCTAATAAATCAGTGCACATTAATGCTCCACCCGAATCCCCGTGATCTGCAGAGGTCATCAAATAGGTGGTCAATGGCGACATGTAAATTGCATTTCCTTGAAAGTGGAAATAAACGTCTTTTGGATCTGCAATCAGAAGTGATCCAGCATGGCCATAGTCATCCAAACCAAATCCTGCAATTTTGCACTGAACCCCCTCTTTGAGAGATCCATCTTGATTAAAAAACTCAGCCTGTTCATGTGAATAATTGAGGGTCGCTTGTTGCGTAGGTTTCTTCAAAGTCACAACGGCAACATCATGTTCTGGAAACGTGGTCTCTCGATTACGCCAGTATTTTGCTTCCGGCAATTTAATTCCTGTCACCCTACCCATGGATCGCCCTCCACAATAAACACGAGGATTTGCGTCCTTCCCTTCTAATCCAAAACAATGTGCCGCAGTGAGAATCTCAGTAGGGGAAATTAAAGTGCCGCTACAAATATAATCCATGTCACCCCCTGAAATTTCAAACTGACATAAATAAGGGTAGTCTTTCTCTTTTGCGCTTTTCACATTTTCGCCGATTAATTCAACATGTGCATGTGCCGGTAACGACAACATAAACATACTGGCAAAAACCAATATCTGCTCTCTCATGGGACCTTCTCTCGAGCAGTGATATATTAAATAACATTAATTTAAGCAATGAGATTATTAACAGATTGAAAGAAGCGCTTTTCCCAAAGATTGCGCCAATTCGGAGTAAAACAGTCGGCGGGAATTCCCTTCAAATCCTTTAATCTCGTCATCACTTCAGCTTGATATCCACAGGGATCGAACGAAAAGAAGGGAGTAAGGTCATTCACAATATTCACTGCAATGCCGTGGTAACTCACCCACCTTCGAAGCGCGATTCCTACCGACATCACCTTCTGCTCGCCTACCAGTCCACCATCAAACTGGGTCTGAAGCCAAACTCCACTCCCCCCTGCCTTGGAGTGAGCTTCCACTTGAAAATCAGTAAGAATATTAATCCACACGTTTTCAAGGAAGCGAATCCAGCGGTCGATGTCTTGACCGATCAGTTTACCAATGCGCGAATCACCACCGAGTTTCACTATTGGATAAACCACAAGCTGCCCTGGTCCGTGCCAAGTCAAATCCCCACCGCGTTCGATTTCGATGTAATCAGTACTAGATGGAATTTCAGTAAGCGGCTTTGCTTTTTCTTTTCGCTTTTCTTGAAACTGCAACCCGCGACCACGCGTGATCACAGGCAAGTGTTCGCAAACAATAAATGTATCGGGGATCTGATCTTGAATGCGTTTAGCTAAAATCTCGAGCTGCAAATCATACACTTCTTGAAATGACCGTAAGCCTTCGAGTGAAATAATTTCGTAGTCGGGGAATGCCAAGAGATACCCCTTAGCGTTTCGGCTTAAAAATGTGAATCGGGTGACCAATTGAAACTTCGGCAGCTTCCATGATCGCTTCTGGCAACGTAGGATGCGCATGAACCGTGAGTGCTAAGTCTTCAACATTGGCTCCCATTTCGATAGCGAGTGTCGCTTCGGCAATTAGGTTAGATGCCTCTGCACCCACGATATGGCAACCAAGCAAGGTGCCTGTTTTTGCATCACTAATCAGTTTCACCATTCCATCTGGCTCCATCACCGAAAGTGCGCGTCCATTCGCTGCAAAAGGAAACATACCCACGGTCACGGTCATTCCCTTTTGCTTCGCTTCGGCCTCAGTGAGTCCAACGGACGCAATTTCCGGATCAGTAAAGATCACTGCAGGCATAGCCTTCACATCATATATGGTTTTCATGCCGCCGATGACTTCAGCTGCAACCATTCCTTCTTTTGAACCTTTATGCGCGAGAAGCGGTTGGCCTGCAACA
Organism: Oligoflexia bacterium; assembly: GCA_903845155.1. Classification (GTDB taxonomy): domain Bacteria; phylum Bdellovibrionota; class UBA1018; order UBA1018; family CAIMNF01; genus CAIMNF01. The sequence continues at coordinate 3,261 of CAIMWN010000289.1, forward strand.
TCGCCGATCGCAAAAATATGCGGAGCAGACGTTTGAAGTTTATTGTTTACGGGGATGAAGCCTTTAGCATCGGCTTTAATGCCGGCCTTCTCTAAGCCAATATTTTCTGTATTCGGCGCGCGACCAATGGTAACCAGGATTTTATCAAAGGTTTGCTTTTTATCGCCTTGTGCACCACCAAAAGTGACTTCAACATTATTCGCATTCTTTTTCACCGATTTAACGGTAGTGGCAGTAAGAATCTCCACTCCACGTTTCACTAAGTTTTTTTGAACCACACGAACTAAGTCTTGATCAATAATGCCGAGAAGCGCAGTGCCTGCTTCTACTACCGTAACCTTAGAACCGGCCTTAGCGTAAAAAGTTCCTAATTCAAGACCAATATAACCACCGCCAACACAAAGAAGAGTTGCAGGGAGTGAGTCTTGCGAAAGGCCACCTGTTGAATCGAGGACCAATTTTTGATCGATATCAAACCCCGGGATTTGTGCAGGCCTTGAACCCGTTGCGATTACTGCATTCTTAAATGACAAAGTCTGAACGCCGCTTGATGTTTTCACTTCAAGCGTAGTGGGAGAAGTGAATCTTGCATCTCCCGCAATGGTGGTGCAACCATTTGCCTTCAAGAGTTGCGCTACTCCGCCGGTAAGTTTCTTCACTACGCTTTCTTTCCATACCATGAGTTTCTTAAAATCAAGATCTGCTCCTTTTACGGTAATACCCATATCGGCAGAATGATTCATTTTATCAAAAGTGGTGCCTGCATGAATGAGTGCTTTAGATGGAATACATCCTCGATTCAAACACACCCCACCTACTTCGTCTTTTTCAACTACGGTTACTTTTTTGCCGAGCTGAGCAAGTCTAATTGCGCAGACATATCCGGCAGGGCCGGCACCGATTACAACAACATCAGTTTGGATAGGGGTAGACATGAAGGGATCCTCTCTTCTTTCAATATTATATAAGGGAAATGATTAAACTGCGTTTATGAGAGACTCAAGCACCAGGACTGCTGGATTCTCAATGAATTCAATAAAGGTCTTCATAAACTCAGCCGCTTCTGCACCATCTAAAATTCGGTGATCCATGCTGATGGAGAAATAGGTCCAGTCACGAACTACGAGTTTCTCGCGGCCATTGATTACTTTCACCACTGGTTTACGGGCAATTTTATTAAAACCTAAAATAGCGACCTCAGGATAATTGATAATAGGGGTAGCGAATAAACCACCGATTGAACCCGCGTTGGTGAGCGTAATCGTGCTGCCCTGAAAATCTTCCTTAGTGAGTTTTTTCCTGCGTGCGCGGTCCACAATATCTGTGATTTCGCGTCCCAGCTCAAAAATACTCTTTTGTTCTACGTGTTTGATCACAGGGACCGTGAGTCCATCTTCAGTTTGAACTGAAATAGAAATATTATAATAAGGATAAGTAATGATCTCTTGAGCTGCATCATCTACCGTTGAGTTGATCCGTGGATGCTTCTTGAGTGCTGCAACCATCGCCTTCAATACAAACGGCAAATAAGTAAGTTTAATGCCATTTTTCTCAGCAATGATCTTTGCTTGATTGCGAAGTTTGACGAGTTCGGTTGCATCCGCTTCTTCCACATAAGTGAAATGGGCAGCAGTACTCTTTGATAAATGCATTTTTTCGGCAATTTTCTTACGCATGCCTCGAATAGGAGTACGAATGACTTCAGTCGGCGTTGAGTATGTTTTCTTAGGCGCGCCAGCAGCAGTCGATGCACCACCACTTAATACATCTTCCATCAGGACACGACCATGGGGTCCCGATCCTGCGAGAGTTCCGAGGTCAATTCCCTTTTCGTTAGCAAGTCTGCGGGTAGCAGGAGACGCCAATACGTTAGTGTTCACGATCACCGGTGCGCTTGCTACTGGAGCTGGTGCTATTTGTGGTGAGCTCGCTTTCGCTTGTGGGGCAGATGCCGCTGGTGATGCTACCACTTTTTCAGCATGTGCTGCGGATGGCTTCGCTCCAGGGGCCGCATCGACACTCAACATTAATTGGTGAACTTTTACGACTTCACCTTCTTTTGCATGAATTTCTTTTACCGTTCCAGCAAAAGGAGAAGGAATCTCAATGGTTGCTTTATCGGTCATGATTTCGCAAATGGCCTGGTCATCCGCAATCTGATCACCCACTTTTACTTTCCATTTAATGAGTTCGCCTTCAGCCACACCTTCGCCGAGTTCCGGTAATCTAAATTCCATTCTGTTCTCCTTCGTTGCCAATTTTTATTGCATTTACATCACGACGACTGCGAATCACGCCTTCCATGAAAAACTCAGCTGCCTTGTAACTGGATCTGACCATAGGGCCTGATGCCACATACATAAAGCCTGTTTTCAGGGACTCTACTTCTAAAGATTTAAATTCTTCGGGTGAATAATATTTTTCTACCGGCAAATGGGTTAATGATGGGCGCAAGTATTGCCCGAGCGTCAGCACATCAATTTCATTTTTCCGCAGATCTAAAAAAGTTTCCTGTAATTCTTGCACCGATTCGCCAAGCCCAAGCATAATTGAACTTTTGGTATAAAGAATTTTATTTTGAGTACGCGCATAGTCTTTTGCATGCTTTAACGTCCCCAGTGATTGCGCATATCCAGCTCGTGGGTCACGAACCCGATATTGAAGACGGTATACCGTTTCAATATTATGAGCGTACACATCAAGGCCACTATTGACGATGGTTTCAACTGCTTTTTGATCACCACGGAAATCAGAAACTAAGGCTTCCACGATGAGGTTCGGATCCCGGCGCTTCAACTCGCGAATGGTAAGTGCAAAATGCTCTGCTCCTCCATCTGCTAAATCATCACGATCGACCGAAGTGAGTACTACATATTTTAATTTCATCTGAGACACGGCTTCCGCTACTTTATAAGGCTCTTCCGGATCGAGTGGCGGCGGTCGGCGTGCAGTTTGAATGGCGCAAAAACGGCAAGCTCGAGTACAAACTTCTGTGCCCACCATAAATGTAGCAGTTCCACTTGCCCAACATTCAGCAACATTAGGACAATGTGCCTCTTCACATACAGTATGGAGGTTTCGTTCACGTAAAAGCTGTTTAATGTGACTATAATTTTCGCCAGCCGGAGGTCGAATTTTTAGCCATTCAGGCTTCTTGAGTGGAGATATTTTCTTCGCTTCGGACGGCGCAAGAGGACGCTCCTGTCCTTCTTTAGAAGGAAGGGTACGGTTTGCTGCATTTGCAAGCGCAACATCATGTTCAAGAACGGGAAGTTCTTTCGTAATCGCCATTAAATCTCCACTGGTTTCAGTAGAAAGACTATACTCGAAACGCGGTGCGGCGAGCAATGGGATTTAATGAGCAGAATATTGGGATTTAAAGCGCCAAGTCAGTAGGTGTAGACTTTGGAACAACGGCACCATCGCCACCTGAAACGTTAAAGATGGGCTTTTTTACCATATTACAGCCTGGTTTTACATGATTGGGGCAAACCGGGCACCAACAGTCATTGACACCATTGCTGTTCATGCCATTGCTGGTTTCCTCAGCAATCACAGGCAATGAGAACATTAAGCTTAGACAAGACCAGATTAATAAATTTCGCATCTTCAGCGACCTCTTCTGTATATTTTACACTAATGGCGTTTAAAGTGAATTTGTTTTTTGCTCTTAAGTTTCAAGTAGTTATATGCCCATCGTTACGCCAGACGGCGCCGTAATATCAATGAGGCCCTGGAGCGCCCTCATGACTTCGCTTGCTACATTCGCTCCACCATTACTCTGAATCTTGTCGACTTCACCACTATTTTTATAAGTGAATTTTACCAATCCAAGCTTGGCGTCTGCGATTTCAACTGGCTTTCCGAGCTCATTATATTTAAAAGTGAGCTGCCTTGCCGCTTGATCCACCAATGCACGAATTCTGCCTTGCTGATCATAAATGAGCTTAACCGATTTCTTTTCGTTATTCTGAGCCAGTAGCAGATTCCCATTTGCTTTGTCATACGCAAATGTACTCCATAGTATTGTTCCACTCTTCAGCTTACGGGTAACCTTATTCACCTTACCGACCACTTGGTCGTAGGTCAGTTCAGTTGTTTCGATGGGCGTCACCTTTTTAGTCATCCGCCCTTTAGGATCATACTCCATCGTCGTCACTCGGCCATTGCTCACCACTTTAGCAGGAAACCCTAACTTTTCATCGTAGGTCGTTTCCGTAACTTGGCCATCCACCGTAGAAATCATTTTTGAGGTGAATACATCACCGCCTAATTTTGGTTTTGAAAAGTATTCATATTTAGAATCACCGATTCGAGTTCCATTCGCTTCTCTCAGAAGTACACTCACTCCATAGTAGTTAGGATTCTTCGGATCCTTCATATAATCATAAAGATTGATGGTCCCATCGATATTACTTACTGACTTCGTGTTCATGTTTTTGTCTTTACCATAATAGGTAATCGACATTTTCTTGGGTTGCCCCTTAGCATCTAGATTTTGCAAATATCCAATTTCAATGAGGTTGACGAAACTATCATCTGAATACTTAAACGTGTTTTCAATACCGCCAGCATCCTTACAATAAATCATCAATCCTTTCGGACTATATTTATAATAAGCAACCTTACCACTCTCGCCCACTACCTTTTCAACCAGATTTTGAGCGTTATAACTTAAATTCATTCTTCGATTTTGATTATCGATTAATTGAATTAAATTGCCGTTTTTATCGTAAGAGAAATTAATAAAGTTTTTATTTCGATCCATGATCTGAACCAATTTTCCCGCTTCATTAAATTTCTCTAGTCCGCCTTCTTGAATGACTCGCGAGAACCCACCCTTCACTTTGGTGATATATTGGTAAAGATAACGAGTGGAGGTTAACTGCGTGCCATCTTGAATCTGCTTTTTGGGCATGAACCCTTTTCCCACAAACAAAGAATATTGTTTTGCTCGATAATCAAAATCACTCGCCACTTTTGCTTTGTAGTCTTGAATCTGAGCGGCGGTGCTCACGAGGCCCGCCTTTTTAGCAGCACTGACCAATTGATCAATACTCGCATCTAAATCTTTTCCAGTGTAGCCTTTGGCAGTAAAACGATTATCGGCTCCACCACCAAACTCAGTCACAATAACGCTACCATCAGGATCAATACTCAAATGTGTTTCGTATTCGCTTCCCCAGCTGATTCCAAAAATACCGTGGAAGTCTGATTTTGAATTATACACGCGCTCAATTTTTGGTTCCATTCCGCCCGGATAGCTCATGTCCTTAAAGGCAGCATAGAAGTTTCCATTCCTGAGGCTAACGTCTGCGCGTGCGAACGCTGTTGAAATTGAGATCAATCCGAAAAAGAGGCTTAAGAGTTTCATATTATAATCATACATCAATCTTAGTTACTTTTTGAATGACAAAAAACGCAACCGCCTCGAGAACTACCACACCGCTAATAATCGCCCACCCAATGGGGTGCGTGAACATGGGCTTCATGAGTTCCGGATCCGACTGAGAAAGCATGACTCCCATAAAAGGAGGCACACACATGAGAATGATCCCCTGCCAAAACGCTTGTGCCGTCAAGGCTTTGATCTTATTTTCAACTTTGATCCGTTCGCGAATAAGAGTAGTGATGGTATCAAAGGTCTCCGCCAAATTACCACCAGTTTCTTTCAAGATATTTACCGAAGTCACAAACATCTCCACTTCATCTGCAACCACACGCTTAGAAAGATTCACGAACGCTTCCTCTAAGGAAACCCCTAACTTGTTTTGACTTAGGATTAAATTAAACTCTTGTTGAATCGGCTCCGGCATCTCTTGAGCCACGAGGCCCATTGCTTGCGCAACTGAAAGACCTGAGCGCATTCCATTACTCATGAGACCAAGACCATCCACCATTTGCTCTACAAATTTAGTTACTCTTTTTTGATACATGTAATCGACAATGGGTTTGGGCAGTATCCAGCCCACTACTACACTTAATGCGCCGAAAAAGAGCCCTGGTCCAAAATTAGGTAAGCAAAATAGAAATACTAATCCGCCAAAACCAAAACTGAGAATGATTTGTCCGAGAAGAATTTTCTCTAAAGGGACTTCAATCATCATGAGCTGAAGTCGCTCGGCGATGTAATCGCGAGTTCCAATCGATTGGAAACGAATCCAATCCAAGATCCGTCCGGAAAATTGGTAGGCGACCAGTAAACCAGAAATGAAAATCAACACGGCCAAAAGCCAGTGAGGAATGTGCGGCGACATCCTTTGATTATACTTCTTCAATAGAGCGAAAGTAATTTTAAATTGCGGGTATTTATAGAGATTAAATTACAGGCTCTCTCGTCATCTATTTGACTGCGAACAATCCTCGAGAAATCTTCATTCCTTTGGCTTCCATTTCTTCCACAAATTTTGGAATGAAACCCGTTGGAACGAAGCGACCTATAATCTTACGATTCTTATCAAGACCTTCTTGCTTATAAATAAAAATATCTTGAATGGTAATCGTGTCGCCCTGAATCCCGATCACTTCCGATATATGGGTCACTTTACGTGATCCGTCAGAAAGACGTGATTGCTGAATTACTAAATTTACCGCTGACGCAATTGTTTCGCGAATAGCTTTGAGTGGCAAACCGAGACCAGCCATCATGACTAAGGTTTCCAAACGACCTAAGCATTCACGTGGATTATTAGCATGCACGGTAGTCAACGAACCCGAGTGACCAGTATTCATTGCTTGTAACATATCGAGTGCTTCACCACCACGACACTCTCCCACTACAATGCGGTCTGGACGCATTCGCAAACAGCATTTAATCAGGTCACGAATCGAAACTTCACCTTCGCCTTCGATATTTTTAGGTCGCGTTTCAAGTCGAACCACATGATCTTGCCCCAACTGGAGTTCAGCCGCATCTTCGACGGTAATGATGCGCTCATTAGTCGGAATATTATTAGATAGCACATTGAGCAAAGTAGTTTTACCTGAACCGGTACCACCTGAAACAAGCATATTCAATTTTGCTTCCACGCAGAGTCGTAAGAAATCAGAAATCTCTTGGGTCATCGAGCCAAATTTAACCAAATCTGAGGCTAAAATTCGCTTTTTTGGAAATTTACGAATTGTAATCGTTGGCCCCCGAAGGGCTAACGGTGGAATGATCACGTGCACCCGTGAACCATCCTGCAGTCGCGCATCCACATAGGGCGTTTTCTCATCACAGCGACGACCAAGAGGAGTCACAATTCTCTCAATCACATTCATCATTTGTAGTTCACTACTAAACGTTGTTTTTGCGAGCCCTGCTCTTCCACCCTGCTCAATATAAATTTGATCACGAGCATTCACCATAATCTCGGTAACAGTGTCATCGTTTAATAAATCTTCGAGGGGTCCGAGGCCCAGGGCTTCATCTAGAACTTCCTTTACTAATTGAGCACGATGCTCACGCGTCGGGCACAATGCAGAAATATCTTCCTTGGTCAAAACATCTAAAATTGCTTTTTGGGTTTTCTCGCGAAGCACTTCTTTTTGCTTCGGATCATTCATATCAGCACCCATTTTTTTCATATCCACCACGTCAATGAGCGATTTATGCAATCGAAGTTTCATTGAAGTCCACGGATCGAGGGCCGCCATTCTAGAGCGCGCTTGTTGTCCACCATTACCGTCGCCTGCTGCAGGCGCGGTCGTTTGCCCACCGCCCTGAATCGCTTGTAACTTCTGAGCCGTCCCGGTCGGTTTATTGAGCTTGGTCAATTGATCCAGTAGTTTCATCTGATCAATTCTTCTTACTAAATCGGAATAAGATCTTGCAATCGCACTGCTCGGGTAGGAAATCGTCAGAGGCTGACTTTTTGATAGCGCCCCCTCACAAGTTGCTGCATCTTCAGGAAGTGCGAAAAATGCGTTCTTACCTAAATTCTTTTGAATCATTTGCGGATTAATCACATTGGTCGGCGAGTGACGATTCACAATGATTTGCACCATATCGGGTGGAAATAAGAGTTCTTGCACTTTTGTTAAAATCCGCCTGGTCTGATTAATTACAATCACGTCAGGCGTAGTGATCACAAAAATAAGTGTAGCCTGCTCAAGCGCTTTCAGAGCCTGCGGTTCCGTCCCATTTCCACAATCAACCACTACCCAGGGAAATATCTGAGTGGACGCTTTTAAGAACTTTCCGAGGCCATCCAAATCAATATCTCGTGCAATAGCAGCTTCACGAGGTGCGCTAATAAAACTAAAACCTTGGGGTGCATTGATCATAAATGGAGTGAGTGCTTTAGGTTCCCACTGAGAAACTTGGGCTTTCGAGAGATCTACAATATTCTTGGGAGGATTTAAACCCAAAATAATGCTCTGGTCGCCGAGAGATTGAAAGTCAAGATCAATGATGAGCGATCGCTGCTTAAAGTTCAGTTGGTAAGCAATCGCAAGGTTAGCTGCGAACACGCTTTTACCCACTCCACCTTTTCCACCGACCACTGCTATAATATGTCCCATACGCCTCTTTCTAACTTAATGACTGGACGGAATTCTGAAGTTCTTCTTCAAATCCTCGGTCCCTTCGGATGCACTTTCAATAATTTGTGGACTTACAAAAACTACGAACTGACCACGTTTTTTAGCTTGATTCTTGGAACGCTGAAGTGTGAATAAGGGATGAGTTGCGCTTCCTGCCGCAGGTGCAGTCGAGTTGGGATCATCGCGATTAAACGATGTAGTCAAGTCCTGGCCATTCACACCCGCTACTGCAGCCACTTCGCCCGATTTCAAATACACGCGCGAATCCACATGCTGTTTTGATATCGTCGATTGAGTACCCACATGGCCCACCACCGCTTTTTGTTCCAGACTGATGCTGATATCCACATCCTGTCCCTGCATAATCTTTGGAGTGAACTCAGCAAAAAAACCAACCGAATCTTTCGGACCCGCAGTAATGGATCCATTCGTGGCTAACGTTTGAGTCGGAATTTCCTCCTCATCACGAATTAAAGCTTTGTCTTCACTTTTTACCACAACCGTAGCTGACTTTAAAATTCGTCCATAGGATGCGCTCGACGGTGGTGCATTGAATGCCGGAAACAAAGACGAAAGCGTTCCCGAGAATGTGAAGCCGCCCGATCCTGTACCGGTGGTAGCAGTTCCAGTCGCAGAAGTTCCAAGTGCAATCGATGGATCAGCTGTAAAGCCCGGTTGCCATTTGAAACCAAATGTTTTCAAAAAGTCTTTGCTCAACTCCACGAAATAAACACTCAGACGAATGAGCTTGCTCTCCCGTTTTGGTGGAGGAACATTCACCTGAATATCACTTTGAATAATTTGGAGTGGCTTTTCATTTTTCTCGATGTTTGGATCTTTATTGATGGGTTCGCTGACTTTAGCAACTGGTAAATACCATTCAGCACGTCTGAGCGCGCGTGTCCGAAGCGCTTCGCTCTCCACCGTTCCTTCTAATATTATCTTTCCGTTCAACACACTTGAACGCACGGTAGGGGAAATCACTTGCAAATCTTGCTCAATCTTTTTTGCTAAAGCATTCAATGTCACCGCAGACATCACCACGCGATTCACCACTGCATCCGCATAAACCTTGTCTGAAATTACATTGATAATTCTGCCATAATCATTGGGGGTAAGTACTTCACCATCGATCACCACCTTCAAAGCTTCCAAATGAATATTAATTCCCTCAACTTCTTTCAAAATGTCCTTCAAATCATCTCGGATTCGTTGCAAATTCGATGCAGACACAAACACGTCAAACACAATGACAACCTTGCTGCTCTTGTCGCGAACAGTAATATTCGTCTCACCCACACCCACTGGTTTTAAAATAATTTGTCTTTGCGCCGGAAGTAAAACTGGTTTTACGACACTTGCATTTCCTTCTAAAATAAAATTTTGCTTATCCCCTACCTGAATAGAGGGATCCAGATCCACAATGTCATCTACGCCTAAAGTGAGATACTTCACCACGTGATCAGCCAAGCCAGTACTTTTATTAGACGTGAGCTTAGAAGTTTGAAACTCTTCTTTTTTCTCTTCGGGTTTTTTCCGCTTTTTCACTTCGGCAGGTTTGTCGGTCGCTACCGTAGTGCCTTGAACCACAGGCGGCAGCACAGCGGTG
>CAIMWN010000290.1 GCA_903845155.1 Oligoflexia bacterium
AACTCACAAACTCACAAACTCACAAACTCACAAACTCACAAACTCACAAACTCACAAAAAAGAATTGCACTGCTATTCACGTTCAATCTATTAAAAAATACAAATTACCACAAAGACCACAATGACATTTACCAACATTTATGCTATCTATTTTTAATGAAAACACCTTCAAAATGGCTACAAAACACACTTTTAAAACTTCACAGCTTGTGCGACCAAGAGCGAAGAATTGGAGTAGAGATCCTGGAGCTTTTATGGGGAATTGAACAACGAAAATCGTACTCAGAATTAAAGTATGACGGTCTCTATAGCTTCTGCATTCGTGAATTTAAATGGAGCGAATCGCAAGCTTTTCAAAGAATTCAAGCGATGTGGGCTTTAAAGGCAGTTCCTGAAGTGAAGGAAAAAATTAAACTAGGCACTCTGAGCATCACCACAGTCGCTCAGATTCAAACTTTTATAAGGCACGAACAGAAACAAGGAATACAGCGGACACCCGACCAGAAACTAGAACTCTTTAGCCATTTTGAAAATAAAACCTCTAAAGAAGTAAAAAGCGAGATTTTAGAACTCCACGGTAAGCCAGAACTCACCAAACTTAACCTTGAACTTGATTTGGAAACGCAAGCAATGTGGATGGAAGTACGCGAGCGCTCCGCACACCTCACTCAAGGAGACCCACTTCAATGCTTTAGGCTTTTGTTAAAAGATTGGCTTTCACAGCAAAACAAATGCGCGCGCTCAAAAGTGATTATTAACACCACTCAAGCATGTCCAACTCAGAATACTCATCAGAACACTGTTCAGACTGTTAATGATAAGACCATTAGACAGAGCGGGCCCTTATCAACCCAAGTTCAACGCAACATATCTTGGTCAACCAAACAGGCGCGCTCAAGGTATATTACCCTCGCAACAAAAAGTGAAGTACTCCAAAGAGATCAAAATAAATGCAGGAACTGCGATTCTAGATTCGCACTTCAATTCGAACACATTATCCCCTTCGCAATGGGAGGCACCAACGATGCTTCAAACCTTAAACTGCTTTGCAGGAACTGCAATTTACACCGGGGTGTGAAAGAGTTTGGAATGGGTGCAATGAGAAGACAATGAGCTACTTGTAAAATGACGATCTCAATTAAAGTACGCTGAAGAAAATGAAACTTACGTCGAGTCCAGCCGACTTCGCCTTACCAGTCATGTGCTTCATGCCAGTCATGTGCTTCATGCCAGTCATGTGCTTCATGCCAGTCATGTGATTCATACAAGACATGCCATTAATCCTATTTAAATTCAGCAATAAATGCCTGATAACCCTCTTTTTGAACAATCTCCCAAGACCGCGCGTACGCGTCTTTTGCTTTGCGGTAATCAATTTCAATCCATTTCAGGAGTTCTGGCTTTCCTGCATTGATATAAGTAAACTGTTCAAGCGCCATGAGGTGCAAATGATTTTTCACCGCAGAGGGTTCGTCTTTATATTTTTCGAGCAACTTTGATTGAGAAAGATTTTCATCCACCCAGGTATGAAGCAACTCATGATAGACCAGTGTGATCCAACCTTCCTGAGGCAAGACCGGCTTGTCTCCCATATAACTCTTTAAGTACCACGTCACCTTCAGTACGAGCGGACTACTAAACGATCGCACTTTGGGACAAACACTGAGTGTGGCGCTCATTTCTTTTCTGGAGAATCTACCTTTAAACTTTGCAAATAGAACCGTAAACAAATCGGGCGCATTGCTTTCCCAGGTTTGAGTAAAATAAGGTTCTTTCGCTATCGCTTCTTGAGCCCAAGTTTCGGATTCGTTATTCCACCGGTCAGGGTTGGGCGTAGAGCTTGGCGCAGGAGCGGTCGCGGAACTGGGCGATGATAGACGGCTATCGTTCGAATGAGACGTCTGTGACTGACTATTAGCTGAACGAGAGGACTGCGCCACACCAGTGGGGCCACATACCGCCTGATCGAAAAGCCAGCTGTAGTTAAAAAATAATTTTGGATAGCCGTCTAAAGTGCGGGCACGTGCAGTAAGGGGCTGTGCGAAATGAGCAAGAAGTAGAATAGTAAATAATAAATGCTTCATCCATATTCCAGTTTTTGTTTTTCAGCGAATGATCTGCGAATCACCCACTTCAGTGATCGACGAATTTCTGCATCTCAACACGTTATTCATCACCAGACCGTGCGCGAAGCGATTAAACCTTCAACATATCCTGTAATTCACCGCGCTCGTACATTTCAGTCACGATATCGCAGCCGCCGATAAATTTTCCTTTAATGAAAATCTGAGGAACGGTTGGCCACTGAGTGAGCTCTTCGAGCGCGCCCCACATGTCGTCGTCAGAGAGAACGTCGAATGAACCTGGCTTATCTACACCCACGGCTTTGAGCACAGCACAGGCCTTGGCAGAGAATCCACACATCGGGAACTCAGGTGAGCCCTTCATGAAAATCACAACTTCGCTGGTATCAACTATTTTTTGAACTTCTGGAATGAGTGCTTTTGACATAATTAATTTCTCCTTTGGGGGCGCTATGACCCGGGACGGTTTTATTTATTAAATTTTTCGTATTGGCTCGGCGTAAATGTTTTCATTGAAAGTGCATGTACTTCGTTTGAATCAATCTCTGATTTTAGAATTTTCATGATCATTTGATGTTGCTCAATCATGATTTTTCCTTCGAATGCTGGACTCACCACTACCACCTGCCAATGATCGCGGGTGCCAGTGAGATCGGTAACTTGAACTTTAGTTTCGGGATGGAGCGTCTCGATGCGCTCCTTTAATTGATCTTGAGTCATGTGGCTTTATACCCTAAAAACTTGCCCAGTTCAACTCATCTCGATTCACACTTAAGTCAAGGCGATCGACCTGAAGTGCGTCAAAACGGATTTGGCCCACTTTATTGAAAAACGGCGCATATGCCTTCGCTCCGCGATTCACTAGGTAATTAAAGGCCACCTGCGTTTGTCCTAAGACAAAACCAGTCACTGTTGAGTCAAACTCACTCAAAACAATAGTGCCCATTGAACTTCCTAGCGCACTATAGAGGGAGTAATTGGTGCCAGTCTTACTCAGCACTTGGCGATCACTCAGCAGAAATGAATCTGAATTTTGAATCACGAAGGAAACGCCGGTTCCACCATTCACGACAAAAACAGATTTTCCATTCTGTCTCACCGCAAGAAGGTCATGCGACACTGAGGCGTGCTCACCTGGAAGATTGGAAAGAGTTTGCTCGCCACCAACATTATAGGCCGTGTATCCAAATTGATCTTTCACATAAAAGAATGAATTGCTGACTCCATACTCTTGCGTGTTATAAAAGGAACCGTGGTATCCGCTCGAAGAATACACGCGAAGCCAGCCTGATTGATCTATATAAGCTACAAATGCATCGGAGGCTTTTAATCCCTTGATATGAATTTCATTGGTGATCGTTTCATCACCATTCTTTTTTAAAATTTGAGTTTGACCTACCGAGTTTTCTAAGACGAGAAAGTTTTCAGTCAAAGTCGCTTTCTTGATATCCATCCACGCTGCATGAAGTAATTTTTTATCTAAACCATACAATTCAAAGGTACCAAGCACGTTCGTAAGAACACCAAATGAATGGCGAGTGATTCCAATACTTTTGACCTGTAGTTGATTGTGATAAAGATTTTCACCATTCTTTAAAATAACATCACCGTTAGAACCAGGATTATAAACTGCAAATAAGCGATCATTCACTTTAAAGTGAGAACCAAAAGTACCTTTTGATAAAACACTTCCTTGATCATTGATCCACGTAAAATTATTGAACTTCGATTGAATCACAGCGTAACCGTCACGAAGGGCAACGTCTTTTAAATCATCAGCATACATGTCAAAAATAGGTTGTTTCGTAAGCGAATTTAAAATGAAATAGCGATGATCGGAATTACTCGCCACATCGAGGGATGAATAACTGATTAACTCTGAAGCGCGCGCCTGTGAGGAGACCAAAGTGGCCGTCAGCAGTAACGAGAGAGAGAAAAGTGACCGTGATCGAGTGATTTTCATTTAATACATATATATTATTTACTAAATATGGGCAATTTATTCCTCGTTCTGAGTCATTCTTTAGTCATTCTT
>CAIMWN010000291.1 GCA_903845155.1 Oligoflexia bacterium
ATTAACTTTCGCCGCGCAAGAAGTGTTGGGTCCAAAACAGGCAAAGCCGATAACATCTTGTCGATGAAAGTATGCGTCGACTCCTGGTAAGCATCAATCATTTCAAATAAAGTAGTAGAGCAATTATTGGCACAAATATGGTAAATGCCCTTCATTTCAGGATCATGAAGATAAGTGAGCCCGAACTTCCAAAATTCCTGCTGCTGTTCCGAGCTCAGGATCATTTCATATTGTTCAGTCAAATCCTTCTCGCGGAACATCTTTTTCACTCGATCTTCCAAAGACACCAAGCGCGTTGCTAAGCCGAAATTGGGGCGCATAACGGCTATTGGGCCATATTTTGGTCCACTCCATACGGGAGCCGCTTCTACTGAAATGACCAAGCTTGAGAGTTCGATTGGATCCGTTCCGGGCTCGGTCTGTGAAAAAAGAAGGGGTTTTGAATCCGCTTCGAAATCAAACCGAATGAAAACATGGGCGGCGATCAGAGTAGGATTAAAATGAGTAATCTCAAAAACCACTCTCTTGATGGGATGAGCTGATGGAATCACCGCAACCCAAAACTTATTTTTGATTCCATCCGCATGATGGGAAACATTTGCATAAAACGACAACGGGCCCTTTTCAGCTTCTAGCTCTTTGATTTTACTTAAGGGTATAACCAACGCGGCTTCATCTTCTGATAGAATTCGATAGCTTCGCATGAGATCAGTTCTGATTTTTTTCCCTTCATGCGGCCCTTCAGTCATCCTCAAGTGATCGAGAGCAAATACATCGACCAGCTTTGCAGGATTGAGATGAGAAGGTTGTGCGTAAGTGAAAGTTGCGCTCGAAAGCACCAGCACAACGCAAGTAAAGATTTTAAGAAAATAAGAATTTAACACTGGCGGATGTTAGCAAAAAAACAACTAAAATTATAGCGCAATCGATCGTTTAAGTGAAATTAAACTAAATTAGTTTAATTTTTTATTACCCACGGAGATGAATACTTGTTGAATCATCGCTCTGTAATAACTTGCTGATTCGTGCTACAAGAGTGAATCGCAAAGTCCATCGGCAGTAGAAAGAAAGTAGGACGGATGATTAAAATCGTAAAAATGGCGGGCCCCTTTTTGCTTTTATTCCTGGGAGTTTCTGCACAGGCAACGAATGATCCATTTCATTCTGTAGACCTACGCCCCCTCTTCCAGCAAATCTTGGTAGCAAACCCTGAATATAAAATCATCAAACAAGAAACTGTAAAATCGAGTGCACGATGCCATGAACAGGCCATCACGCTTCAGGCCGCGGATCCACTCACTCAAAAACCACAAGCTATTTCTCTCCTTAGGTATACTCCCATCGGACAAACGATCAGCACTACTGAGTTTCTCATTCACCCCCCGACCAAAGTACCGAGCGGAGGGGCAAGTGTCCTAGACCGCTGGTATGCAAATGAACTTTGCCACTCCGGCGTACGCACTACCATCATGCAGGGATGGGACGGCTACTATGAACAAGGCGTTGATGATTTCGGATTTCACGACCGCGCTGCAATTCGTGCTGTTTTCGTAAGTCGTGTCGCCCTTGAATATATTGATGCGCCGGTTTACATCATGGGGACGAGCCTAGGTTCCCTCTACTCTTCAATGCTGCTCGGAACCCAATCGGCGATCAAAGGCGGGGTACTGATCGTGGGAGGAGCACCTCTTTCAGAAATACTTGAAACAACCGACGAAAAACAACTCAAGCAGTTGCGTGAAGAAAGAATGCAGCACTATAAAATCAAGAGTGTTGCTGAGTACGAAAAAATATTAACTGAGAACGTAAGAATCAGCCCGGAAAACTTCATTGATCTCACTAAAACAAAAACACTCGAAATGGTTCTCGCCGAGCGTGATACTACCGTACCTACTGCAACACAGCGAAAGCTATGGAGTGCATGGGGAAAACCTCATCTCAAAGCATTTCAACATGATCATGTTCCCACCGTGGTTTGGAGTTTTATCAAAGATCGTCAGAAGATCAAGTCATTCCTTCTACATGGAATACGTTCGAACAACGAAAAATAAGGCTTTCTACAGTATTTCTTGAATTTTTTGCTGTACGGGCTTTGATCTTAGAATCTTGACGTGTTCATGTTTTTCACCCTGAACACTTTCAAAATCTTCTGGTTGCAATTGCAGATTAGTGTCGGCATCAATTACAAAACTTCCTCTAATTCCTACGCCACGTCCACCCACCGACAGAATCGACTGATGATCAATCTTTTGGTAGAAATTATCCCAACGTTCTACTTGTGCGGGTCTTTTAAAAAGTGAATTATCGCGAGTGATGATTACCCCTGTTGTCCAATGAGTACTACGCCCCACAGGATCAATACTCAGCACCTTCTCTACCTTCACTTCAGGAAGCGCGTTTGTAAATTCGAGGGCTGCATCCGAACCCATGCTATATCCTACAATCCTTACCTTAAGCGCTTTTCCGGCTTGTTCAACTAACTGATGATAGCAGTCTACCGCAGCACCATCTCCGCGCTTTGAGAAATAGTGAAGCTCTACCTGGTCAGAGATCTTTCGATAGCGATCATCTGGCTCTCGTAGAATATTTTTTGCTAAATGACAGTTTTGAAGCTTTGATTCCTCGCGAAGCGCTTTTTCTATACTTTCAAACGCATCCTGATTCTCTTCAGTCTTCGGCGTTTCATTCAAACGCTCTGTCCAAGACTTTCCATCACTGTACCCGTTTTCACCCCTCTCATTCATCACAAAATAGCGCGGACAAAAGCCCATTGAACCATCAAATAGAAAAACCTGGATGGGCTTTAAAGGGCGATAGTCACTACACTCAAGTTCATGACTGCCGGAGGGATTAATAAAGTCTATGGAATGGAGGCGGTCTGCAAGAGCATTCATTTCATCCCGAGTAAGCCCAGGCGAAGGTGCAGCATGCGTGTGTGAACTCAGACCAAGAGACAACATGAATGCCAGTGCAAATTTACGATAATTCATGTGCCCCCCCGAGCGAATTTACTTTCAACAAGAGTAAAATTAGATGAATGAAAAGGCAACTGCCTAGAAATATCATTTTTTTAACAATGACACACCTACTCAGCGGACTCGCCATGCATTAATAGGTTACAGCGATCTAACAGATATATTGCTTTATCGGGCTTATTTTCTAAAATGATTCTTAGCGCTTGATAGTTCTTTATTAATTCAGAGTCATTTTTCTTGGCTTCAATAATAAATCTTGAAACTTGATCGATACCTGCTTCTTTGGCGAGCTGATCTTCACTATTTCTCATTTGGTCAATGGCACGATAGGTGAGCCGAGGCAACTGCTGGTCAGACACAAAGTACTCTGGCGCCCGTTCTTTAAGGTAAGGCAAGCCATAGGTCTGCAGAAATGGCTTTCCTAGTGTATTCAAATAGTTCATCGCAGAGGTTCCTGACACGGTCGGCGGTAGCGAGCTCTTGCTGACCAAATAGTTCCAAACTTCTTGGGGCACGATTCCGACTTTCAATATCACTAAATGATCTGGGTCCAGGTCCCGCATCACCTGTTCTGCCGAAACCAAATCATTGTTAGCTACCACTGATACTTTGGAGGCCAGCTGTTGAACCTTGCCGATTTCTGTGAAAAACTCAGCCCATTCCTCAGCGTTAAAATTTGAAATCATCGGTACCAATACGCCCCCGGTAAAAAGACTCGGTTGTGCAACTCTAGCCTTAAAAATAGCTTGAATGATTCCCGCTAATTTTTTCGGGCCATCATGGTAGCTCAAGCCATAAGCAGTCAGTACTTCATGAGACCCCTGGTATTTTTCAAATAACTCTAACAATGGCAGCTTTGATCCAACACTTGGATTCATTTTCATTTCTTCTTGTAAAAATGCTACTGGATCAGTGGGTACAGAAGCTTCCATGTGGTAGGGCAAAGATTGAGGATCTGGAAAAATAATCGAAATGGGTTTGCCTTGAGTTTTAACAAGAAGAGTTGGTTTTGACCACCCCGATGGCTGTACCGTTAAAACAGCATCGACGCCAATATCACCAGGAAACAATTGACCAGGTCGATCTCCACCTATAATCCCTAATGTTTTAAGTGAAAGAAGGCGTCTCTTTGCAATAAATTTCTTACGAATGGTTGGCCGATTAGAATTCTTGAACATATCATATTCAAACTCATGAGTGGTCGCGTTCAAGAAAGGGAGTTCTTGGTCAGTTCGAACTTCCGGATTATAGCCAGGAAGGAGAGGTGCGATTGTTTTACGAACTCGCCCTTCATTACAAATATAGATATCGATGTGCTTAGTGTATCCCATGCTTCGCACTCTTTTTATCATTAAAGAAGTGGTTGCATAATGTCCGTATCCCGGGGCCGGCATAAATCCGAAAGCGATTCGGTCAAAATGATTCAAAAAATCTAAACTGCTCACTACTGATGGTGAGTGGGGGTCTAAGGGGCCCGAATGCGCCTCCGTTCCATTCCAATGATCAGTAAGTAAGCTGAATGCGCAAAATAAAATTAACTTAAAAATAAAAACAACCCTCCATTTCTTTTGCACACTGGCTCAGTCAATAGTTGAGTAATTTACCATGGATAAGGCGCGAGATAAAGACAGTTTATACATTGCTAATAAATAATAATTAAAATGGATTTCGTTGATTGAACGAGAAGAGAAGTTCACTCCCTCAATTGTGGAGACCCCTGCTTCGATGATTGAATGAGCCCTTCCAAAATTGCGTAATCTCCAAAGAAATTTAAAAGGAATCCCAAAAACAAAAGTGCCCCCATGACTTTAGGAGGACGGTAAACTGATCCCAAAAAAGTAAGCGAGCATGCTGCCATCACTGCACAAGTAAAGAATGCGCCATTCCCCCGAGTGCGCATTCTTCCCAGAAAATCACTTTTGCGATAGGCAAACATAAACTGTATCGCATTGTCACCAGCTAAGCCCACCATAATTGCCGCAAAACTGCTCGTAAATGCGTTGATCGAAACCTGAGTGACCGATAATAACACCAGCATAAAACACGGTCCCCAGAGGCTAGATGCCATCAAGGCGAACCCGAATGGCACCTTTCTCACCCGAATCAAAGCCATTAATATCAATGCCACTATGCCCAGGCTCACCGCAAGGCTTTCGGTTAAGGTGCGGGATACTTGAAATACAAACTCGTGATAAAGATCAATCGGGCCGGTAACATAACACTCTTGTTTTGGGCATTGATCTTCTATCCTCTTCTTAAACCCGAGCACCGTCTTTTGATCTGTGTCCTTAATAAACAAAACAACGCGGGAATCACCGTTTTTAGCCTCAAAATGGTTAAAAACACTAGACGCCTCTAAATCTCTTTTTACTAATGCTTGATCCAAGGGATTTAAATTCCGAGCGAAATAATCGCTGATTGTTTTTGAACTCTCCATCTTAGCAACGAGAGGATCCTGCTTAAAACTTTCCATCAACCGCTCTTTTTTATCCTGTGACACTCCTGCAGAAATAATCACATTGATATCCTGGCTCCATCCTCTCGACTCAAGGATGTAGTGGAGTGCGGTTCGAAATGGATGAGAGGATTCGAAGAGATCTTTTGGGTCATCAGAAAAATTCGCAAAGTGAACCGCAAAGGGAATCATCAAAAAAAGCAACAAAGAGAGGCGACTCGTCCTTGTGCTTGGCGTAAGAACCTTCCAAACGCGACTTTGAAGTGGCTTTTTAATCCAGGCCTTTTCGGGGTTTACCCAATTCCTAAGTTTGGGAAGAAACAATAGAACTGCTGGCAAAAACAGTAGAATCATGACCCATTCTAAAAATGCGCCCATCGCCGCCCAAATTCCAAAACGTGCAATCATCGGGATTTCAGAAACACCCAATGAAGCAAAACCAATCATGGTGGTGAGTGAGGTAAAGAAACTGGGGACTAAAAATTTACGAAAAAGTCGATAAAGATTTTGGTGCGAGATTCTGAGTGAACTCAGATAACTAAAATCTTGATGGGCAGATATAGTCATCATCAGGAACAAACCGCTCGTCATGAGATCAAGCGGAATACCAAAAGTTGCCATCGCTCCGAATAATATAATCCCTGCAATGGTGAGAACTCCTGCCATCAAAAAGCCCGACAACCAGGTACCCAAAAAAGCTCGGTAACAAACGAGTAAAATAAGTAGAACAATTAAATTCAAACTTCGCATTCGGCCTACGTTATTTCGAACGTAGTGATCATACATCGCAGGACCACTCCATACCCCATTTAACTTTGGACCTAGCACCTGATTAAAACTTTGAATCAAGTCGGCAATCGGTTTCGGATCAAATTTGCCGTAGCGACTTTCGCCCGGAGTATCACGAAATTCAAACTCAACGCCTAAATCATGGGTCAAAGACGAATAAAGGGTGCCATTCCAAATACTGTTCTCTAGTTTTTTAAAATCAGGAAGTTCGCTCGTCTCGGACTCGCAGTCGGGGTTAAATATCCATGGATAGTGCAAAGAGAAGGGGGTGTTTGCGGTTTTGCGAAGGTTAAAGACTGAATTCGTTGAGTCTATTTCTGAGTTTTGAGCCTTCTGATTTAGAATCCAGGCTTTAAAATCGCATATTTCTTTTTTGGTCCACTCCCCGGCTTGTGGTCGAACTAGTAAAAGAACGCGATTACCAATGGAAAATCTCTCTAAAACATCTGCGTAGCGACTCGCGCTCAAGAATTTCTGATCAAATAAATCTCGATAAGAAATCAAATGCCTCTGCTCGGGAATTTTAACGAATCCAAAGAGTGCAATCCCGACCACCAATGCGATCGTTAACCCAGAGTATCTCTGACTAGTTCTAAATACTGCTGAAAGGCACCGAGTTAATATTCGAATTGATTTGATCACTCTTCAGCGACGATCTAAAAAACGAACATGGACAGTGGAGCACCAATAAAGCCCCCACCCCAAGATTGGCTCAGGATTCGCTGGAAGGACTTCACTCGTTCGCCTGATTTAACTTTTTCAAGTTTTAAGTCAGGGAAAAGTACTGAGTACGCTCCATACGACCAAGCCGTTCCGACACCTCTAAAATAATTGTGATATTTGTAAGCACCTTTTGTTTTCCAAACCGCGGCCTTTCCGTTAGCGGCGAAGTCTACTGGCAACAAGGCTCTTAGTTTTTTTGGCGGATTATTAAAAAAACCTATCAAATCAACTGTTACTTTTTCAGGATTTTTTTCAGTTCCCTCAAGATGACTCGTGACTGTAACCGGATGAGTGGTCACGGTGTCCGGAGCAATTTGGCCAGGGGCAGTTTGCGCCATTAGTCCCAACCAAGTCGGCAAAACTTGATTCGCTCTACGGTTAAAAATATCGGCATATCCACGTTGAATGAAAACATGCCCGGCTTCGGTTTTCTTACTATCTAAAGATCTCCATGAAGTATCCAAATCACTGACCATCTGTTGATAATGCCTGAGCGAATGTTTCACGTATGCTGCGCCGGTTGTA
Source organism: Oligoflexia bacterium (assembly GCA_903845155.1). Classification (GTDB taxonomy): domain Bacteria; phylum Bdellovibrionota; class UBA1018; order UBA1018; family CAIMNF01; genus CAIMNF01. The sequence continues at coordinate 7,468 of CAIMWN010000291.1, forward strand.
TCCATTAAGTCACCGAATTTAGGATAGTCCTTAATATTATTGATCTTATCAACTCGATCCTTAGGGCTCACACCTTGAATGTAGCTTTCACCAGCGTTCGAATCGAATAGCCCGCCAATCATGCTTTTTGCCACTTCTTCTGTTTGCATCTTGGATAAATCATTTGCAATGGCAAAAAAATCTTCCAAATGATAGGCGGCGAAGAATTTCATTCTCGCCATTCCATGTTGCTTCGCTGCGAGGAGTGCATATCGCTCAGCCTCTTGGACATAAACATAGCGATCAAAACTGTCGGGATAGGAACTATTACTTCTAAAAATAGTATTGTCCCAAACGAGTCCTTTCTCCGTGATGGGAATATGTCTCAGGCGGATATCAGACGCTGAAACTGCCTGATAAAGAGTTTTACCCATGAATTTTTGCAAGTCGTGCATCTCGTGAAATCGCACAATCCCAGGGTAAGGTTCAGAAATAAATTCAAAAGCCGCATTCCATTGTTGGTAAGGAAAATAAATAGAAATGGAATCAGCCAAGCGCATCACGAAAGTTAAAAGAAAGCTATGAGCCATTTTTTGCTTATCGATGAGAGGAACCATTTTAAATATAAATCCGCGCATTACAGAAAACTCAATCAGTTGACTTGCTACCAACTGCGCTTCGGGTGAATAGGTCTCGTAGCCAGGCTTAACTGTTTTCTCAATGTAGTCGTTAAGTTGGTCACCGGTTGATTTCGACAAGAGATCATTCTTGAGTTGAGTTAAGTCTTTGGCTACTACAATATTTTCATTACTTGCCGGGACACGAACTGGCGTCTTTAAGCTTGTCGCAGCAAGACTGGTGTATTCTGTTGCAGGATGTTTTTCCGACCAGTCTTTTTCAAAGGCTGCCGCCTCTGCCAACTCGGCCGCTTCATCAAAAGCTATTTCCACCATTTTTTTGTGTGATCCCTGGTCAAGTGCATGAACTGGGTTAGTGAGTAGGGCCAACGTCAGAATTAGAGAGTATTTTTTCATAGCTTATTCTATCATCCATTTGAGTGAATGAAGGATCAAGTGAATAAGAGGCTTTAGAATGGAATTTAATGAACTGCGAAAAGAAATCTTAAAGACCAATCCCCCTTTTTCAATTCATGAAAAAATTCCCCGTCAATTATTTATTGGTTTGGGTTGGATTTCATTGGTTCTATTGATCGTGTTTTTTAACCTCAGTTATTCATTGCCCTATACGGTCAAAATCTTGTCATCACTCATTCTGGGGCTTGCCTTTTCAATTCTCAATTTTTTTAACCATGAACTCCTCCATGGTTCAATGTTGAAATCAAAACGTTGGTCTAAAGCGCTATCCTATCCTGGTTTTTTCATCCTCGCGCTTTCACCAGAACTTTGGATCCATTGGCACAATCACCTTCACCATTATCACACCAATCAACCGGGCGGGACTGATCCAGACTTGGCAGGAGATTGGTCGCGATTAAAACATAGAAAAATCGGTCCCTGGATAGTAAAAAGTCTACCCGGTTCCAAACATATTCTTGCCTACCTTCTGATGCCGATTATTTTTAGTCTCCAGTGTTTGAATGTCACCTGGATTCGGTCTCGAGAACGACCGGATCTCTACCAATCCATGAATCGAAAAGTAATGATCACTGAAACCTTGGCCTATTACGGCCTCTGGCTTGCGCTCATCATTTACTTGAACTTCAGTCAGTTCTTATTTCTGTTTCTGATTCCTCTCTTTATTGTGAACATCGTGATTATCAACATCGTAGGCTTGCCCCACAATATGCGTCCACTCTCGGGGAAAAATCTTCCCTTCGAGACCACCGTGAGTTTAATGGCCCCTAAAGTGTTTGATTTTTTATTCATGAACTTTTCACACCATGTAGAACATCATTTTTTTCCCGAACTCAATCATCAACATCTTCCGTGGGTCAGGGGATATTTGTTAAAAAAATATCCCGATCAATTTGCACGTGTGGATTTATTTCGCGCCATTCTGCTTCTACATCAAACACCGAGAGCGTATTTTGATGAAAGCCACCTATTTTACCCGGGTACGGAACAGAAAATTAATCTTCGCCAGTTAGCGAAAAAAGAGTTCTTTAGCGAGAATACCTAAATATGCGTGCAGCTTCGACTCCATTTAACCGTGATCAAAAATTGATCATCTTTGTCCTCATCATGTGTCAGTTTACAATGGTTCTCGACTTTATGGTGATGGCGCCCCTCGGGCCGATCATCATGCCCTTTTTCCAGATCAACCCGAAATCATTTAGCATCCTTATTTCGAGTTATGCATTCTGTGCTGTGATTTCAAGCTTCACGGTCTCTTTTATCATCGATCGTTTTGATCGAAAGACCTTTTTAGTTTTGAACTACATCGGCTTCCTTTTGGGCACCCTCACCTGTGCTCTTGCTCAATCATTTGAAGTGCTCCTCCTCGGTCGGATGATCGCAGGAATATTTGGAGGCGTCATCGCATCCATGGTTCCCACCATTGTGGGCGATCAGTTTTCGGAAGAGACGCGCGGCTTAGTGATCGGATACACGCAAATCTCCTTTGGAATTTGCCAAGTAGCGGGTCTTCCAATCGGTCTCTATTTTTCGAACCTTTGGAACTGGCATGCGCCTTTTTTGATGGTTCTAGCCTTGGGCATGATCCTTCTCCCCGTTATCATTTTAAAAATCGTTCCCATGAAAACTCATTTACAGAATTCACACAAAAAAGATCGCCTACTTGAGTTTTTCAAAATGATAAAAACAAAACGCAATCAGTTGGGCCTATTTTGCACATTATTACTTACCTTTGGTGCTTACTTATTAATGCCTTTCACCTCTACCTATAATGTCAACAATCTCAAAATGGATGTTCACCTTCTGCCTTTATTTTACCTCTTCACTGGAATATCGGTCATCCTCTTCGCGCCGCTCCTGGGGAAACTGAGTGATCGAGTGGGCAAATTGAAAATCTTTGTCTTCGGTGCTCTATTTGCATCCTTGGTGGTAGTCGCCTATGTCCGCATGAATGAGGCAAGTTTTGGAGCTCTTTGCCTCGTCAATATTCTTACTTTTGTTGGCTTTTTTTCAATGCTTATTTCCTTTCAATCATTCATGACCACCCTTCCACCTTTCGAGCATCGGGGTGGGTATATGGCACTCAATGCATCGGTACAGCAATTGGGCGGCGGACTCGCGGTGCTTGCGGCGGGCCTCATTATTGACAAAGATCAGGTCGGCAAACTCTATCATTTTTCAACCTTAGGCTACCTATTGATCCTAGTTCTTATGGTTTGCATTTTCATTGTCAGAAAGATCGATCATGTTATAAATTTAAATAGCGGTGAGGGGCCTCTATGACACAAGATGAAATTTTGAAAATCCTGAGAGAGCTGATTGTTGAACTCTCGCAAAAAGCCAATCCTTCAGATGCAAAAGAAATCTCGAAACTAAAATCAATCATTGGCGAAAACATTACCCCAAGCTCGCCGCTTTCGGCCCTGGGCTGGGATTCCTTGCAAATGACTTTTTTACTCGTGGCGATTGAAGAGCGCTTTCAGATTGACACCTCTACTATTTCTCTTTTCGACTTATTCACCATTGGAGACTTTCTTACCGAAATTCAAAACCTGCTGAATAAAAAGCGAGGCTGACATCGTGGATTTTTCTCTCACCCCTGAACAACTTGCTTGGCGAGAAAAAATAAAAAAATTTACTCGCGAACAAATTATTCCCAGAACTGATCTCGACATTTGTAATCATTTTCCGATGGACCTCTATGAACTCGCTTTTGAAGTGGGACTCATCACTGGAGCCATCCCTCAAGAATACGGGGGTTCAGGAAAAACTTATTTCGATCTCATCCTTGCCGCTGAGGAACTCGGTTATGGTGATTTAGGAGTTGCCACTTCGGCACTTCTCATGAAACTAGCAACCGGCGCTTTGCTCGCATTCGGAAGTTCAGAACAGAAAACCCGCTGGTTAAAAACACTCACTCCAAAATTAACCTTCGCCTCGCATGCATGGACCGAGCCTGAGGGCAGTTCGAATATGCTCGGAAGACCTGCGACCACCACTGCCACGCCAGTCGAGGGCGGATACTTACTGAATGGAATCAAATCCACCATCACGAACGCAAGTGTGGCATCGCTATATACCGTATTTGCAAGAGTCCTTCCCGAACCAGATGGTCTCACTTGTTTTATGGTTTCACGCAATTCTTCAGGTCTTCAAGTGACTCGTCCCTATCAAAAGATGGGGCAAAGGGCTTCCGATACCGGCGAGATTACTTTTAAGGATGTATTTGTTCCCATTCATGATCGAGTCGGTGAGATTGGGCAAGGCGTTCAAATTGGCATGCGTGCTATTCGCGCTAGTCGAGTGGGCATCGCCGCGATGGCAATAGGAGTCGCGAAACGCGCCCGTGATCTTGCAAAAGTATATGGGCACACTCATTTTGCGAGCAATGCTCAAGCACTGATTTATCAACAAGATTTTCGCTTGAAGCTTGCTCAGATGGAAGCTGAAATCGAAATGGTGCGCGCCCTCACCTGGAGAGCGTGCTGGGAAGTGGAGAATGGCCCAGAAGGAATGAAGTTTTCAAGCTGCGCAAAACTCATCGGTGGCGACATGGCAGTTCGAGTGACCAATGTTGCGGCCGAATTATTGGGTGCTCAAGGATACTTACAATCCGGCCTCATCGAGAAACTGGTCCGAGATGCAAAAGTACTCCAGATTTATGAAGGGACCGCAACGATTCAAAAAATGATTATTGCCGATACCACTGCTCGCTTAGGAGAATTAAAATATAAATGAGATTTTCATTATTCTTCGAAATGCAAATCTCAAACCCCACCCGTGCCACCGAAGCACAACTCTTTCATGATTGTGTAGCACAGGCGGTGCTTGCAGATGAGGTGGGCTTCGACGGTATATGGGCCGTTGAGCATCATGGTCTTTATGAATATGCTCATTGTTCGGCCCCTGAAATTTTTCTAAGTTTTGTTGCCGCAAAAACCAGTAAAATTGCTCTTGGTCATGGAGTGACCCTCCTCCCAGGTAAATACAATCATCCCATTCGAGTTGCTGAAAGAATTGCCACCCTCGATATTTTGAGTCAAGGCAGAGTACTTTGGGGCACCGGAAAATCAGGCACTCAAGTTGAAATTGGAGCATTTGAAATTAATCCCCTAGACCTGGAAGATCAATGGTTGGAAGCACTCCGCATGATTCCAAAAATGTGGAGCCAAGATGTATTTGAATGGGAGAGTACTCACTACCGAATTCCACCTACTCAAATTATTCCGAAACCATTTCAATCACCCCATCCCCCTGTGTTTTCAGCATGCAGTAGGCCCGAGGGCGCAGTGAAAGCTGGGGAATTAGGGTTAGGAGTACTCAATGTTGCACTCTACAATGATGATGAGTTGTCAAAAAAAGTAAGCGCTTACCGAGAGGCTATTCACCGGGCACAACCTATCACTCAGGTACTCACGAATCGCTACTGTTGTAACCCGGCAACCCTTGTGCTTCGGGAGGACAGAAAAGCTGCCCAATACGGCTACCAAGGTTCTCAATTTTTTCTTCGCTCCATGATGAATTACTATCTGACTCAAAACCGCCCCATCGGTCCACTTCGTGTCCCAAGAGGCATGCCGACCGACCAGCAAGTAGATTCATTTATGAAAAGCAGGAATACGCCGGGCTCACAACTCTCGGTAGTGATGGGGGATCCGATCTGTGCACGGGAGACGATTCAAAGGTTTAAAAATGCAGGAGTCGATGAACTGATTTTTGTTATCCAAACAGGCACACAACCGCAAGAACTGATCATGGAATCCATCCGAACGCTGGCCGAAGATGTGATTCCGCATTTTAAGTGAGCGGAATGAAAACACCAATCTCTATTCCAAAACGTGCCATTCTTCCTTTAGAACCATCCGCACTGTTTTCTAAAGTCTTGAACTTAACGATGTGTCTTTTCGGCGGGCTGGGTAGAAGGTTTGTACTTTCTTATCTAGACGAGGTTGAGATTTCGGGTCTCGAAAATCTGAACCAGGGGCCCGCTCTCGTGCTCATGAATCACTCAAACCCACTCGATCCGCTGCTCCTTTGTTTCTTTGCGAAAAAACCCATTCATTTTCTCATCACCGAACCCTTTATGGCCCGGAGTCTTCGCGCGTACTTAATGGCATTTTTTGGGCAAATCACGAAGCGAAAACTCTTGAACGATACGCTCCCTTTGCGCACCATGAAAAAATGGTGCCAACAAAAAGGACTCGTGGGCATGTTTCCCGAGGGACAGTTTTCTTGGGATGGTAGCCCCTCCCCACTTCAACCCGGCTTGAAACAACTCGTCGATTATTTAGGGGTTCCTGTAGTCACCGTCAGACTTTATAATGGTGACCATTTTTGGCCGGCATGGGCAAAAAAACCACGTCGAACTAAGATCAAAATTGAAATCGATAAACCCATTCGCATTTCTGCTACTGACGATGTTGAAGCTATTATTAAAAACCGCATTCATATTGATCCAAAAAAATCAGTTCCTTATATCGCAAATTCTCATAAAGACCTTGCTTTGGGGTTGTCAGCATTTGTTAGATACTGTCACCTCTGTCATACTGATCAATCACTCACCGATCTAGGAAACTTTCTGGTCTGCAATTCCTGTAAAAAAACTTATGAGCTTTCTTCGAGCAATGCGCTAATTCCCTTAGAAACGGGCCCAGACTCTGTGACTTCAATTGCGGAGTACTGGAGTCAAATTAAAACCTATGTCGAGAAAAAGTTGCTCCTGAAGGAATCCTTGGCAAGTCTAAATGAAATTACACTTTTTGATGCAACTCAAATGGATTGGCATCCGATTACCAAGGGCTATATTCAATACGAGGATGGTAAAATTACAATCAATGATTGGACACTTTCTTTGAAGGAAGTGCTGGCATACACTTTAGACTGGGGAGATCTGATTTTAATCAGAACCGAACGAAAGCGTTTCGCTCTTAAAATGCCCGGTGAGAGTCGTGCGATTTGGAGTTTAGTGCTCGATCAAAGTGTAAAAAAGAAAAATGATGCAATTCAAACAACTACAGAGTGATTTAGAATTTCAACTCTACCAAGACGGGTTCTCAAAAGAGTATTCTCGGTTAACCGCATTGCCGAGCACGCCCATCCCACTCGACTATCTTCAGCGTTCGAGCGTAGTGGGTTTGTTCAATTCATCCGGAAAAATGGTGGCCGGATACATTATTAATGGAGAGGCACCATTTCGTTTATTTGATTTCGTGCCCCCTCATTCAAGAGAAAATCTCACACCCCCCTTTCAACTGAGCTGGTCAAATGTAGCGGAAGTCACCTGTGTGTGGAAGTCACGCGAAGTTTCTTCCATTTTTATGTCGCTTTGTTTCTGGCCAAGAGTGCATTGGGCTGTCTTTACGAGTGGAAAAAAAGCACTCTTAGGACATGATCAAAATAAAAGACTCGATCAGTTTTATACCTGGGCGCACCCCAAAACTCTGTATTCTGGTGTTTCCTCTTCGGGCCTTCCCTCTCATCTTTTTGCGTATTACAAACCTCAACTTCTATTTTGCATCGCAATGCTCATCTTAGTTGAAACCCCAAGAAGAACCTTAAAGCGAGTCATCAAGCGATGAGTTCACCTTATCAATCCGTTAATGAAAAAATTAAATACCTTCATGATACTTTTCCCGATCGGATTTTATTTAGGTTTTCAAATCTGAAAGGTGAAATAACGGAGACCTTTACTTGTAAGGAGATTTATTCTCGCGCGAGAGAAATTGCATTTTCGCTCATTCATATTCACGACTTGAAACCAGGAGATCATGTTTTATTAGTATATCCACCTGGGCTTGCATTCGTAGAGAGCTTCCTTGCCTGTCTATTGGCTGGGATTATTCCCGTGCCCGTCCCTCCTCCTCAACCCCTGAGGCCAGAAATAGGTTTGCACGGATATACCGCCATTGCTTCAAGCTCAAATGCGGTCGCTCAACTCACTTCGAATGCGTATTCAAAAAGCCGAACCTTTGGACGAATTCTCCAAGCCTTAAAGTTCGGGCCAAAATGGCCGGACCTTCCTTGGATTATTACCGACACCATAAAAGCGGAGAATCCTTTTCAATTTGATCCTATTTGTCCTAATGCGGGTGAGGTAGCTTATTTACAATACACTTCAGGGTCGACTCGTGAACCTCGTGGCGTTTCCATTACTTTCGGGAACCTGTGGGCACAAACAGCATTGCTAAAAAATGACAATCATATGGAATGGGATCGCTCGAGTGTATTTTGGATGCCCCATTATCACGACTTTGCGCTAGTAGGCGGCATCATCTGCGCCTTTTGTGGTAACTACGACACCGTGCTTTTTGCTGCTGAAAGCTTTATTAGAAGGCCCGCACTCTGGGGCGAACTCCTCACTCGCTATCATGCTTCCCATACCGGAGCGCCCGACTTTGGTTATCGGCTCTTCACTTTAAAAACGACCCAGGAAGAACGCGCACAGTATGACTTCAGTCAACTAGAAGTAATGATGACCGCCGCTGAACCGATCAGGCCCACCACGATCGATCAAATGCTGATTGCATTTCGAGATTCAAAATTGAAGACACAAACCATCTGTCCTTCTTATGGTCTTGCGGAACACACCGTGGCCGTAGCCTTAAATGGGAAGAAGAGATTCTTTCTCGATCGAGAATCCATTTCTCAAATTGGCAACTCAATAAAAGCATTGAATCAAAATGAACCAGGAACAATAGAGCTTTTTGGCTGTGGGCCACCTTGCCAAGGCGTAGAATTACGAATCGTCAATCCGAGCAACAAGGAGGCACTCGGTCCCGGTACAGTGGGCGAAATTTGGGTAGATTCACCCAGTAAAGCAAAAGACTATTTTGGAAGGCCCGAAGAATCTAAACTGAAATTTGAAGCGAGCCTCCATCACTCCGATCGGAAATGGCTTCGCACTGGTGATTTGGGTGCAGTCATTGAAAATGAACTCGTCATTCTTGGCCGTATCGATGATGTCATTCTTTTCCGTGGCAAAAACATTTTCCCGCAAGACATCGAGGGGCTGATTAGCGAAAATGAATCACGAGTAAGAACGGGGAGAGTCCTTGCATTTGGAGTACCTGAGGACGATCTCATCTTCATCATCGTTGAAACCAAAGATAAATCTCCCTCACCTCAAATGTTAAATGAACTGTCAATTTCGATTCGAGGCCTTCTTCAGCAA
>CAIMWN010000292.1 GCA_903845155.1 Oligoflexia bacterium
AAAATTAACCGAGTCGGTCAATTTTGTCAAATAGATCAAAATTAGCCGACTCGGTTAATTTTGATCTATCACTATTTTAACTTAAATCCAAATCGTCTAGAAAGAATGGCCCCAAGAGAAGCACGGGCCAGTTCCGTTACAACAGGAACGTGTGTTATCTATTTTTGCAACATTCCCATAATGAACTGAAATAGTCCTATCAACCCAAAAGCAATGCTGCCAAACCAAAATTTCTTGCGTTGAGTAAGTACGGAAATGGCTGCAATGGTAATGGCGATTTGAAAGAGGGTGACTGAGCGTCCGAATACTTGATGAACGCGGAGATGAAACTCACTTTCCTTTTCGTGTTCCGTGGCCTTTTCTTTTACTTCTTCTTGATCTTTTTTGTAGGCCTCAATTTTTTCGGCATCTTTTTCAGAAGTGGTCTTGCCCAATGCCTCTAGCATTTCCACTTTTGACGCAAGAACTGCCGCTTTGATGCCTTTGGCTTGGTAGTAGCTCCACTGATCTGAAGAGCGAATTTGTTCGATCATGGCTTCATTGGAGTGGTGACCCGCAAGGAGGGATGCGATCGCTGCAAATACCGCAAATATGGCCGAAGAAAGTGCCGCTTTAGCTAGCCAACCACTGTGAGTACCGTGACCGCCATGTTGAATGTGTTCATGCATCTCTTCTTGAATGGTATCAATAGGAACTTCAATTTCTTCCATGGAATTCTCCTCCAGTTATTTAACTTCGTTCATGAGTAACGATAGGTCGATTGCCTTCACTGAGTGCGTAATGCTTCCTAGCGAAAGCACGTCTACACCTTCAATGACGTAAGATTCGATATTAGTAAGATTGATGCCACCCGAAACTTCATAAAGGGTCCCGTGAGTGGGTTTTTGGCGAATGGCATCCTTGATTTGATCGGGAGTAAAGTTATCGAGCATGATTACTTCGGCGCCTTCGAGAAGTGCAATCTTAAGCTCAGTAATAGATCGAACTTCAATTTCAATCTTCAATAAATGGGGCGCAGTTGCTCTAGCCGCTTTAATGGCTTGAGAGATTCCGCCCGCCGCGGCGATATGATTTTCCTTAATGAGGAGGCCGCCACTCAAGTTAAATCGATGGGGATGGGCACCGCCAATGATTGCACTTTGGATGGCTAAATCGCGATAGCCGGGTAATGTCTTGCGCGTGGGAACCACGCGCGGGGTGTGTTTCAAATTTACCGATTTTACCTTTTGAACTAGTTGATCGGTCTGAGTGGCGATTCCCGAAGTATAGGACGCGAGATTAATAAAAGTGCGTTCAAATACTAAAAGTGATTCTGCTTCACCACTCCATTCACATATTTTCAAACCCGGAGTCAGTGCCTCGCCGTCTTTGATTTGAGTGGAAATTTCGATTGGCATCCCCATCTCTTGGGAGACTAATTTTAGTGCAGAAAGGCCTGTTTCTGCGGCCCATATTCCATTCTGTTTCGCAATGAGGGTTGCTTTTTTCCTTTTTGCAGAACGAACGGAGCGTGCGGTCCAATCGAAAGCGATCGAGTCTTCCTGTAATCCAATTTGAATAAAGTGCTTCCAAGTAGGGATGAGCGTGTTCATGCTAAAATTCCTAAATCAGTTTCAGTTGTTTCAAAATATCGGTTTGCACAACACGAAGCTTATTCAAGCCTAGATTCGCGCCATCCATCATCAGCTTCATGTCGGCTTCGCTAAATGCTTTTCTTTCTGCGGTGCCTTGAATTTCGACATAAAGCCCGGCTCCGGTCCGAACAAAGTTCATGTCTACATCGCAACTGGAATCTTCATCGTAATCGAGATCCACCAGAACTTTTCCGTCTTTCAGGCCGACGCTGATTGCTTGTACGGTGTCAGCAAAAACTGTGGCCGGGACTTTTCCCGCTTGAACGAGTTTTGAAAGTGCCATTCCCACCGCAATACAGGCGCCCGTTATGGAAGCAGTACGCGTTCCACCATCGGCTTGCAAAACATCGCAATCGACCAGAATTTGTCGTTCGCCCAATTTCTCCAGATTAATCATCGAACGAAGTGCTCGACCGATGAGGCGCTGAATTTCTTGTGTGCGGCCTGAAACTTTTTCGCGATCGCGTTTAGATCGGGTATGAGTCGCGCGCGGAAGCATGGCATATTCTGCCGTAATCCAGCCTTGCTTTTGGTCGGCAGCACGCCCTTTGTTTTGCTCTTTTAGCCACGAGGGTGTGTTTTCATCAATGCTTGCCGTGCAAAATACGCGGGTATTCCCGGTATCAATCATGCACGATCCTTCAGCATATCTTGAAACATTGAGCTCAACTTTACAGGGTCTAGGGTCTAAGTTACTTCTGTTTTCACGCATAATTTTAAACGGGTGGTTCTTCCAGAAGATGACGGATTTCTTCTTTAATCATGCGTTCGGCAATATTGGGCATGATTTCGCGGGCGTATTTTTTAAGATCTTGTTCAATTTGATTTTGCATTTGAGCTGAAAGTTCGGCCTTCATTTGCTCAATAGCTTTGGCCACTTCGGTCTTAACCATGTTCTCAATTTCGTAAGTGGTCATGGTGACTCGGTCGTGGGGAGTGGTATCTAATTCTTTAAAGTCAAAAGCGTCGACCTCAGCACTCGACTGTGGGAAGTCGTGATTGCTGGTTTCGGGTGGAAGTTGCTTTCCGGGTTCGATCATTCCCCAGTCGTTTTGACTTAAGCCACTCAATTCAAAGGTGTTTCTAGCCATCTGTTGAATATCATCCATTGGATTTTGGAAGTCTTCCTTGAGTGGCGGAAAATCATGCGGTTCAAATTGAATTTTTTGTGAACCAGTAAGGTGGAGGGGCGCATTGATGGTTGCGGTGACCGGATCATTTTTGGGAGTGTAATTTGAAACGGCCAACAGTGTTGATCTTAAATGGGAAGGGTCAAATGGTTTGATCAGATGGCCAGCGAACCCCAGCGATTTTGCGCGAGTTTCGTCCACCTTCTCAAAAGCACTCGACATCAGAATAACAGGAATGTTTTTTAAGTCCGGCTTATTCATGAATAGTTCACGAATTTGGTACGCATCAAATTGAGGTAAAGACACATCAATGACGCAAATATCTGGACGGAAAAGAGAAGCCTGTTCAAGAGCCTCTTTCCCATCGGATACGGTTTGGATCTCATAGCCATCACCGGATAGGGCAAGACGAATCACCTTTTGAATGGTCAAACTATCGTCAGCGACTAATATCTTTTTCGACGCTCTTGGGGTTTCTGTCATGCGTAAAACAATTTTGTCAGGATTTTAACGCCCTGTAAATAGGAAACATTTTTATCTACACTTAGTAGAAAAATGCATTGCCGAGGTGCTCAAAAAGGGGTAGAATGAGAGGTAGCTTGGGATTCAGCTCTTACACATCTGGACCCGACAGTCATTGACCCAGGGGGCTGTGCCTGTTTCATGGTGAGCATGCCGACCATTCATTTGAGCCGGAAGCCTAAAGTGAACATACGGCGCCCACGTAAAATTCTGGGGCTCCAATGTCATGCTGATTTCCCAAGCCACTTTTCTTCTCTCTCACTTTAAATCATTTAGGAAATCAGCTCAAAAACAAGAGTGATTTTGTATTGCTGCCAGTAAGCCCATGCCACCCGTAGCCGGCCCAGGATAGGACGCAACTTCCACTCCGTTAATCATGAGTACTTTTCCCATTCTGCTGATGAGGTCACAGGCTCCGACCTTCACATCAGGGTTGAGGGAAGCTTCGTGGCTTGCATCGCGGCCACCCAAAATATAAACGTCTGTTTGTTCATAGTCTTCGATGGGGCATATTCTAACTCCAGTAAGACATGGGTCGAGTGGATCGGTAATTCCTTGCGCGTAAGCTGATGCCGAACACAATCCCAAAGCGAGCAACATTGTTAAAATCGGTTTCATAGTTTTCATTCCTTCTTTTAGTTTGAGTCGTCCTCGAGAATTAACTTCGGCCAAGAGGGGAGTCAAATTAAGTTACTTTCACATGCATCAAGCGCAATTAGAGCTAGTTTAGGCTCAAAAACGGAATTTAATTTGACATTCCACAGCAACACTTCATAGACTTATATATATGGATACCTCAAAACTTAATTTAAACCATGGTTGGATTCATGAAATTGCAAGAGCAGAAGCTTCACCCGAGGCAGAGGCGCTTTATCAATTGAATCAAACGACGGCGCCCCAGCAGGCGATCGAAGAGAGCACGGTTGATTTTTTGAGTGATCTCCGCGCCTATTTCCAAGAGTATCTTCGCATTTTCAATTCTCTTTCAGATGCGGGAAGAAAGTATTCAGAAATTAAAATTTTTAACCTCACCCAAGGTGCTGCCGATTTCATGCTCTATCGCAATGGCATTAAGCTCATCGTCGCGAACACCACCCATGGAGTGATTCAAATTTCTTATGACAAGCACATGGTGGGTGGAACGACGCCCGAAAGTGCGCTCGTTCCTCAATCTGAAGAGTTACTTGCGCAATTAGGCGCATTTGGAACTGTATACTGGACCTATCGCAGTGAAAAAGTGCAGAGCGACCAGGTTGCTAAACATTTTTTTGGTGAATTCACTCGCATTACCCGCGAGCAGAAGAAAATTAAGCCGAATCAAAAAGTGCTCTTAGAGCAAATCAAGGCTCTGCTCCAGGAACAAGGGCTCGGTCTTGAGTAGTCTCAAGGTCTGAGTAAAGTTAAGAGAATAATCATTTTCAGTTCCAGACACTTCTAAATCGCTCGCTTCCACCCAATCGGCGTTCAACTCCTGTTGAGTTGCAATCATCAACGCCAATTCAAACATGGAAACTTTTGATAAACCGCCGACATGAAGGGTCTTATTTTTAATATCATTTTCAATAATTTTTTTGACCGTTTGAACCAAAATACTGATGTGAACGGGATTGTGTATGCTTTTTGTGGGATATTTTACTTTCTTTTCTCGTAAAATGGATTCGCGTAACTGATCAATAAATGATGGGTGTTCGAGTGTTCCGCGACCGAGCAGGGGAGCACAGCGGATGATGGCATGATTGAGTGAACGATTTCGGACGTAGTTTTCAGAGGAGAGCTTTGATTTCCCAATTTGAAATGAGGGAATAGCGGTATCACTCTCAGCATAATTTCCGTCGGCGCCTGAAAAAATCGCATCAGAAGAAATATAAATATATTTAGGCTTAAACACATCAGCCGCAGAAAGCATATTACTGGCACTCGCTGAATGTGCAATTTGAGTCATTTTCAAATTTTGTTCGCAATAAACCCAGTCGTTGGAACCACCGCAGTAAATGACGACATTGGGTTCTGCACGAATCACCACCATTTTGCAGTGATCGACTTCACCAGAATTGGTATAAGGCAAATAATTTACTCCCTTAATGGGTGAGTAAGGGCGATTAAAGGTAGACGTGACATTGTAATGGGGTGCCAATGCTCGTGCGATCGTTGATCCCACAAATCCTGTTCCACCTATGATTAAAACATTTTGACCAGATTTCATATCATCAACCCCTCTCAGGCTCATGTTTCGGAAAGCGGAGGAGCATTCGTTCCGTGAACGCTCCTCTATCGCCTAGAATGTTACTATGAGTCTTTTAATTCAGCTGAGCAATTTTAGTGCTGCAGTTGATTGTTGATTTGCTTGTCCCAGTACCGAGATACCGGCTTGCATCAGAATATTATTTTTGGTCATTTCTGAAACCTCTTGAGCGAGATCAGCGTCCCTGATCCGACTATTGGCTGCAGATAAATTCTCGTCATTGATCGCGAGTGAGTTAATCGTCGATTGCAATCTGTTTTGCATGGCGCCTAGGTCGGCACGGACGCTGTTCACTTTCATCAGGGCTTCGTCTAGTGCTGACAAGGAGGTTTGAGCCCCCACTTTGGTCGCAACACTTTCTCCTACCACTCCCAATGATTCGTTCGTTACGTTCGCGGTTTCGGCGTTATATACAATTCGATCCGACATCGGATTATTAAAGATCCCCACTTGAATTTCAAATACACCCGCTTTTCCGTTCAGGAGCGGTGTCCCGTTAAAGTTCGTGGAGAGCGCAATCCGATCCATTTCTGATTTGAGCGCTTGGAACTCTCGATCCGTAAAACTGCGCTCCTTATCCCCAATGGTATCTGATGCTGCTTGGATGGCGAGTTCCCTGAGGCGGACAATCATGTTTGAAATTTCATTCAAACCGCCTTCCGTCACTTGAATCATGGACACGCCGTCTTGTGCATTCCTCTTCGCTTGTCTAAAGCCGCGGATTTGCGCGCGAAGGCTGTCAGAAATTGCCAAACCTGCCGCATCGTCACCGGCACGATTAATTCTACTACCACTCGATAGCCGTTCTAAGGACCCGTCGAGAGCTTGCTTGTTGTTACTTAACGTTCGCATCGCAGCAAGCGATGTGATGTTGGTCGATATACGTAGACCCATAGTTTAGTCTCCATTCATTTATTCTTCCTCCATGGAACGAGCCTTACGATCCTTCGCTTCAGCTCACAGCATCCTTGCCGATTTGTTTTTCACCCCTCTTATGAGGAATAAATTTGTTTCATGCACTTTGGAGTGGGTGGGTGACCGCCTAAACGGTCACCCGATCACTTAGTTGAGAAGCTTCAGCACCGATTGCGCTGATTGATTCGCTTGTCCCAACACTGAAATTCCAGCCTGCATGAGAATATTATTCTTGGTCATTTCGGATACTTCCTCGGCAAGGTCAGCATCTCGGATGCGGCTATTCGCCGCAGTCATGTTCTCGTCATTGACGGCCAAGTTATTAATCGTTGATTGTAAACGGTTCTGCATGGCGCCCAAATCCGATCTCACCGTACTGACTTGCGAAATCGCATCATCAATCGTGGAGAGTGCAAGCTGAGATCCTTGCTTGGAGGCCACACTTTCACCCGTCATTCGAAGGGCTTCGAGTGTAATATCTGCATTTTGGCCATCGTAAACGATCCGGTCGGTGAGGGGATTATTCCCTGTGCCTACCTGAATCTCGAAGATCCCTGCTCGACCGTTCAATAACGGAGTCCCGTTAAAGTTCGTGGAGAGGGCGATTCGATCCATCTCTGATTTGAGAGCCTGAAACTCACGATCCGTGAAGCTTCTCTCTTTATCACCGATGGTGTCTGATGCCGATTGGATTGCAAGCTCTCTGAGTCGGATCAGAATGTTGGTGACCTCATTGAGACCGCCTTCCGATACCTGAATCATGGATACACCGTCTTGCGCATTTCGTTTGGCTTGTTTCAGCCCCCTGATTTGCGCGCGTAAGTGTTCCGAGATCGCTAATCCTGCCGCATCATCGCCTGCAGTATTAATCCGGCTACCGCTTGATAACCGCTCTAAGTGTTTATCTAAACTCATTTTCGTTCCGGCCAAGTTTCGTTGAGCCATGAGCGACGAAATATTCGTATTAATTCTTAATCCCATATAATTATCCTGATTCCATAAAAGTTTCCTCCATGAGCACCCGCAAATGACCAAATTCGCGGCCGACAATCCATGTCGATTTTCTTGGTTCGCGCTAGTTTGTGGAGACCATCCCCACATTCACACACGATGTTCAAAACTATGATTCCCCAACCTGGACTTTTAAAAGTTACGTTTTAGTTCATGCGAGGCTTGAGACTCCGCTCTCACCTTCGCATGAACATTAAACGATCCAGGAAACAGACGAGCGCAACGGCCTTCGTCTAGGGCTAAAAATTTGCTAAGCCATCATTATGATTGGCCTCCCAGTAAGCCAAGCACACTCTTCATTGAGTTGTTTGACTGAGCGAGCACTGAAACACCCGCTTGCATTAAAATTTGTCCTTTAGTCATCTCTGCGGTTTCTTCCGCAAGGTCAGCATCCCTAATACGACTATTTGCTGCAGTCATATTCTCTTTATTGACGACTAAGTTATTGATTACAGATTGAAGTCTGTTTTGCATCGATCCGAATTCTGCTCGGGTCGAAGTGACGTTATTGAGGGCTCCATCGAGGCTTGCTAAGGTATTTTGAGCTGAAGTTTTGTCAGATACATTAGAAAGGTTGATTCCAAGTGAAACGAGGTTCACGTTTGAGGAATACGGATCAAAAAGCTTGATTCGATCGACGAGCGGGTTGTTTTTGGTGCCAATTTGTACTTCGAAGGTACTTCCGCTTCCATTCAGGAGTGGATTTCCATTAAATTCAATTGAATTGGCGATCCGATCGATCTCTTGGCTGAGTTGTTGAAACTCATTATCTAAAAATTTTCTTTCTTTAGGTCCGACGGTATCAGAAGAAGCTTGAACTCCAAGTTCGCGCATTCTGATGAGGATGTTGGAGATTTCGACTAAGCCACCTTCGGCGACTTGAATGAGGGAGATTCCGTCTTGTGCGTTTCGTTCTGCTTGTCCGATTCCGCGTATTTGTGCCCGTAAACTCTCGGAAATTGCGAGACCAGCAGCATCGTCACCCGCGTGATTGATTCGTGATCCTGAACTGAGTCGCTCGAGTGCGCGATCAAGCCCGGCACGAGTGCCGCGAAGATTGCGTTGAGCAACTAACGAGGGAACATTTGTATTTATTCTTAATCCCATACCTTCCTCCATGAAGGTTAAACAACAAAGAAAGTATTTTCATACTTCCGAGATCCGTTGGTAGCCAATCCGTGGCCATTTTTGGTTCTCACAATACAGATCGGCATGTGTCCGCGCTGACTTTAGTTTTATTTTTGTAGAAAATGATTTTTTTTTGAAAAAATACTAAAAAAATAAAAAAAAATGCATTATCCGCTTGAACTTCTCAAGAAGCACTGTAACATCGGAGTTGTAAGTGTTGCCTCGGCAAAAACTGCACACCGAGCACCTAAAGTGTTCGATAACAAAGGAGAAATAAAATGGCTAAGAAGAAAGCTGCTAAGAAAAAAGTTGCTAAGAAAAAAACTGCTAAGAAAAAATCTAAAAAATAGTTTTTTCTTGCAAATATATTGCAAAAAAAAGCCTCAAGAGAAATC
>CAIMWN010000293.1 GCA_903845155.1 Oligoflexia bacterium
AATAAAGTAGGTGAGCCCATCTATAGATCTCAAGGCCCGTACTTAAAGCCCACACGAAAGCTCGAGATCGATGGACAGGTGGATCGAGTGGTATTTAATTCGGGGATGGTAAAGTTCAAAGGCGAAATTCTGATGTACTATGGATCAGCTGATTCTTACATTAGTGTTGCTTCAGCACCAGAGGCGGTAAGAAGTCTTCATGAACCCTATTTCATTGATGATCCTTGCCAAGCAATTATGCATCGCCAATGAATGGGTTGTTCCCCCATGTCTCAGTGAGCTTGATCGAGGGCTGGAAACAAATCTTCGGCTTTACCGGTGATCTTTAATCCGCGCTCTTTTAAAAACGTAGGATTATAAACTTTCGAAATATATTTTTGTCCTGAATCGCAGAGAAGGGTGACCACGCGGCCTCCAGGCCCCATTTTCTTCGCCATTAAGTAAGCGCCACAGAGATTCGCACCCGATGAAGAGCCAAGGAAAATCCCATCATTTTGTACGATATAGTGGACCATGTTCAGAATAATGTTGTCATTCAATTGGAATGCATGATCCACGCGACATGGTTTTACATTGGCGGTGATGACTCCTTGGCCGATTCCTTCAGTGATGGATTCGCCTGGAGAGATTTCTTCTACTCCTCGAGTAAAATAGTTGTACATGGATGATCCGAGTGGATCGACACAGCCGATTTGAATTTTGTCATTTTTCTCTTTTAAATACTGAGAGATTCCAGCAAGGGTTCCGCCTGAGCCGATCGCACAAGCAAAGGCAGTAATTTTGTGTTCCGTTTGTTCCCAAATCTCAGGTGCCGTGGTTTCGTAGTGTGAGCGGAAGTTAGAGAGGTTTTCGAATTGATTGACGTAAAGTCCTCCCTCATCTTTTGCAATTTGTGCCGCGATCATTCGGTAATTTTTTGGATCAGGATAATTCGCGGGAGGCACCACGAGTACTTCCGCGCCCATGCCGCGAAGGGTATCTACTTTTTCTTGTGATTGGGTACTGGGAACGACGAGCTTGGTTCTGTAACCTTTTTGGTTGCCAATCAGTACTAGTCCAATGCCGGTATTCCCTGCGGTACCTTCAACAATGAGACCGCCTTTTTTAAGGAGCCCTTTTTGTTCAGCATCCACAATCATTCCCAAGGCTGCTCGGTCTTTTACGCTTCCGCCTGGATTCATGAATTCGGCTTTACCGTAGATTTCACAACCCGTTAGTTTTGAGAGCGATTGAATATAGATCAGAGGAGTATTTCCAATGGATTCAATAAAGTCTTTTTTTTGCATAATTCGCATTTCTCCAAAACGGGGTGATTATTTTAAAAAATACAGCGCGATATAAAAACAGGCACAAAGAAAATTAATCCATCTAAAGGTCTTAAATGTTTGGTCGTTCAGTGTTTTTTGTAAATGCTCCATCGTCATCCAAAAGATAGTAAAGAGCACCACGATCACGGCAAGGCTGTTTAAGTGTCCGATCGTATCGAACGCCGATTTAAAACCGGTATTATGTGAAAGTGAGAAAAATTGGATAAAAAGGTGAAGCCCAATAATGAGGCTTGTGTATTTATAGATGGTTTCGAAATGGTAATTCATGAGCGCGAAGGCTGCCCATAAAGTGAAAACCATCGGAATGGCCGGATGAAGGCTCAGGAGAAAGGCGCCGCTTATAAAGAAGGAATCGGCAAGCTTCAGATGATTGAGTCCCTTGATTCGTTTGTTACGGAGACTTGCAAAGGTAAATCCAAAGAAGACGAGAAAGAATCCGGCAGCCATCACAAAGGGGTGGGTGAGGATTTCACCTTCTTTCATAAAAGGCTCAGCATATTTTGCGAGTAAGAAACGGGGAAGGCACACAATGAGTAAAAAGATGACCGTGTGTTGATCGAGGCTTCTTTGGTCAGCTTTCAGGGTCTGAGGTCTAAATATGCTTTTCAGGCTCGCAGAGAATAGCCCAAGCCAATCGAAGCGAAAATAGGCAAGAAAGCAAAGGCTGCCCACAATGGTGACGAGTAGCGACAACTCAGGGGGGCTGTTACTCCAGTGAAGGAAGTTCTGATCGACATCTTGAACTACTGCATAAGAAATGGGAATAATCTGGCTAAGAGCACTTAAAGCCGCGTCGATAAGGTATTGAAAAGTAGTCATTGTCCAGATGATCTTATCAGACATTAAACTTACATTCAACTTACATTGCATCGCTTCAGAAAGCTTAGACTTTGTGCGATTCTGTAAAGGATGAAGATTACACAAAAGACCAAAGATACTTGTTTCTATATTTCATTGTTCCTCACTTGGGCGGCGGCCCTCTGGGTGATTCCGCACACTTTAGGGGAAAATGGTATACTAGGTAGTTTTTTCACTACCCACACCTTTCTGAAATTTGCTGTCGTCTTTATGGTGATGGCCCATTTAACCATCACCGCCATGAGCATCTGCTTTCATCGGATTCATACTCATCATGCGATAAAGCTTAACACTTATGTGGATCATGCCATGCAGGTATGGCTGTGGCTGGTGACCAGCATGTCTAAGTTAGATTGGGTGAGCGTGCATGTTTACCACCATACATTCTCTGATACCGACAAAGATCCGCACAGCCCAGTGAAGAAAGGTCTAGGTAGAGTCTTCTTCTTAGGGGTAGTTGATTATAGCAAGGCGAAGGATTGGCCAGACGTTCTTCGAATTCGGGCAAGAATTCCTGCAACCCGCCTGGAGAAATACATGTCCGAGCATTTATTCCTTGGGCCCATTATGCTGTCGTGCACCTTACTTCTGCTGTTCGGCCCTTTATACGGAAGCATCCTTATTGTGATGAACATTACCATTTCACCTCTTTTTGCAGTGGGTGGGGTTAATGCTCTCGCTCATTGGTTCGGCTATCAGAATTACGACTCAAAGGATAACAGCCGTAACCTCGGTTTCTTGTTTCTCTTGAATTGGATTATCTGTGGAGAGCTTGATCACAATAACCACCATAGATTTCCAAAGTCTCCTACCTTCGCCCATCGTTGGTTCGAGTTCGATATTGGCTGGGTATATGTGCGGATGCTTCAAGCAGTGGGACTCGCGCAAGTGACGGGGACCATTCCTGATTATGAGCAGCATAGTATCCGTCATGAGAAGAAAGCATTTGCCTCGGCAGCAATCTCACGCTAGCGTCCTTCAAAGTGAACAACATCATTTTATTGGGCGCTCAATGGGGAGATGAAGGTAAGGGTAAAGTAGTCGATCACCTTTCATCTCAAGCAGATTATGTCATTCGCTTTCAAGGCGGAAACAATGCCGGACACTCACTCTGGGTAAACGGGAAAAAAACAGTACTTCATCTGATTCCAAGTGGGATACTTCATCCTCATACCCTTTGCTTAATTGGCGAAGGCGTGGTGTTGGATACCAACGTATTGATCCACGAGATGTCGGAACTTCAAAAAGCAAAAGTTTTTGCTGATGCGAAAGACCGGATTAAAGTTTCAGAGCGCACTCATTTAATTTTACCGCTCCATAAAGCAATTGATGTTGCTCGTGAAGCGAAAGCAAAAGGCACAACGGCTCATATTGGAACTACTGGGCGAGGAATTGGCCCTGCTTATGAAACGAAGGCCCTCCGTCGTGGGCTGCGAGTGATAGATTTATTTTTAGACCAAAACACCTTTGAGTCAAAGCTAGATGGTTTAATGGAGGAGTACGCGCATTATTTCACTCCGAGTGAACGCAGTGATTTAAGAGCACAAACTCTTCGCGATGCTGTCTATTGGAAAAAAGTATTGGAGCCCTTGCTGGTGGACATGACCACCTTCCTTCGTGATGGGCATGCTCAGGGGAAGAAAATGCTATTTGAAGGTGCACAAGGCGTGATGCTCGACCAAGATCACGGAACCTATCCCTATGTCACTTCCTCTTTCACCACTTCGCCTTCAGCTGGTACCGGAGCAGGATATCCAAAAGTAGCGCGTGAAGCGCGAGTACTGGGAATTGCGAAAGCATATATCACGCGTGTGGGGTCAGGATCATTTCCAACAGAGATGTTAGGAAGGCATGTTGAGGGGGAAGTTGCGCTCAATGAAGAAATCAGAAAAATTGGCCAAGAGTTTGGAGCGACGACCGGTCGCCCAAGACGAATTGGTTGGCAAGATTTAGTGGCGCTGAAGTATGCAGTTGAAGTGGGCGGAATTGATGAACTGGCGATCATGAAGGGCGATGTCCTTTCTCATCTAGGCGATTTCAAAGTGTGCGTAGCCTACGAACGCCCGGATGGCACTCGCTATACTACTTTCCCTGCGATCGCAGATGAGCTCGGAACTTTAAAACCCATTTATGAAACAATGAAGGGCTGGTCGCTTGCGACTCCTGAGAATCCGGAATATGAGGCCTATCTGAAATTCATCGAGAAATTTGTGGGTGTGCCGGTAAAATTTGTGGGTTATGGTCCTGAGCGCCATCAGATGGCAATACGATAATATGGACAAGCGACAAATTAAGGCTGGGGTTTTCGCATTTTTGTTCGTTCTCTTTTGTTCGATGATTTTTTTGAAACCCTACCTTCCATCGGCGGTCTATCATAATTTTGCGACCATCATGGATTACAAGTTTTTTCAAAATAGAGTGGTGCCGTCACAGGGGCCTGGTGTGCCCTGGCCGGTGAGCACGACCCCGATGAGTCCACCTGATCAGCAATTGGAGGATAAGCTAGATGGAATTAAAACCACGGCGCTTCTGGTACTGGATCACGGCGCCATCGCTTATGAGAAATATTCGCTGGGGGGTGGCCAGGATGAAATATCTGGATCATTCTCGATGGCAAAAAGTATTGTTTCGCTTTTAACCGGCTTCGCACTTCAAGAACGGAAAATCGATTCTCTCGATGAGCCCGTTGACCCTTGGTTTCCTGAGTGGTCAAAGCGCCCACCATCACACATCACCATTAGAAATTTGCTAACGATGAGTTCAGGATTAAACTGGGAAGAGTCTTATTGGAACCCATTCTCGGTGACCGCCGAGGCATACTTTGGTGACAATATTTTAATGACCGCTTTTAGGCAGCGTCCGGCAATTGATCCCGGTACGACTTTCCAATATCAAAGTGGTACGACGCAGCTTCTGGGGATTCTTGTATCACGTGCGGCGAAGAAGCCGCTTTCGGCATACGCTTCAGAAAAGCTTTGGATTCCACTCGGGGCTGAGCGAGATGCACTATGGTCGGTAGATCACGAAGAGGGTACAGAAAAAGCCTATTGTTGCTTCAATGCTCGCGCCCGGGATTTTGCGCGTCTCGGACAATTAGTGCTGAACACCGGGAAGTGGAACGGCGTGCAACTTCTAAACGCTGATTACATCAAACAAATGACGACACCGAACATGATCTTGGATGAAACGCAAAAGCCGACTGATTATTACGGTTATCAATGGTGGGTTCTCCGTACCCCGACAGAAGACATTCCCTATGCTCGTGGAATTCTTGGGCAATACATCATTGTGATTCCGTCGAAAGAAAGAGTCGTTGTTCGCCTAGGAATGAATAAGGGGAAGACGATCGAACATCATCCTGAGGAAGTACGTGCGTTAGTGGAGTGGGCGTTAAAATAAAATAATTTGAGTTAAGATTGTCTGTACTTCAAAAATAGATCTACATAAAATCTCCCCATAACCGATAACTGTATTATCGAAAAACAAATGCAGGTTGTTTAAAAATATACATGTGCCAAGCGTAGAGTCATTCTCGCAGCCCGTTTATCTTTTTAGGTGCCCTGTTTACTTAGAAGGAATGAAATATCATGTTGAAACTCTATACTGTACCCGGTGCCTGTTCTACTGCTAGCCACATCGTTTTAGAAGAAGCGGGAATTCCGTTTAAAGTGGAACTCGTATCTTTTGATAAAGGTGACATGGAAAAACCAGAATTCTTAAAATTGAATCCACAGGGTTCAATTCCGGTTCTCGAAATTGAAGCAGGCGTTGGCCTCACTGAAGGTGTTGCGATTATGAAATTTATTGCAGATCAAAAGCCAGAAGTGAATTTATTCCCGGTGAAAGGTAATGACCATTATCGCACGTATGAGTGGATGAATTTTATTGCCACAGAACTCCATAAAGCAACATTCAGTGCTTTATTTGCGTCTGAGCATTTATTGAAAGACGAAAAAAGTCAGCTTGAGTTCGAAACGAATGTAAAGAAATCACTTCATGAAAAACTTGATTACGTGAACAAAAAGCTAGAAGGTAAAACTTGGTGCTTAGGCAATCAGTACACAGTTGCTGACTCTTATCTTTTCACTGTTCTTTCATGGTCAAAACACGTTGATGTG
>CAIMWN010000294.1 GCA_903845155.1 Oligoflexia bacterium
ACCAAACTTCAATTTCGCCAATATCAGATGAGGGATTAAGGATCAACGCTCAGTTAGACGCGGGGATTAAAAAATTAGAAAATCGGCTTAACAATAATGCAATTCAGGTCTATTCAAGCTCTCAAGCAAAAGCGGATGCAGAAAATGACGTAGATCCAGTGCAAGCGAAACGCACTCGGGTACTTGAGTCACTCAAAAAAGTGAATGCGAACTTAAAAGAAGAAACCATTTTAAGTGCAGGTATTGAAAAATTCTTGTCACTCGAAATTCAACAAAATCGAGTAAACTCTACTTGGGTCCCCGTTTTAAATCGTGATCTTGAAATTGATGAAACCATGGATATCTTGGTACGGAGCAAAGATCGCACCCCCGTTCTCATGGGTGAAAATGGCGTAGGCAGAAGTTCGGTCGCAGAAGGCATTGCAGTGAAGATCCTCGACAATAATCTGCCCGGGGGAATTCACACTGACGAATTATCGAATGCAATTATCATTCAAACTTCCCCGAGTAAAATCAGCTCGCTTGCAAATAATGCAGTTAAAAAGGAGGAAATGGAAGCGATTCAAAAATTCTTCGCTAGCATTAAAAACTATCAGTTAAAAACTGGCACGCGCATTATCCTCTACGTTGATAAAGCAGACACGTGGAACGAACACCAATTAAATGCTCTTGGAAGCATTATGAACGATTCAGTGAATCCTGTGACCATGATTTGGGATAGCACCCCCGGAGCCGCTTCATTTGGTTTCATGAACAACAACAGTATCAAGAGCCACATTGAACGTGTAACGGTTAAAGAATTTGATGTGAATACCACCTTTGATATTATCAAAAAAGCGAACCTGCCTTTCTTAGAAAAACGTTATAAAGTAAAAATGAGCGACGAAGTATTGAAAGCTGCAATTGACGCTGCCGCAGAGGTCACTCCAGACTTAAAACGACCGATTGGCCCAATCAAATTGCTAGAGGATTTAGCCATCTCTGTAAATCGCAGAACTGGCGGCAGCACCACTGACATTAGCAAAAAAGATTTGTACCAATTTTCTGCAAAAAAAGCGCGCATGCCAGTCATGCCGCAAGATCGCGAAGCCTTCTTAACTTACATAGATGGAATCCGAGCCGAGGTGAAGAAAGAGATGGTTGGCCAAGATTACCCAGGTAACATCGTCGATAAGTCGATTGATCTGATTTCATCGGCGATGACCTCTAAGGGGAAGAAAATACGCTCCATGCTCGTGCTCGGAAACACAGGAACCGGGAAATCAGCGACTGGAAAAATATTGGCGACAAAATTTCCGAATGCGCACTTTGTCTCTCTGGATGGAAATCAGGTAAAAGGTGATGATCAAGGAAACTACTTCTACGGCCCAAAAACCGGCTACATTGGATCTGACAAAAGCAAAGGTCTGATTACTAAAGCAGTGGATGACGCCAAAAACTCCTTGCTCATCATGGTCATTGACGAAGCAGAGAAAATGCACAACTCCCAATGGGAACGGTTAATGGAATATCTCGACACCAATTCGTTTATCCCAGGCGATGGTGTGAGGAGATATGGGGGACCTACTCTCGTATATTTCACATCAAATAAAGGTGCGCTCACATTCTTTCCAACCCAGTTTTTACGAACTGCGACGCTTGAGCAAGTTCGGGAACGCCTGAACTCCTACTCTACACAGGATTTGAAAAATGCATTTATTGCACCGTCCGCCACTGAGATAAAGGGCGAAGCCATCGGACCAGAAGTAATGGAACGACTGGACGCAGTCGTACTCCAAGCCCCGGTAATGAAAGAGACGGCAAAAGATATTTCGACGGTAAAAACGAATAGCCAACTGGCTATTCACGATGCTAAAGACCAGGGCAAAATTCAGGTAGATGAAGCTTTCTCACAGACTTTTGTGAATGAAACGTACGATCCTGCCAATGGAGTCAGAGAACTTGAGCGACAAATAAAAACCGAAATCGAAGCCATCGACAAGGCTCACTTGAAAGCTTTTGGCGTTAGCGAGAAAATTACAGTAAAAACCATGCTTCCTCCGGCTGGAACAAGTCAAATTAATTTTGAAGCGACCAATGAACGTGGACAGACGATTACAGTCGCTGGGCCAAAACTTGCATTTCAAAACAAGCTTTTTGATTCTGAATACAAAGCCAAACTGAAAGCAATGGAAGCTAATTTGAATCAACATATTTTTGGCCAAACCGAATACGTGAGAAGAGTAGCGCAAAGTCTTAAAGCAGCGGCAGTAAACAGCGGGAACCTGAAGCCCACTTCTATTTATGTCACGGGGATGACTGGTAATGGAAAAACGGCTCTTCCAAAAGCACTCGCTAAACTCCTTTATGGCGATAATGCTCTCCCCCTCATTATCGAAATGGGAAAAGTATCGAGCAAGTTCCAACTGCCCCAGGTGTTTGAAAAACTGGAAGCATTCCTAGAGCGAAACAAAGAAGGAGTCCTTGTTTTTGATGAGATGGGGAATGCCGGCGGATTAGATTTAGGGGCCAAAGAAGAAATAGCGAAGGCTTTCTACAGCCTGCTGGACGAAGGAATTTATTACTCTGAAAGCAAGCAAAAAGCTTATCATCTAAAAAATTACACCATTATCTTTACCGGTAACGAAGCAGAAAAACTCTTTGCCGGATACAGTCAACCTGACATGCTTCGAGCTATTTGGGCGGAATATAAGACAGAAGAACAAGTAAGAGCTTACTTAAGATCACGCGGTCTGCCCGACGCGTTTATCGCCCGAATTGGAACTACCATTCTCATGGAACCGCCAACAACTGAAACCAAACAATTGGTGGCACAGAAATTTGTGAATGACTGGCGCGTGGGAATTGAAAAGGAACAACCAGTAAAAATCACTTACGATGATTCATTTGGGGCACAATTGAGCGACCGCACCTATACATCAGCAGGCGGAGCTCGCTCTATGCTCAGCTTTGTAGAAAGCACCATGAGCAATTTGGCCGCAGAAGGAATTTTTGAAGTCGATATGGGACAGGCTTCCAAGGCTAATCCAGCACTCGTAAAGATCTGGTTTGAAACAAAAGCACCCACTGCGCCTTTCTACAAGGGAATGCCTGAGAAGCACTTAGCAGTTTTGCATGTTACGGTAACTCAAAATGGAGAGGTCATTTATGCCGGGAAAAACGACTTTACTGAGAACGCACAATTCATGAAACAAATTCGTCAAACCGACGCTTTTGCGACTGCGTTTCACGAAGCAGGACACGCGATCTTAAATGACCCGCGGAACTCGGGACGAGTGCTGAAGCACCTCACCATTATTCCTGCGGATATGTATTTGGGTTATGCGAGATACGAAAGCATTCCTAACTTCCTCACCAATCATACTAGAAAAACACTCGTCGCCCGTCTCGCCACTCTTGTGGCGGGATCTGAAGCCGAGAAATTAGTAGGCCGTGACATCAACAGCGGTCAATCAGGCGATATTGAACAAGAGCGTGGCTTGATCACCCATGCAGCAGTAAGATGGGGCTTTGTTCCTGAGCTTCAAGGAGCCATCATCAACGCTGACGGCGAAGCCGTACTTTCACTTCATCAACAAGAGCTGTTTGATCAGTTTGCCAATGAAGTTCTGACAGAAGCAAGAACTGCAGCGAAAGCCTATTTAATTGAAAACTGGCACCTTGAATCGAAAGTGGCGCGCGAACTAATTAAAAATGGCGAAATTTCTGGAGAACGCGTTGAAGAGCTGAAGAAAGAAAGCGCAGCACTCACTCCCGAGCAACACCAAGCTTATTTTGAAAAGTATGGCCCAGAGCAAATTGAAGCAGCGTTCATCAGACATGATGAGAAATACTGCAATCTTTTGATGAACGGAAAGCTGAAAGCGAAATAGGCAAGCGTCTACACGTTGAAATTTCTCTCATTCCGGCAGTTCATTCATTTTAAAAACGCGGCGTGCGTTTTTATAAAAGACTTGGTCCCACTGCTCGTAAGGAATTGCCTTTTTAAATACTGAAATATAGTCATGCATGTTGACGAGTGGCCAATCAGTGCCAAACATGAGCTTTTTCGAGCTCTCCACATAACCTAAAACCCAATGAAGTGGCTCGATCACATACTTCTCTAAATCTTCTTTAGAGTAATCAGAAAGCTTTCCGATGAGGAGTGCCGAACCGTCGAGATACACATTGGGATTTTTATAAGCCACCTCAGCAGCGGATTGAATCCATGGGTTTCCGACGTGCGCAATTACGAAAGTAACTTTGGGGTAATCCACCGCCACTTCGTCCACCGTTAATGGATCCGAGTATTTTAGCTTGCCTTTAATCGAATAGGTGTCCCCTGTATGAAACACGACAGGGACATCGAATTCTTCGGCCATTTTATAGAGGGGTTGATACGCTTTATCTGAGGGATAGGCGTGTACGTAACCTAAGTAAATTTTAATGCAGGAATATTTTTTGGATTTAAGCCCTGTTCTCACTCGTTTATAATCGACCGGTATCCCCACCCCTGCACAGTGAACCACATGGTGATCCGTCGGTTCATCGGCGCTACCTTCTCGGCCGCCCATCACCACCGCCCCTACTACATGGCTTGCATCTAATTCATTAAAGTACTCAGCTTTACTATAAATGATTCCACTGCTTCGTTCAGGTAAGCCATCAAAACCAGTATGAGTGTGAGCATCAATAATCCGAACAGGCCACTCTTCGGTTTGTTTTTTAGGCACTGAACTGCAAGCCGCAACACTGGCCATGGCAGAAAATAAAAATATACATTTTAAATCAAACATTATTTTTTTCATGATTTTAACTCCACATACACCGGACAATGATCAGACCCAAATACTTTTCGTTGATGATCGATTTCTTTCACTTGATCGACGAGACCCTGACTCAAGAGATGATAGTCAATCCTCCATCCCGCATTATTAGCACGAGCATTGGCGCGATAACTCCACCAGGTATATAAGCCGGTTTCATCCTTGTGGCGCTCACGAAATACATCATGCATTCCGGATGCGAGAAATTTCGTCATCCATTCGCGCTCTTCTTTATAAAACCCCGGTGAGGAATCATCATTCGCTTTAAAATTTTTAAGATCAACATTCTGGTGCGCAATATTGACGTCGCCTTGAACGATTACATTTTTTCCTTCTTTATGGGCTTTTTTACAAAATAATAGGATCTCATCACAGAACGCTAGCTTATACGGTAAACGCGCACGCTCGTCTTGCGAGTTAGGGAAATAGCAATTGAGCAAATAAAACTCCTTGAACTCAAGAATCTGCACTCGCCCTTCATCATCAAACTTTGGATTACCGAGGCCTTGTTGGTAGCTCAGGGGTTCCTTGCGAGTCCAAAGCGCAGTACCACTGTACCCTGGCTTTTTTGCCGCATTCCAAAAGCATTGGTAGCCCTGGTATTCGAGCGCTTTTGGATCGACCGCCTCTTTGTGCGCTTTCACTTCCTGAAGCCCAATCACGTCGGCATCTACCTCTTCAAACCATTTTTGAAACCCCTTGCCTAAGATGGCGCGATATCCATTTACATTCCACGATACTAATTTCATTTCTTAACCCCAACGATGATAAGCCGGATGGCCTTCTTTGACTGCAACAAAAGTTCCGGTGCAAGTCGCTGTTAATTTTTCCGTTCCATCCGCATTGACGGTAAAAGCTTCTGCTTCAATTCTAGCGCGATCACTCTTCACTTCTACTGCGCGTGCTTTTAATTTAATTTTTTGCTGTGAAGGTGTCGGTGCACGGAGCTTCACATGAAAATCTGCGGTCACCGTACAAGGAGGGGCATCTATGCCTGCCTGTTTCATTAAACTGTAGGCTGCAGTCCAGTTGGAATGGCAGTCTAACAGCGCGCCCATGATGCCACCATTCACCATGCCAGGAAAAGCTTCGTGATGCGATTCAGCGAGAAATTCGGCAACGATGACATCATGACCCGTTTCATCCTGGGTAACGAAACTCTTTATTCTTAAGCCCTTTTGATTGCTCGGACCGCAGCCAAAGCAAATACTGGTTGGTGCATAGGTGTCTTGTAAGCTCTTCATCTGGCCAACAGATTACCTGTGTGTTATGCTCAACGCAACCCTTGATGAATCATAAAATCTGGAGATTTGATAACGCAAACTCCCTTTACTACGCATTAATCGACTCACTCGCTCAATCTATTTCAAAAATTGTGGATTCTGGCCGTAATCCCGTATTGGCTTTGCCGACCGGAAATACCATGATCCCCTTTTATCGAATTGCGATTGAAAGCGCAGAGAAACTCCAAATCGAGAAATGGCTTTGTTTTAATTTGGACGAATACTACCCCATCGATGAATCAAACGAAGAACTGACGTTTGAAGAATTTATGGAACAAAATTTTTACTCAAGACTAAAAGAACCAGTGCAACTAAAGAAAATCCTCGATGGCCGCACCCATACTCCTGAGCAAGAATGCTTGGAATATGAAAAATTAATCAAATCTCATGGGGGAATTGATATTTGTATTTTGGGCTTGGGCCTCAATGGTCACATTGGCTTCAACGAACCAAAGAGCGCCTTTGATTCACGAACAAGACTCGTCGACCTTCACCCCCAAACCCTCATGTCTAATTTTAATGGCCAAGCTATTTTTACTCACGCCATGACGATGGGGATTGGGACTATATTGGAATCAAAGGAGATCATGTTGGTGGCGCTAGGTAAGTCGAAAGCACAAACCATCAAGTCTGCCATCAAAGAACCCCCTTCGACCCAATGCCCTGCGAGCGCGCTTCAAAGGCATGAGTGCGTCACTTGGTTCCTCGATCAAGAGGCAGCAGACCTGATTTAAGGCGTAACGATTTAAATGCCCAATTAATTTGAGGCACGCTTGATAACAATTAAAATAGCGTTACACTTTAATGATGTTAGAAAAATTTCAAGCAGGTTGTCCTTGGTTTGACCTATACACCAAATTTCCACCAAATGTGGAATGGTGCGAAGAAAAGCTTTGTTCTTGGATTGTCACCCCAAACAATACCTTTACTAACCTCGCTTACATGCTCATTGGCTTCTTCATCTGGAGGCAAATGAAAGATGCAAAAAGTGCCATACTGCGTTTTTTTGGACCAATCGTAGTAATGGTAGGCGTCACTTCATTTGTTTTTCATATGAGTCTCAACTTTTTCACCCAAG
>CAIMWN010000295.1 GCA_903845155.1 Oligoflexia bacterium
CTTGCTTAGAATGTAATCGAGATATCATCAGCATTCCCACAGGTTTTGTCTGGTCCGCAACTCCGGATGGTCCGAGCTGGAGGACCTGCATTGAAATACTGAATTGCCGTACCCCATGCGTCGAAATTCCACTTTGGATCTGTCGTTGAAACATAAGGGCCGCGCCATCCCTGTTTCGTAAACGGGTCATAAACGGCTGAACAAGTTCCCGAACCTGGCATGGTGACGAGATCAGTAATCACGCTTGGGGGAGCGAGACAGTGAGCTTCATAACCTTGCTTAGTGCTAGTTCCTGCTGCTACGAACCTGGCATCGCCATTGATCGCAGTTTTGATCACATTTAACTTTTCTTTGGTAACCGCAATTTGAGCATCTTGGCTAAAATTCACGTATTGAGTAATCCCGATAGTAGCGAGAATGGCCATCAGGGTGAGCACCATTAACAACTCAATCAGGGTAAAACCTAGAGAGTTTCTCGTCAGGATAATATTAGAATGACCACTCTGAACCTGAAGCGGCACCGGCTCCATCGTTGTTGGCAGAGTTTGCCCAAATATTACCGGATGCTACATCATAACACCAACCATCGCTGGTAGTAAGAATCGCGCCACCACCAGTACAAACAAGGTTGGTTCCGGCAACGTGTGCAGCAAGTCCCGCAGCATCCGCTTGAAGAACAGTATTAGTAGGACCAGGGCCCCATGGATTAACCGGAATTCCGGTTTGCACAAACAAGCGATCGTTCAAAACTGGAATCTGAGTCGTGGTACAAGGCGCGCCACCTGAAGTAATGTCGTTTGCTGTGATGTTCGCTAATGGAGGGTAACCCGTAGTGCTAATATTACAACGAATCCGCATCATTCCGTTTTGCGCCGCGATAGCATTACGTAAAATTTTCAAATTTGCTTTAGTCGCATTATCTTTTGCATCTTTTGCAAAGTTGGTAAATTGAGTGATACCTATCAACGCTAAAATGGAGATCAACAGGATGGCCATTAATATTTCAATCAATGTGAAACCTTTATTATTACTATTCTTGTCCAGTTTTATTAATCTTCTAATTAACTTGTTCACTTTTTATTCCCCCAATTTTTGAGCACTAAAATAGTATTCAACACTTCTTTAGTATAATTATTGCCTAGGTGTAATAAAAATAACAGACCTAATTTTCCGAGTTAAGTAAAAAAGTATACGTCAACACATTGACTACACCTCATGACGCATTTTTCAAGGAGTCGATTTGACCATTTGTACAAGCAGAGTAAACTAATGACTAGATGTCGAAATTTTACTATCGAGCCCATGACCGGAAAGGCGCCACCATAGAGGGATCTATCGTGGCTGACAATGTCTGGCTGGCGCGCAAGGCTCTCACTAAACTTAATCTTGTGGTCCTTCAAATTGGTCGTTTTGACATTGCGCTCATGTGGAATGCTTTGAGTAACTCGATTGAGAAGCTGACCAGGCGAGTGAAAATTGAAGAACAATTAGTGCTGATGAGTCAGCTGGAAACTGGAATTTCAGTGGGAATTCCCATTATCCAAATGCTCGACATGCTTGGACAGGATCAAGAAAACAAAATCATCAAACAAGCACTGACTGAAATCGCAGCCGACATTACACAAGGGGGCAGCCTTCACGAAGCTTTCGCAAAGCACCCTCTGCTCTTTAATCCCACGATGATTGGCTTAGTGAAAACCGGTGAGCTCACTGGAAAACTCGAAGAGACGCTTGCGAGAATCAATCAGATGATTGAACAAGAATCAAAAAATCGCACCAAGGTTAAGTCTGCGGTCTTTTATCCGAAAATTGTGGTTTTCGTCTTAGGAATAGTTTTCTTCGCTGTCGTTTACTTTATTATCCCCAAACTCAAAACATTCTTAAGCGCAATGGGAACAGACCTCCCCCCGATTACCGTAATCGTGGTAGGCATTTCCGACTTCTTCGTTTCCTATTGGTACCTCGTGCTCATTCTCGGATTTGGGATACGACAATCATTTATTAAATACACTTCTACCGAAACGGGAAGGTTAAAATTTGATCAATTCAAATTAAAAGTGCCATTTTTCGGTATTATTTTTCATTTTTTGGAATTGAATAATCTGTGCGTGATACTTGAATTATTAATCAGTAGCGGTATCCCCCTCATGGATGCCTTAGAGATTCTCAAGGACTCGCAAAAAAACATGGTCTTTAAGCATGCGCTTACCAAGTGTCAGGAAGAAATTGCTAAAAGGGAGTACGCTTACTAAAGGGATGGAGGGCCTTACGGTATTTCCTGTCACTTTCAGAAATTTGCTCAGCATGGGTGAAGAATCAGGAAGAATGCAGCCGGGGCTACTTAAATTGGGAAGGTACTATCAAGTTCAAATTGATTATCGCTTAGACAATCTTTCAAAACTCATTGAGCCAATCTTACTTGCCGTCATTTTTGGAATGGTACTCACGTTAGCATTGGCCATCCTTCTTCCAATTTGGAAGATCAATGAAGTCATGCGGCCAAAGTTTTAAACTTAGCCACTGCTCCATGCGTTGCTGATTGAAAATATCATTACACGGTCATGGGCTTATTTTTTATTTTTTTCTACAGAAACCGTTACTGGTTCCTGTGTTACGGGTGGCGCGATCGCAGGTACTGCACCTGAGGGAACTACCGCTGTAGTTGCTGTGACTTCTTTCACACTTGCAGGCACTCGTTCCGTTTTAATCTCAACGCCCTTAATGTCTTTTGCAGCATTATTGTCTAGATTCGACATCACTG
Organism: Oligoflexia bacterium; assembly: GCA_903845155.1. Lineage (GTDB taxonomy): Bacteria > Bdellovibrionota > UBA1018 > UBA1018 > CAIMNF01 > CAIMNF01. The sequence continues at coordinate 2,762 of CAIMWN010000295.1, forward strand.
TTGGATCCACACTATAGGCCTTAGGATCTTGAATGCTTGGGGTAAGAAAGATGACCAATTCATCGTTTGTATCTTGAACTGATTTTGATTTAAACAGTAACCCAAGAATAGGGATATCAGAAAGGAAAGGTACTCCAGTAGAACTGTTGGATTTATTTTGTTTGATTAATCCTGCAATCACCGCAGTTTGCTTATTCTTCACAATCACCAGTGTGTTCGCCGAATTTTTCAATACTCCTGGAATTCCATCTACCGCACTGCCACCATCCGGCTGCGAGTTATTAATATCGACCGCCAATTTCACTTGGTCATCACCTACAATTGTAGGCAAGATGCTCACATTGAGCCCAGCATCGACTGAAGTTAATCCGCCGGTCACCATCCCTCCAGTACTTCCAGAAGCGGTACCTGATCCCGCCGGGACACTGCTCAAGGTCTTTACGTGATAGGTAATCCCGCTTTGGATTTTTGCAGCATGATTGTTCAAAGTAATAATTTTTGGTCTGGAGACCACTTTCGCATCCCCTTTCGATTCAGCAGCAGTGATGCGTAAATCCAAATTTCGTCCATCCAATGTACCCAATATTGCCTTAAATGAGCCATTCGGTGTAGTGGGAGCGGCAGTAGTTGAATATCCTGTAATTTTACTATTATTCGACAACGTGAGATCTGACGTATCCCCGATAGATACACCGAGATCCTGTAAAAAAGAATGTGAAGTTTCAACCAACATTGCTTCAATCATAATCTGCTTGGGAGAGGTATCGAACATGTCGACCAAGGCTTGTACCTTTTCCAAATTCTTCTTCGAGCCAATAAAGACTAAACTATTATCGCGATCATCCACCATCAGCTTTTCATCAGACGAAATCACGGTACTAATTTTCGTCGCAAGTTCAAGAGCGGTCGCAAAGTGAATTGGTATTTTATGGGGTTCTGATCCAATCCCTGACCCCGGCCTTGCATTCGTAACCGACACTTGGCCGAGCTTTCTGTGAATGACTGTCAATTCGTTTCCATTAATAGAATATTCGATTTCCTGATCGGCAGAGAGCTTGTCTAAAATCTGCTTGGCGGTAACGCCTGTTTGCGATAGCGAAACATTGATATTTGGATCGTGATCTAGAACTAACTGAAGTCCAGCCTTGGCTGCAACCAATTCCAACACCCCTTTGATGGGTGAATCTTTTACATTCACCGACATGAGCGCATCCACCTGTGCGTAACTAGTAGTATTGGCATTCAGTAAGAGAAAAGCGATTAGTAGTACATTCATAAATAATTTCATTCTTCATCCTCATCACTGTCAGCATCTTCATCATCATCACGCAGCGGCGGGAGATTGATTTCTATTTCAGAATTGTGTTTCTTCAAAATAACGTAGTTATCCCCAATTTCAGCTATTTTGCGATCACCCACTTGGTCGCCGGTATGAACGGTCTTCCCATTCACCACCGCCATTGGGTTACTTTTGGTATACGCAATTCCGCCCAGTATAAATTTTTCATTGGAAGGGGCCACTAACGCAAACCCGGGTTCCTTTAAAAATGGATCGTCGCCCCAAGGGAGTTTAGGATTAGTAAGGAAAAAACCAAGATCTATATCTGTAATAACCTCAAAAGAGTTCCCTGCAGGAATCGCATTCGAAACGAAAGCAACTCCGATGATCACTGCCATTTTAAACCGCGTGGTCATGTCGTTCTTCATTTGTCACCTGCCGCCACATAACTAAAAAGTTTAATATTTGCTTTGCATCGTTTCATTTCGTCAGCCAAGCGAGTAATTTCAACTGACTCGACTTCCGTTAACAATGAAGAATCTTCTAATTTCTCCAAAAAACGCCCTATTGAAATGAAAGAAGCTTCGGCTTCAAGGTTGTAAAGGGTTTGAGAATAGCCACTTACCTTTGACTGTCGTTCGGATGAAATTCTATTCAACGTAAATGAATCGCTCTTAGAGTTATCTACGATACTTGTGATCACACTCGAAAATTGTTTATTCGATTTGAAGTACTGGTCAAGTAAATGTTGTGAAGCCCGCATTTCTTCGGCAGCTGGCATTCGACTGATTAACTTTTCAAGTGCGAGTTGATCTTCGGCGATTTTGGTACGACTGGACACTACTCTTTCTCTCACCTCAGTAAGCTTCAGTTTCTTCGGAACGACCCAATAATGCTGAAAACAATACACTAAAGCAAGTGAGAGAGTAACAGAGAGTATGGTTTTACTATTCTTGAGCTGAGCATCTTTTAGAGACATTATCCATTCCCCCCTGTGGTTGCTTTCACTGGAATAATGAATTCAAATTTATATCGGCTTGGCTTGATGTTTTCTTCTTTCTCTGAAAAATTAATGCGCGCACCTGAAAAGTGATGTGATTGCTCTAAAACAGAAAGAAACTGAGCCACCATTTGTTGCGATGATGCCTCACCTTTTACAACTAACTGCTCACTGCTATCCACTTTGGTCACTTTAACTTCCTTGGCTACCTTGACTTCATCTTTCGGCTCTGTAGCTACCTCCGGATGCTTCGTATGCGCATTTTGCTGTTTAGGCATTAACACTGCACGCATTTCCGCTGTCATCTCCAAAGGTGAATCTTGACTTACTGGTTCTGCTTTAGATCCGGCTTTGAGATTGGAAAAACTAGTGAGCCATATCCCTTCGGGAATCAAGATACTCATTTCTTTGAAAATCTCAGACCAATAATTTTTACGATTCAAAACTTTCTTAAGTGCTACTAACGCTTCATTGTTTTGCTCAAGAACAGCACTTCGCTCAGTCAAGGCTTGCACTTTAAGTGCCGTCTCTACTCCCATCACTTCAAGCTGAGTTAATTCATTTTCAGCAGAGCGCGTTTCAAGATAAAGATTTAACCCCGTCCCAACAGAATAGAGCGCGAACAAGCCCAAAACCAAGCCGGGGATCACCTCGTATGGAATTTTCAACTTGGGTCTAAATTCTAATGGAATAAAGTTTACGTGCTTACGACTCATAAAGGCTGATGCGAACTCCCTTCATGAAAAACACGGAGAATAATTCTACGATTGGCAAAGGCGTCTGGCCCATTCGGGCGTGAATCACCAAAACCAATCACTTTTAAATGATCTTTTGCAAATCCTGCCTCTTCAAATGCGTGCACTACTGAGGCAGCCCGCGCAAGGGAGAGTTCCCAGTTTGATCGGAATACTTTTTTCTGCTTCACGATGGGTGAACTGTCGGTATAACCTTCAATCTCAATTCTATTTCCTGTATGGGCAGTTTTCAGCAATTCAACGATTTCTTTCAGTTTAGGTTCTGAGCGCTCCTTTAATGAGGCGGTACCTGATAGGAAAAAACGATCAGAGCTCAGGGTAATTTTAAGTGCATTTGAATTTGGATCTCTCTCTAAGGACACGACGCCCGGAACATTTTTCATTTCTTGCTCGCTGGGAATCAAAATCTGAATGTTAGGAATGGCATTTGACAGCTGTGCCACCTGGACTGATTTTTCTTGGATTGATCTTTCTTTAACTGCTGGAAGCATTGCCATTTTCACTTCCATTATGCTGGCATGCCAGACATTCATCAGCGCCCCCCTATAATGGACACCAGTGTACAGCAACACCAAAATGCTTAAACCATTGAGTGTTTTTTGAACACTCGGAAGAGGCATGCTGCGTCTTTTAATTAAGAAGTTTATCCTGTGATTCACGCAGCCCCCTTTAAAGAAATGGATGCCAAGGCAAGACCAACCGCTGTTCCCATATAGGGCGCCAATTGGGCAATTTCATCATTACTCTCAGAATGGGTTGAGTTGAAGATATCAATATTTCGGAATGGATTCACAATGTCCGTCGGAGTTTTAAAAAAGGTTTCATGAATGGCGGCAATTCGAATCACTTGACTGCCGCCCCCGAGGAGAAGAATGCGGTCGATGCGACCGTAACTTTCACGACACTCTTTGTAAAATTCAAGGGTTTCTTTTATAGATTTGAAGATTTCAGTAAATACGTCATCGAGTACCATGTTAACGGGACTCACCGTCTTTTCTGGAACAGACAGAAAATCATAACTTAACTTTAACTTCTCTGCTTCGTCGTAACTCATACTACATTTATCCCGAAGCTCTCGATTAACCTTTCCGAACGAAACATCGTGACTACGCGTTAGCGCCAAGGAACCGTCCACGATCAGTCCTGAAGTCAAATGAGATTCTCCCAAATCAATCACGACTTGTACTTCGTTGCGATCGATATAACCGTTGAAATCAAGCATAGCAGTAATTGCAAGCATCTCAGACTCTATAGAATTTGGTTTAAGTCCAGCTTCTTTTAATAAATCCATTTGTTGAAACACCACATCTCGTTTTACGCAGTACGCTTTTACGAGTGTCATATTAGGATCTTCCGCAGGAGCAGAAGATACGAGGTAATCGCAAGAATGTTCTTCAATGGCAATTTGTGTTTGCTCTGCGATTTCTTGAGGTACCACTTGGGCAAGCTCTTTATCACTCATCGGAGGCAAACTAAGCACTAAAGACATCACATCACTATCGCGAATGGCGGTAGCGGCATGGGATGAGCTTAGTTGTTGGGTCTCAATCGTAGCTTTCAGTACTTCACTCCGGTTACATTTTTCAGGAAAATTCTCTGAGAGTTGGGCCAAGTCTTGAAAGAAATGGCCCACGAGGGAAACTCGCCCATCTTTGCCTTTCTTTAACTTCACCCCTTTAATAGTGCGAGCACCGAGGTCTACCCCAAGAATCTGTTTTTTAAAAAAATTCATCATGAATTCCTACCTTTGTTAAATACAGCAATTAGACTTCGAGGAAACCCCTTGGGTTTTATTCCCAAGATTTCCCCAACACTTTTCTCTGTAATTAAACGTTCCTTTCGTTTTTCCGAGCTTTGCAAAATTTGTTCACACAATTGATTAATTCGTCGAGGAATTCCAGCGCTGAGCGCATGGATTAACTTGACCGCACCGGGATCGACGCGCACAAAATTACCATTCCCCACCAGTTCTATTCGACTCTTCACATACCTTGCAGTTTCAACTTGATCCAAGCCCTGCAATTTTGCATGAACGCTGATGCGTTGCTTTAATTGCCGGAGCTCCGGCAAATTCAGTGTTTCATTCAACTCTGGTTGGCCGATGAGAACAATCTGGAGAAGCTTATCTGTCTTAGTTTCTAAATTAGTGAGTAGGCGAATCGTCTCTAAGGATTCCACACTCATGGCTTGCGCTTCATCAATCAAAAGAATTGCGCGCTTCCCTAATTTCATATTTTCAATAAGGAACTGATTTAAGCGGTCAATCTGACTCTTGGCGGTTTCATTTGAAAATCCAAGTGGTATTTCAAATTCTTCGCAAATGGTTTGAAGTAATTGAATCTCTGAAAGCTTGGGATACAGGATCAGCGCTGTGTTTGCTTGAGAACGCACACTGCTCAGTAACATTCGGGCGAGTAAAGTTTTGCCTGTTCCGACTTCACCGGTGAGCAAGCTAAATCCCTTACGCTCACGCATCGCCATTTCAAGAGCAAGCAAAGCTTCACTATGTTGAAGGGACGCATAATAGAAATCTGGATCCGGTGTTTCTCCGAATGGATTTACTTCTAGATTATAGAATTTGCTATAATACTGGTTCATTAGGCTCCTTCTCATCCTTCATTTCGGAAGTTTATGAGTTGTGCCTAAATTTATTTTATAACGACAGTATATTGACGGGAAAAAGAACTAGAACGTGTACTCGTTACCAGTTGCGCCACCAACCGCTCCGTCATTGCGCCTTGAGTTGGCCCATATCGTGCCTGAAGCAATATCATAACACCAGCCATCATCAGTAGCCACGTGAGCTCCGCCACCAACGCATTGCAAGGCATGGTTGGCAATGCCGGCTGCATCGGCTTGGGTAATTGTGTTTTGCACGAGGGCACCCCAAGGATTGGGTGGCACTGAGTTGGCGAAAAATAATTGGTCATTGGTATTAGTGATCTGCACTGTATTACAGCCGCCCACAGGAGGACTTGTCGCTCCATTAGTAAAAGTAATGTTGTTATTTTGAATATCAGCTAAGAGCGGATAATTCGTGCTTACGATTCCACATCGCACGCGCATCATTCCGTTTTGCGCCGCGATCCCACTTCTTAGAATCTGTAGATTTGCTTTAGTTGCGTTGTCTTTTGCATCTTTACCAAAGTTAGTAAATTGCGTAATCCCAATCGTCGCCAAAATTGCGATCAATAAGATCACCATGAGGATCTCAATTAACGTAAAGCCCTGGGCAGTGAATTTGTTTCTCTTTTCCATATATTAATTTAATTATTATGTATTTATTGCAAAATTAACAGATTTAAATGAGTAACTATTCGCACCACTCGCGTCAATCGACTGACAAGACTTACGCTCTCAAGAGTTCACGCAATAATGACGATAGGGAAGGCATGCAGAAGCCTTTGGAATCTAAAGAATCAAGTCTCGCCGCCAGCCCAAAATTGGGTAGCGTTTTGGTGAGCATGAATTTGATCACCGAAGAAGATCTCGTCAAAGCAATTCAAAGGGGCATCGCAAAAAAGACACTCTTAGGTGAACTTTTGGTCAGTGAGGGCGTAATCACCCATGTGGATCTCGCCAAAGCACTTTGTGAACAATATAATCTTGAGTACTTGGACTTGGATGCAGTCATTCTGAACCGCGCCGCTGCTAAACTTCTACCCGAAAAAATTGCGCGCAAATTTTTACTCCTCCCCATTGAAGCAAAAGACGGAGTGACGACGCTGACCAGCTATGATCCGATTCAGTTGGTAAAACTCGACAACTTAAAAGCTTACTTAACGGGCACTATCGTTTTAAAAGTAAGTACTAAACAACAAATTGAAAATGCCTTAAATAAAATCTATGCTGCTGAAAACTCATCAGTCGACAAGATCGTCACCCATCTTGCGAAAAAACAAGGTGAAAGAAAAAGCACGTACAACTCAAATCTTACTGCCACACTCACTACGGGAAAAGACAACACTCCTTCGATAGAATCATTAGTAAATAAATTTCTTGAAAAAGGCATCACCGACCGCGCGAGTGATATTCATATCGATCCGGCCGATGGAAAAGTGCGTCTGAGAATCAGAATCGACGGCATTTTACATGAGTTTTACACTTACCCAGTCGAGCTTCATGCGGCGGTAGTCTCTCGGATTAAAGTACTCGCACAACTCGATATTTCTGAAAAAAGACAACCCCAAGATGGTCGATTTCATCACGCGTCCGGACCTATTCCAGTAGATATCCGGGTGTCGACCCTTCCCACCGTTCATGGTGAGAAGTTAGTGATGCGTATTTTAGATAAAGACAAAATGAAAGGAAACCTCATCCAAGTGGGGATGAGTCCCGAAATGGAAAGCGCGGTTCAAACGCTTCTACTCCAACCTCACGGCATGATTTTTATTACAGGTCCTACCGGTAGCGGTAAAACCACTAGCCTTTATTCGATGTTGAACCAAGTAAATGGCATCGAAAAGAATATCATCACTGCGGAAGATCCGGTGGAATTCAAATTTGATATTATCAACCAAGTTCAAGTGAACGAAAAGGCAGGCCTAGGTTTTGCCGGGCTCCTTCGAAATATTTTAAGACAAGACCCTGATGTGATCATGATCGGGGAGGTCCGGGATCGTGAAACTGCCGATCTTGCTATCCGAGCTGCACTGACCGGTCACCTGGTACTCAGCACTTTACACACAAATAACGCAATAAGTACGCCCAATCGTTTAATTGATATGGGAGTAGAACCCTTCCTCATCTCTTCAGCACTCACCGCGGTCATTGCTCAGCGCTTGGTCAGAGTCCTTTGTCCGCATTGCAAGCAAAAAATTCAGCTCACTGATGAAGACGTTAAACTCTTAGGAACGAGCGCGCTTCAAGTTGGCCATTTGGTAAACGGCCCCGTTGGCTGTGATCAATGCATGCACTCAGGTTATTCGGGCCGAATTGCCCTCTTTGAATTGCTGATCGTCGACGAACACATCCGCCGCTCCATTATGGACCGTGAGTCTGAAGTAGAAACATTGAAGCATGTCGTTCTTTCTGGTTTCATCAGTATGAGACAAGATGGCGTTTATAAAATAGCTGCTGGCATCACTTCAGTCGAAGAAGTTCTAAAAGCTACTCTTTAATTTTTATGAATTTTTGATCATAATACTTCGAGATGGATTTCAATTTATTCATTCGTTTCGTGAGCATTTTCTTTATAATCGGGTCACCGGCTGGATTTGCAATATAAGCTTCATAGGCACCCGCAGCTTCGATTGGCTTTCCATTTTGCTCTAAGGCAACAGCTAGGTTCAATTTCGCTTCTGCTTTCTCTGGACTATTCACCAAGGCTTGACGAAGATACGTGATTGCTGCCTCAAAGTTCTTATCTGAAATGCTAATTGAACCCAAGTTGTTATAAATAGTTGCCGCTGTATCTGTATTTTCGGGATTGAGTGCAGAATTGATTTTGAGTGCTTTAAGAAGGCTCTTTTTGGCACTCACATTATCTTTCAATTTGAACTGCGCCATCCCCATATTCACCATCAACTCAGCAGAGTGAGGGTATTCTGTTAACAGTTTTTCAAAACGACTCAAAGAGTCTTGATAGTTTTGTGTTTGATACATTTGGATTCCTTCGCGATTCGCTTGAAAATCTGCAGCAAACTGCTTTGAGTCTTGCGAGTGCACCACCACCTCGACTTGCATCAAGGTATCATTCACTGTTTTAGCCTTTAAAATGAACGATTGATACCCCACCATCAATAGAAAGAGCAGCACTGAAAATTTAATCACTTTCGCTAATTGCGAAGACGAATCTATTATGTTTGCTGAACTCTTATTGCTGCGCGGGTGAAATTCGGGTGGTGAAACCATGGGCGACGGCTCTGGAACGAGTACGGGTTCTGGAACAAGGCGCAGTTCGGGCTCCCGTTTTTCAACTTCAATCTTGATTTCTTCATTTTCAAACAACTCTTTCAATACTTTACTCATGAAGACTTACCTTTAGTGAACATGGACATTAAAACATCAGATCGCACTTTGGGCTTTAGCCCTAAAATCGCACCCGTACTTTTGCCGGTAATCAGGCGCTCTTTTTGCTTCTCTGCGCCCCGTAAAACTTGTTCACATATTTGGTTGATTTGTCTGGGAATCCCCCCACTTAATTTATGAATTACATTCACGGCCGCTTGCTCAAATCTAACAAAATTTCCGTTACCCACCATTTCAATACGACTCTTGATATATTTTTCAGTCTCAAGCTCATCTAAACCCTGGAGTGTGGCGTGTGCGCCAATTCTCTGCTTCAACTGGCGAAGTTCAGGCCGATCTAATGTTGCGAGCAGCTCGGGCTGCGCAATCAAAACAATTTGTAATAATTTTTCACTGCGTGTTTCCAAATTTGTGAGTAATCGAATCGTTTCTAAACCATCCATATTCATGGCTTGTGCTTCATCGATGAGCAGGAGCGAACGCTTCCCCGCTTGTTTATTCGCTAATAGAAATTGATTTAGACGATCGATTTGCCCTTTGGCTGTTTGAGCGTGGATGCCTAATGGAATTTCGAACTCCTCGCAAATTGCCTGCAATAACTCAATTTCATTTAATTTCGGATACAGGATTAATGCCGTATTCGAAGAAGAGCTTATATTTCCAAGCAACATTCGGGCGAGCAAGGTCTTGCCCGTGCCGACTTCACCGGTGAGCAAACTAAATCCTTTTCCTTCGCGCAGCGCTAGATCAAGCACGCCAAGAGCCTCGTTATGTTGAATGGCACCATAATAGAAATCAGGATCCGGCGTCTCTCCGAATGGATTGATTTCTAAATGATAGAATTTGCTATACCACCTATGCATGAGGCTCCTTCTCATCCTTCATTTCGGTAGTTTACGACTAGCGCCTAAATTTATTTTATAGCGACGGCATTTTGACGGTGACTCTCATTTTACAGGTGTGCAGACTGGGTCCGCGTGTATAATCGATCTTATGGGTCAATCCATTTCTCTTAAAAAAACCGCGGGCTTCACTCTGCTTGAACTGCTCATGGTGATCGCGATTCTGAGTATCGTGACCTTCGTCTCGATTGGCAAAATTTCAGACACTACCGACGAAGAACGCTTTCAGAAGACCATTCAGCAAATGAAGGAAATTCGGAATGCGATGATCGGAAATCCTGACTTAAAAACAGGAAGTCATCGAAATAGTTTTGGTTATTTAGGTGATATCGGCCAAATCCCTTCGGCAGGTCAAGGCATTGGCGCACTCATCACGAATCCCGGTTTTCCTGCATGGGCCTTAAGTTCAATCACACGGATTGGAATGGGATGGAATGGCCCTTACTTGAGCGCAAGTGATTCTGGAGTGAATTACCTCAAGGATGCTTGGGGCACACCATATGTTTACTCTCCCGGAACGACGCCCCCCACACTGGTGAGCTTGGGCGCTGATCGGGTTGTCGGAGGCAGTGGCATGAACGCTGACATCACCCTTCTCCTTCCAAGCACTCTCACGCAAGCAACTCTTCATGGCGTCATTTTGAATGGCGGTACACAATGGGCGCAAGACGCAGAAATTGAATTGAATTTTCCGAACGGTGCCGGCGTGCTTGCACAAACACTTCAAGCTGTTGCACCTGCTGATCTTGGTGCATTTACTGTTGCAACTGTTCCAATGGGAATTCGTTCCATCACACTTTATTTTCCGAATAAGGCTGGAGCATTGGCAACCACTGGACCGTTTGTCACACCCATCGATCAACCCGACACCTTGGCGCTACTGGATGTGGGCAAAGCCCATGACACCGGGCTCATTGCCAGGTTTCATCTCGACGAGAGCACGGCGGGCACCGCACCAGCGGGTTTAGATTTTAACGATGCAAGCGGAAATGGTAACAACGGTGCACAAGTAGGCACGGTCACCTATGGGGCTGCCGGAAAAATAAATAGGGCAAGCTCTTTCGCTGGTGCTGGGGCCATTTCCATTCCCGATACCGCTACATTAGAGCTCGCAAATGCATTCACACTTTCAGCTTGGGTGAGCCCAACAAATTTCGCCAGCATTGCGCAAGTGATTTCAAAATCACCTCCTGCCACTCACTTTGCGTGGCAGATGGGCATCAACAATTCCGGTAATGTAACAGTAGACTTAAGTAGCAATGGGACCCTCAATCACTCACTCGTTTCTGCAGGAACACTTACTGCGGGAACATGGAACCATATTGCTACAACTTGGGATGGCACCACAGTAAAGATTTATATAAATGGAACCATCGACGCAAGCACACTCGCCTTTGCGGGGCCTATTTTTGGAGCGGCCGAAGAAGTGGCCATCGCACGCGAATCAGGAAATAACTCACAACTTTTTAACGGTAAGATCGACGAGGTCGCCATCTGGAATCGGGCGCTCAGTGCCAGTGAAGTCGCCGAACTTGGGCCCTTATTTTACCCTTAGGCTTTTTTAGAGGCCTATCAATTGCGAACACTGTCAAGGCTAGAGCAATTAGCACATACCGGCCGTGTTGACGAGACTCAATGTATAGATGAAGGAAAAAAGACACTTCCAAGTGCACTTAAAAAAGATTGCATGAAAATCGAGAATAAAGCTGAAGCAGCAATCATCTATTACCTCGGTGTGGTGGATGTAGAATATTCGAACTAACTCCGACTTTTGGTGCGAAGAGTAATAAAAACGATGCAGATCATAGTTCAATAGTCTTACACGGGAACCGAAAAAACAGTGAACAGATGATGTTTTGAAGACATGAGGGTTATGAAAGACTAGAGATCAATCTAGAGCATGGAGCAGCTAACCCTCTAATAATTATCAGCAATTTGCAGAAATTGACATAACATCATATACATATTATATTATGTTATGTATGCTCTTCAATTTGAAAGACTTCAGACTAAGCAATCAACTATCCCAGGTGAAGCTTGCGCATGAAAGCGGAGTAAGTTTGCCCACCATTCAAAACATTGAAGCGGGAAAAGCAAATCCTACAGTCGAAGTTTTAGAGAAATTACTCAATGTTTTTGGATTGCGGTTTCAGATATTGATTCAGCCCTTTAATGGAGATCGTGCGTCTGCTTTTGGTGTACCTTTGCTCATCAATAACATTTCAAACGAGGTCATCGTAAATAAGAGCACTTTGAAAATAGAATGTAGAAAATGGTTGGGACAAATGCGAGAGAAAACCCTGAGTGAGCGCGAAGAAATTGCTGTAGTTGCATTTTTAAAGGGGTTGAAGGACCACTACCCCACCTTTTACCATAATGAAATCGCAGCCCCACTCTTTGATTTGATCATTGGAAAATTTTCAAACGATGGCCGTGTGATTAAACTAAGAAGAATTGCGCTTGCAAACATGAGTCGCTATCTATGAAAAAATCAATCGATTCAAAGCTCATGAAGAAATTTATCAATTTGGCAGTTCATCAACTAGAAGGTGAATGGATTGTGATCGGAGGAACCGTTTTACCATTACTGGGAATCGATCTTCGCGTAACTGTGGATATCGATTTGGTGAATCTGGAAAGTAAAAATTCAAATGCTCAGTCACTTCAACTGATGGAAATAGCTCAATCTATGGGGCTACCAGTAGAAACGATTAACCAAGCGGGGGCCTACTTTCTTTCAAAAATAGACGGAGTGAGAGATCACCTCGTTCTTTTTCAATCATCGAGTAAATGTAAAATATATCGCCCTGATGTTTATCTTTTTTTTAAATTAAAGCTTGCCCGATTGTCTCAATCTGACCTTGAAGACTGTTTGGCAATCATCAAGCACAATCCTGAAGAATTTAAGGCTCATAAAAAGGCGATCACTTCGCTCTTCAAAAGTGCCCTTAAAGACGTCACCCCAGACATGAAAGAACGCCTCATAGAATTGCAAAGGCGCATTCAATCTTCGTCAGTAGTGACATAAACGAATTCGTTTAGTAATGCCTTAGGCGCAACATTTTTTGAATTTCTTGCCGCTGCCACACGCACAAGGATCATTCCGCCCTACTTTAGGCTCAGTTCTCCTGATTTGTTCATGAATATCTTTGCCATCCATATAAAACCATTGTGAGTCAAAGAATTTAAAAAGGCTTACTTCATGGTGAGCGTGTTCTTTACCATCTCTTTTGTAGGTAGCCTTAAACTCCACTTCACCTTCAGTGTCTTTGTGTTGGCCTGCCTTAGTTGCAATAATCTCAAGCCCAATCCATTCTGAGGTGCTCGACCATTCCTTTGCCGCTTCTTGATCAAAAGTATCGCGAGAGGCAGGGTCATTGGTGATTCTGATATAATCGATATTACCCACTACATAGGCTGAATAGCGGGAGCGCATGAGCTTTTCTGCGGTATCGGGTTTAGCTTTTCCATCATGAAAAGGCTTACAGCACTCGGAATAGTTTTTACTGGAGCCGCAGGGACAAAGGGTAATGTTTTTCATGAAACCGAATATAACATGGCTTCAGTGCGTGAACAATACCCGTGTAATACAATAAGGAATCTACTCTGTGATGGGATTTACTCAAAAACTGCATCCTCACTATCAGTGATTTAAAACGCTTGTATGAAATTGATATCACTCCATAAAATTAAACGTAAGGCCGAATGCTATCACTTTTATACAAGCATTTTACCGAAGCATTACCCACCCTCTTAAAAGTGATATCATCTCAGTGATACCGGAGTGCAGATGCCACGCCTGCATACACTGAAACCATTTAATATATAGCAAAAACACTTAAGATGCGATAGGGTGGCGAAATGAATTTCGCGTCCCTTTTAATCACAACACTACTCACTTCAGGAACGTCAGCTTTAGCGGCTCCGCTTGCACCATCGGCGGAATGGAAAGCCTGCTTAAGTGATCTTCACTCCCCCTTTGAAGTGAAAAAAACAGACGTTCCTGGTGTCGAACAAAATGCAGTGGTCATTAACTGTAAGGGCGGACCCCAGGATAAAATCTCTACTGACTTTAGCGCCGACGTTCTTAAAAATGGCAGCCCCGTTTTAACCGCTGCCCCTGTCGCCTTTCTGTACCTCACTGACAAAAGCTATTTATTTGCTGAATACCCTACCTTTTACCAATTTATTTTCTATCACGATGAAGCCGACTCTATTGATGTAGGCGTACTCCCAAGAAACGTGGCACCTCTTCAAATTTCAGAAAACAATGCCTACTTCATCAATGATGGCACCGGCATCATCTATCCGATGTCGACACTTGAAACTTATTCTAAGACCAATTTTATTCAGGGCTCTGCTGAAAAAACAAAACGCAAATATTTTGATAGCTATCGCTCGGCATTGGCGCAAGTAAATCTACCTATCGTGCAACTCAAACCTACTTCGTCACTCACAGATGTCGAAACCGAAGACTGCATCATGAAGGCTGCAAAAAAACAACTCTGGAACGCAGTACAATCCGCCACTGACCTAAAATCACTTACCCCTGCCCTCACCTATAAGAATTACCGCGGATACCAAGATTATGTAGATGCCTACGCCGCGAGCTACAAAAACAGAACGGCCTTTCTCGCATTTAAAGAAAAATATAAATACACAGTAGAAGAATGGATTTCAATTTATACCTCTCGCGCACTCTCTTACGAGTCATGCAATAAAGTGATGAGCGAGGATGAAATCAAAAAAGTAGTAGCAGATGCACTCGCACAAGATCTGAACATCTATACTTCAACAAAACGCAATATTGATCGACTCCAATAGCTTGGTACAGCCGAATTAACGTCCGCTGCTTCCAAATCCGCCGGCCTTACGATCGGTATCACTTAAAGAAGTAACGGCGACCGTTTGCGGAGTCGCAACCGCTTGAATGAGCAGTTGCGCAATTCGATCGCCGACTTTAATTTCCTGATTTTCGCTCGAAAGGTTCCAAAGAATCACACCCACTTCACCACGATAACCCGAATCAATCACCCCACCCAAGGTTTTGATTCCCTTTTTGCCCATCGATGAGCGATCCCACACGAGACCAACAAAACCTGGGTCCAGTGCAATCGCAATTCCAGTTTTGAAAATGCGACCTTCACCTGGCTTTAAAATATGGTCTTCGACACTAGTCAGATCGAGACCTGCGTCGTGCTCGTAAGCCCGAGTCGGAATTTTTGCGAGTTCGTTTAACTTTTGAATGGGAATTGATTTCATGGCTTTCCTTTTTATTTTATTTTAATAGTTCGGTAATTTTTGATGATACGTCAGCTGTTTTTACGGTAACTTGCTCACCTGTTCTTAGATCTTTCACGAGAACCTCACCGCGTGCAAACTCATCGTCACCAAAGAGAACGACGAGCTTTGCTCCATGGCGATTGGCAAGCTTCAACTGATTGCCAAAGCTTCCCACCGCAAGTGGGGTAATCACACTTGTGCCAGTTGCACGAAGATCACGTGCAAATTTCTCTGCGAGCACTCGTAATTCAGGTTTCGGGAGCGTGATCATGACATCAATTTCAGATTTAAATTCGGGGATCAGTTGATGCGCCTCTAAAAAATGTTGAAGTGAAACGTCGCCCATTCCAAAACCTACACCAGAGAGCGCTTCTTTTCCAAAAATCCCCATCAGGTTATCATAACGTCCGCCCCCAAACATGGCGCGGCGATTTTCTGGGCTCGTATCATAAATTTCAAAAACGGTGCCGGTATAATAGTCCATGCCACGCATAATGGTTGGATCAAACACCACTTGAGCACCCACCCCCGATTCCTTCAAAAGTTCAAATAACCTCACCAAATGCAGAGCGCCCTCGCCTGGCAATTCTTTTGCGATCGCCGCAAGATCTGATGCAAAAAAACGATTGAGTTCGGCGATTTGATTTTCTTGCACTCCCGCTTCGATCACCCAATTTTTGAATTTTGCTTCATCAATTTTATCTTTGGCATCGATCGCCTTCACTACTTTTTGCGCCTGCTCGGGAGAGAGGCCAAGACGTTCTGAAAAAAACAAATTCATGAGTGCGCGATGATTTACTTTCACGAGCATCTTGGATTCACCCTGAAAAGCGCGAATGATTTCCACCGCAAGCGTGATCACTTCCGCATCTGCATAAAGATTATCGCCACCTAATACATCCACGTTCAATTGCCAATGTTCGCGTAAACGCCCGCGCTGAGGACGCTCGTAGCGCCACAAATTTGGAATACTATACAAACGAATGGGACGCGCGAGTTCATTAATTCTTCCGGCAACCATTCTCGCAAGCGTCGGCGTCATTTCAGGTCTCACTGCAATTTTGCGATCGCCTCGATCCATCATCCAATATAATTGTTGATTCACAATTTCTTCGCCCGTTTTCGCAGCGTAGAGATCAAAACTTTCAAGCATCGGGCCACTGTACTCAAGGTAACCAAATCCGCGTACTGTTTGCGCCAGCTTTCCAAACATCCAATTTCGAAACTGCATGTCCTTGGGGTAAAAATCGCGCGTGCCCTTGTAGGGTTCTGTTGAAATAGCCATGGGTGTCAGTCTAGTACAATGTGGCACTATTTTCTATCAACTTACTTGCCAAAAAACTCATTTCTTTGAGAGACTCATGACTAATCGTGCAAAATTACTTTCTAAAATGGATTTCCCCCACAATTTCCCAGTATGAGATGGAAACTCTTTTCCAATGGCTGAATACGCATTTACAGCAGGCCTTGGCTCCCCCTATTCTCAGCATTTCTAAGCTAAAAATTATTCCCTTGTTGGAACCGGTGATCGACAATGAATCCCCGCTACTCATCCTATTTCCCTGTTCATTGACCCCAGTGCAGGCGGAACAACTCCGCGAGACCGTTTGGACCGAACTCTTTGCAGATCTCACCCCCGGTCCCCGCCCTTACGCCGTATCTATTCAAAGTGAATCACTTTCAAACACGCCGAAGAAACTTGCAGTTTTCGACATGGACAGCACTTTAATTAATGAAGAGGTGATTGATGAACTTGCTCGTGAACTAGGGCTTTACGAACAGGTGGCCCAAATCACGGATGAGGCGATGCAGGGTACGCTTGATTTTAAAAGTTCACTTAAAAAAAGATGCCGCCTTCTTGCAGGCCTCAGTAAGGATCAGGCCCTCGGCATAATCCAGCATTTACATGTAAGTCCTGGAGCCGAAGCATTGCTTACTTTCTTCAGGTCTCAGTCGGCACATACGGCGGTGGTCAGTGGGGGCTTCGAGTTTATTTTAAAACATTTTCAGAAGCAACTTTTCTTGGATCAAGTCTATGGTCACTCACTTGAAACCATGAGACATCCCCATACAGACGAAATTCATTTCACGGGCCATGTTGAAGATCCCATCATCGATGCAAACTACAAACAAAAGTTGGTAGCACAATTAAAAGTGAACTACTCGTGTAGTCTTGACGAAACAGTGGTGATTGGGGATGGCGCCAACGATATAAAAATGATGACAGAGGCCGGGACCTCCATTTCATTTTGTGGAAAACCCAAACTGGCGAGCATGGTGAATACACTTATTTTTAACCGAAATTTATTATGGGTAAAAGCTCTCATCCATTAATCACGCGTATTATCGTTCTTCAGTTACAAACCAAGATACGCTAAGCGAATCTTCGCATCCGATATTAAATCGCAAGATATCCCTTCTTGAACAATTTTTCCACTCTCCATCACATATCCTCGATCACTCTGTTGAAGTGCCAAAGACACGTTTTGCTCAGCGAGAATAATGCTCACTCCCTGATTTTTAATTTCCTTCAGCGCTTGAAACACTTCTTTTGTAAATTTTGGCGATAAACCCAGCGACAACTCATCAATCATCAACAGCTTCGGATTGAGCATGAGTGCCCTGGCAATCGATACCATTTGCTGCTCGCCTCCACTTAAGGTTCCCGCCATCTGATTTAAGCGTTCGGATAAAACAGGAAAGAGCGAAAAAATGAAATCGAGTTTATTTTTTTTATCGTAGGGATTCTTAAGAACGCCAATCGATGATGAACCTATTTCAATATTTTCAAGCACCGTCATATCGGTAAAAAGCCGACGCCCCTCTGGCACGATTGCAATGCCCATTCGCGCAATATCATGGGTACACTTCCGCTGAATGGGCATACCCCTAAACTCAATGCCCCCACTCACCGGTTGATGATAACCAAGGATACTTTCAAATAAAGTTGTTTTTCCTGCGCCATTTGCCCCAATAATGGAAACAATCTCATTGGCACCGACCTGAAGGCTCAACTCTTGCAGAACGGGCACTTCACCGCGAAAGACTACAATTTGTTTTACCTCAAGCATGCTCATTACTCCCCAAGTATACTTCAATTACTTTTGGATCGTGCGCGACTTCTGCCGGCGTCGCTACCTTCAATATTTGTCCTTGATGAAGAACAGTCACTCTATCAGCCGTTGACATCACGGCCTTCATCACGTGTTCAATCCAAATGATGGTAAGCCCTCGTTCTCGCTTGAGCGAATGCAAAAGCGCAATGGCTTCATTCATCTCTGTGGAATTTAATCCAGACATCACTTCATCGAGTAAGAGCACCTTAGGCGAAGTGGCCAGCGCTCGTGCTATTTCTAATTTCTTTTTCTGCATCAGAGTCAGTGAGCGTGCAATTGCAGAAGAGGATGCCTGCAATCCCACCATCTCTAACAATTCTTGGATGAATTTAGCTTTAGAAGCACAAGGACGCGAGGAGGAAATAATAGCGACTTCTAAATTTTCGGAACAAGTCATGTTCGGAAAGGGCCTGACCACCTGGAATGTGCGGACCAAGCCTAATTTTGCAATCTCAAAAGCCTTTTTATGTTGAATATCAGTGCCAAACAAAGAAATCTGGCCCGTATCTGCTTTCATCGCACCCGAGAGAATATTAAACAGTGTGGTCTTACCCGCGCCATTTGGTCCAACTAATCCCAGGATCTCACTTTCATTCACCTGTAGATTTATTTTAGTCAATACTTGAAGACCACCAAATGCCTTTGAAACATCAGAAACTGCAAGAACCGTTTTCACTGTGGCCTCCGCTTCAAGCCCAAGAGTCCCTCGGGGGCAAAGCGGACCATCAAAAGCGCAACTACTCCAAAAACAAGAATATGATATTCACCAAAACTCCTGATCTGCTCTGAAAGTACTTCAAGTAAAATTGCACCCACAATCGGCCCAGCGATAGTACCCATGCCACCAATCATGGTCATCGCTAAAATAAGAAACATTTGTGCAAGTGAAGCCATATCGGGACTAATCAACATCATATAATGGGCATAGAGAGCACCAGCGAGTCCTGCAATTGCACTTGAAATGGTAAAAGCAAAAACTCGAATCCGGGTCGTGGGCACTCCCACCGATGCGGCTGCAATTTCGTCATCCATGACCGCTCTAAACCTAAGACCCATATCAGATTGAATCAGGGCCTTTAGGCCAAAAATGATTAACAATGTTACGAGCAGAAAGAGATAATAATAATTAGTTTTCGAATAGTTTTGAAAAAACCCAGGCACTGCCAAGCCCATCGTTCCACGCGTCCATTGATCTTCATTGGTGGTAGCGTAAAATTTATTGTGTAGATTCGGCAGGAGCTTTGAACCAAGCGAGCCGCTTCTGGAAAGTGATTGGGTGCTTTTTCCAATACGCTTCCATCCGAATAGATACAACGGCTAGAAGGCTGTAGCAAGATTTTTCGC
>CAIMWN010000296.1 GCA_903845155.1 Oligoflexia bacterium
AAACATATAGTCCGGATCAATTGCGTTCGGCACTGAAAAATCCGAAAAAAGAGTGGTGTTGATACCAATGGTTGAGCCTTCTCCATTTTCATTGCTTACTTCAAAACTCATTGAGCCTGCACATGGATTCTTATCGTCTTGAGTTGTTTTTATATTTTTAAATTCGCATGAGCCTAAGTGAGGTGTTTCGATCATTGCTTGCGCAATTTGAGAAAGATTCTTGAATGAACACTCGGGTTGTTTTTGCGCATAGGATGTCGAGATGCTGAAGAGGGTCCATGTCAGGGTAAAAACGCTGAGTTTTATTCGATTCATGAGTATGGAATTATCAAAAATGCCGCAGCGTGTCAATCATAGATTGTTCTATTTGGTGAACTTTTGATTTGTAAACTCAGCCCCGGTCGGAGCCTGAATGACGATAAATGAATGTTCTGCAGTCTGATGGCAGTGATTGCACGCAACGGTGAGCGATTGGAACGCTTGGGTGAATTGCCTCTGATTTTTGCTTTTGATTGCCCCAGCTACTCCATCCATCTCGTTTTTGGTTAACGAAGGAATGAGTTCGCTCAGCGGAGTTTTGACTGACTTAAAGGTGGGATGAAATTTGGCAGCGTCTTCGAGACCTTCTCGGATTTCAACTAACTCATACTCCGCGAGTTCCCAGTTACTGGCGTTTCCGGAAAAATAGAGTTTTGTATGATGCTGTTGAATGATGGACATGATATCGCCGAGCCCTGGCTTTAGGTCATCCACTCGCGCTTCTATGCGTGCGAGTTGTTGATCTTGGGCTTGCTCCTTTTCAGGGTTGTTTTTCTGAGTGCACGCCGTGAACAATCCACACCATAGTGCGATTCCAATCAATTTAATGTTTTTCATGTGGGCTCCTTTTTAAAAGTAAAATGAGATGAATGAATACAGCTAATGCACCATTGGTGTAAAAAGCGATGACGACTCCAAAATGAGAGGTCATTAATCCTGTTAGAAGTGCGCCTAGAGCCATACCGCCACGGAATGATAATTGATAAAGGCTAGTATATTGGCCACGGGCTTTATTGCCAGCTTTTAATTGCATGTTGGAGTTAGCGGATGTGTTGGCAATGGTGAGAAGTAGTCCTGCTGAAAACATGAGGCATAAAAGTACTGACAAAGAACGATTCCACGCTACCGCGATGATCACGAGTCCATGTATCAATCCAAAAATCCCAGGTGATTTCTGTTTAAATTTCGTTGCAATAAAAAATGTGCAAATTGCACCCACCAGTCCACCCAAGCCAAATGCAGTGGAGGTGTTCCCAAAATCTTTTACTTGTCCTGAAAAAACATCCTGAATGAGAACAGTGCTGAAAATAAAGAGTGGGCTACAAAATAGAGTAGTGACGAAAGTGGTGATGAGCTGTGAGCGAACCGAATCCCTTTTAAATGCTTCCTTTACGGTGGAGAGGATAGATGTCTTTGGGGTGCCCTCTTCCAGTTGCGGTGATAAAAATCCTTTTTTGGGGTAGATCCAAAATACGGATAAAAAGAAAGGAATGAAAGAAATGGCGTTGGCGCCAAAACAGGCGATTGCACCGAATGCAGTCATTACAATACCCGCCAGTGCTGGGCCAAGAGTTCTTGATAAATTAAATTGAATCGAATTGAGTGAAACCGCTTTAGGTATCTCTTCCTCTTTCACTAATGAGGGAACAATGGTTTGGAAGGAGGGCATGGAGAGGGAATCTGTAATTCCGACCAGTAAAGAAATAAAAATCAATGACCAGGGCTTAAGTAATCCCATCGCGAGTAAAACCACGAGGGCAACGATGGCAAGAAACTGAATCCCCTGAAAAAGGAGAACGATCTTTTTGCGGTCTAGTCGGTCCGCGAGCGCGCCACCCCAAAGTGAAAGGATCCAGCCTGGCGCATTCATCGCAAAGCTATCGAGTCCCACCAGAAAAGAAGAGTGACTGATGGTAAGCATCACCCAAGGTTGGGCAATTTGCTGCATCCATGTGCCGATATTGGATAAAAGACTAGATAGCCAAAATAGGCCATAGCGCTTGGTCTTGAGGAGGTTTTCTGTTTTCTGTAGCTCACTTGGCATTACGGAGTGTTCTCAGGATTCCCAAAACTATATTTCAATTGTAACGTTCCTATCCATGTTGGTGACCCTGGAATGTATGTATAGAGGATTCCTAATTGATTGGATAAATGTTCATTCCATTTTCGTTCTAAAGTTGGATTGAGCGCAATCGAGGGGTTGTTGCCGATAATGAGGTGAGCAACCGTGGCAATAAAATCTGCAGTGTACGCATCTGAAATCACATGATGGTAGTCAGCGCCCACAGACCATTGTTCCAAGTTTTGAAGGTCTTTAGTGAAGCTAGAAATGTTCGTAGCAAATTTTTTGGATAACAATTGAACGAAGTTATCTACGTCAGGAGCGAAGAATGAATAGGAAATGCTAGGCGTTAGAGTGTCTTGTTCACCAATATCAATATCCATACCAGTCTCAAATGTCGATTGATAGAGGAAGGCTCCATGTTTATAATTGGGCGGCTTTCTTGGGCCAGCAATGTTAAAGTCTTTATCGATTTTACTTCGAGCATATCGGTAAGAGAGGTGGGCCTTGCTCAATCCAAGGGTCACCTTAGCCCCATCGGTAAAGAGTTGCTCGTCTTCATCAGAAAGGCTGTCGTAATCGAGACTAATGTTGAGCGCTTCAGTCAGCTCTTGTTCAAAGCCGCCTGTCCAGGAGTCTGTGTGCTTGAGGGCACTGTTTTGGACGGTGGTGTCGGTGGGCATTAATTGTTTATCAAAAGTGTAATGTAGCTCTGATACGTCAAACTTTAGGTGGCCTTCGTTTTCATAACTAAAAGTTTCATGCGGGCCGGCCCCTACTTGGAGGCTTAAATCTCCACGTTGAAATTCGGCCTGGGCGGTGACTCCAAATTGGAAAGATACAAATAATAAAATACAGTGAAATAGTTTTAAAAAAGCCATTTCAACCTCATTCCATAGGTATAGCTACCTTGGACTAAGGGCCCGCCAATATCTAGGTAAGTGATTTCAGGGCTGAATAAGAGAGTATTTTGAGTGACAGCAATGTCGGCTGCAGCACCGAAAGTTCTCTGTCTTAGCCCGTAGGTAATTGAATTGATGTATGCGTTGACTAAGTTGTCAGTGCCGTGGTCGATACTGGTGGGCGCAGTTTCTGAATAACTTGCTCGGAGTTGAACACGGTCTGAAGTTAAAAAACAAAGTTGTGCAGACCAGGAAACAGTATTGGTTGAGTCTAGATAGGTTTCCGCCTTTACATTATGGTTTGGAAAGGTATCTGTATCAGAGATCGAAGTTTCTAAGGCAAACCGCGAATTAAAACTATAACGGGAGGAGATACTCCCTGAGAACATCCAGCTTTGGTCTTCAGAGTTAATGCTGTTTTGATCTGTCTGAAAGGGGAATCCTAAACTAAATCCTAAATTCAGATAGCTGTTTGCATTTCCTAAAAGGCGGGCTAGCGATGTTGCATACAAGCGATTAAATGAGCCTCCGCCTAAACGTGGTGCTTGAGGACCGCTCTCAGGAAACCCCGAACCCTTTTGCGATAAAATCCACGGAATGGTGATACTCGTCGCTAACTGATTGGTCCAGGTGTGACTGAAAAGGAGCTGTGCGCTGAGTGTTTTCTTGGTGTCTGCATTCTGATCATTTAAAACAATGGTTAACGCATTTCCCTTTTGAAGCGGATCACGTAAGCGAACTACAGTGCTGATGTGTTCTTGTTTTTTTGCGGGAACCGTTTTCTTGTTTGAATTAATGGGGGTAGGACTAGGCGATGGGGAAGGCACTCCTGGTGCCGAGAAGGCAAGTGAGCCTTGGAAAAGAATAATAATGATAGATAGATACCGTGCCCCCACGTTAATAGTGATACCCGCGATGGAGGATTAATTGCAAGTAATTACTGTTGAGTGAGTCAGTGGGTATGGATGATTGATAACACTCTGCGACGTCAGCTTCATCGCGATGAAGGAATCAAGAGCTCGATAACGGCTAGCAATTGAGATCACGCTCCATCCAATGACCGAGTGGTCCTCATTGGGTTTTTCAATTAATGTAAATGAATTCAGTTGAATTACTCTATCAATAAGTGCTTAAAGTTGATTATTACACTAAATCAATATACAAAAGAAAATGAATCTGATAGAACTTTATAAGAAAAAGTCAACCAGGTTAATCGCAAATGACCATTAAGTCGTTTGCGACTTCGGAATTACTGAATTATGAAAATTAATAAAACACAATCGCTGCTTCTTTCTTGTGTCCTGGCACTCACGGCGACTTCAACTCACGCGTATGAAACTGATAACTTTACCAATAGAATTAAATTTTTTAATGCACGCGATCAGCAGGGAAATCCTTTAGATGCAACGGCTGCCTTAAATCGTGCTGCACAAGCGCGTTTGAAGGTTGCAGCAGAAAGCTTTAACGCTTGGACCGTCACTTCTTGTGATGCTGATTTAAATCACCGCCGACCAATCATCATTGACTTTGTAATGGACCAATTTAGGGGTGATTTTGCAGTGAACGGCAGGACGTTTACTTCGTGGAGATTTGCGACGGGCCTTGAAAAACAAATTGAAGCGAGCCGCAGTTTTGCAAAGTATCGATTCGGATCCTCCTCAACGGCGAATACCATTTATGATGGTGCTAACTCATTTCTAACTTTGATTGGCTTACAGCCATCCGTTCGCGTTGGAAATAATATGGTAGGTATTGATAAATTCGGGCATTTTTTTGATTCGGGTTTCCGATATTTTGAAAACGCCTATGAACTAGTTGAAACCAATCCGTTCTTGGCAGGTGAGGATGAGGAAGTGAGCAAACCCAATACCCGGGTGTATACAACTGAACCCCCAAGAAAAGCCTTTAAAGACATTAGCTATAAGCTCAGTAAAATCAGATTGAAGCAAGCCATCGGGATTGGAGTCGACGAAGAAGAAGGTTCCTACGGTTTGAGTAGAACTGGTGTTAAAGCATATGGCGATATGACTGCTGAGTTTCAGGGGCTTCGTTTTTGGACTAACTTACTCATGGGCCCCAAACCCTACCTTGTTTGTAAGGCGGGAAAATATACAGTCAATCCAGCACGTTCTATTGATTTTGCGGAATACGTTCATCCAGGTTGGGATGAAGGAATTAATTGCTCTGAGTTCACAGATTCCGTAAAGGCAATCGTTGCTCCTAGAATTGCTGTACTCGGTGGTTGCCCCGTGGTCCGGGAAAAAGAGAAATGCGCGTGGATTGCGAAGCTTCCTTGCGCTGAGTTCAATACCTCACCTGCGTGTTTGGCAATCGTGCCTAAAGGCAAAATCAATACTTTTTGCCGGCAAGATGAGGACACTCTGATGATGCCGATCCAGAACCAAGTAATGGATCTCAATACGCGTTTAGCGTTAAAAAGTCCTCAAAATATGATGCTTTTTGATCATTTTATTCAAGAAGCGCTCGCAGTCCAAAAGAAGAAAAAACAAGCGACCAAATAGGCGTCAAAAATATATTGTGTCTTGATGCATTGATCTTTTTCCAAGAGATTTTTAATTATCTTACCTTCGGAAGTCTGATATTCTTAATAAATGCTAACCCCGATTGAAATTAACAACAAATTGACCGAACTTGAACACGATATGAATCGCCTCATTGCTGAGAATGCAAGGCTTCAGCGGGAGCGCGACTCTTCTTATGTTGAATTGGATTCATGCCTCGGGTTAGTGATGCGACTTGCAGTGGCTCATGGTCTTACTGCTGGAGTAGCCAATGGTAATCTCGTAGTTCTTGATCTGCCGTCAGGACAAGTGGCTTGGCCGTTTGAGGAATCAGAGGCGCATTTATTTGAACAGCTTCCGGTTTATGAAAAGCCTATTGAAGAAATGGATGCGATCGAGAAATATCGTCGTGTGATGAATCCTGATATTTAATTCTTAATTTGCACGACTGCTCAGTCGATTTATTGCATATACAATCAAACACGCCAGAAATGAAGTTGCGCCGATTGTTCCTCCAAGGCCGCCATGGAAGTGGAGAAAATCTATTTTTTGTAATATAAATAGGAGCGCGCCAAATATAATTGCTGCGAATAAGACGTTTTTCTCACCTAACCGAAATGGTTCGCTCATGGCTACAAAGGTTCCGCCAAAAAACGCGACTTGATATTGGATTAAAAAAACGCCTGGAATGATGGCTGAAATGGCGATGAAAATCAACGTCGTCAGACTGGCTGCACGAATAGGGTTTATTCGTTTCTTGTGGATGAGCCAGTAAGTGGCATGAGCGGCTGCGAGAGAGAAG
>CAIMWN010000297.1 GCA_903845155.1 Oligoflexia bacterium
TGCAGCCGTACCATTTGCAGCCGCACCATTTGCAGTCGCACCATTTGCAGTCGCACCATTTGCAGTCGCACCATTTGCAGTCGTACCATTTGCAGCCGTACCATTTGCAGTCGTACCATCATTTGCGACTGGATCATTTGTAGCATTTCTTGACGTCATATGACGCCCAGGAAAGAGCACTCCTACATTATTGTTCGTGCCGGAACTTGGATCTTGCCCGAACGCAGTCGGATCAAAAATGAGTGTGAGCACTACCAGTGAAAAACTTAAACTAAGATTCGGAAAATTTTGTTTTTTCATACCTATCGACCTATCGGCTGGGTGTCGATGAAGCTTAACTATATAATGCGTGTTTAAAAACAATGACTTGCGAGGCACTTCGATACTAAAACCCACTTAAAACGCAATAGAGCGCTCTCCATCGTTAACGAAATGACGAGAGCGGCGTTCCACTAACGGCTTCTTCTTTTCCTAGATTTTCTCGGGTGGGTATTTTTCTGTTGGTAACTAGTCGCTGATAATTTCAATCGCTGCCCGACCAGTACCCTGCTCGATTTAATGCCATTGACTCGTTTCAAGTACGCAACAGACAAGCCTCTTCTGCGCGCGATGGATTTTAAAGTGTCACCCGATTTTACTGTATGCCATAAAACTTTAACAGGCTTTGCAACCACCACTGCTCGTTCTGGTCGCACATGAATACGGTACACCCCTAATTGCTTGAAGTTACCTTCTACCTGCTTTTGATAAGCTTCTGGAACCCATATTTGATCTACCTTTTTCCCAGGATGAGTAAAGCTCATCAGGTACTGAGGATTCACAAACGAAAGGGTACCGACTGGCAAACTGCAGGTTTTTTCGATTTTTTCAAAATTTACCGGAGAGGGAACTTGCACGAGTTCCACGTTTGGATATTTCTTTTCTTCATTAATGTAAAAAGCAAAAAGATCGGGATGTTCTCCAATATAGCGGGCAGCTAGGAACTTGGGCACATACTCCATCGTTTCCCGAGGAAGGGCTTTCCGCTCTACCAAGGTCCAAAAATCATGGGAACCACCCCTTTTAATAGCCCCACGAATCCGGCCGATTCCAGCATTATAAGCGGAAAGCGCTAAATACCAGGACTTAAACTCGCGGTACAGATCGCGTAAATGCTTCGCGGCCGCCTCCGTTGCCCGAATGGGGTCCTTACGTTCGTCCATGTAAGCGTCTACGCTCAAGCCATAGAGCTTTCCGGTAGAACGCATGAATTGCCATACGCCCATCGCTTTTGCATGAGATTTCGCCCTAAAATCAAAGCCACTCTCAATTAAACCCAAGTAATAAAGATCGGCTGGGACGTTGTTCTCTTCTAAAATGTTCTCAATCACTTCTCGGTAAGGCTCGCCTCGGTCTAAGTACCGTTGAAAACGCTCACGGTCTTTTTGTGAAAAATATTGAATCCAGGTCGCCACTTTTTGATTGAACTCAAAAGGCACCCTATTCTTCTTTACCCCTTGATCTTGCGTGGGTTTTTCATCAACTTTCCCATCATCTTCTTCGTCGTCGAGGTTCCCGTCGATATCATCACTTTCATCTTCGCTTGGGCTAGGAATTGCCACCGGACTTGGAGCACCTTCAGTAGGCGAATTTAAAGGGATTCCAGGTGGAACCGATCGTTTCACCGCAGCACTAGAACAAGAAACGAGCAGAAAAACCAGACACCAGGAAAGGACAAAACGCGGTGCCAAATAACGAAAGAGATGCATTCCAACTATTTTAGTAGTGTTATTCAAATAAGATCAAGCAAAACCCCTTGTCATTCTTGCAATTTTTATATAAATTAATGGGCGAACCGCACAGTAACATGTTGCACAATTTTGTGCCTTGGTGTGGTGTAAAAGGAGCCATCATGGCAAATAAAAAACAAGCGGCGAAACGCGCCCTTCAAGCTGACACACGCGAAGCTCGAAACAATACAGTAAAATCTGCTACCAAAACTGCTGTTAAAAAAGCAATCGAAGCAGTTCAAACCAAAGACCTTGGAAAAGCAAAAGAAGCTTATCTCCTCGCGATCAAAGCTTTAAGCAAAGCTGCATCAAAAGGCACTATTCCAAAATCTCGTGCATCACGCAAAATCAGTCGCTTGACTATCCTTGCTAAAAAGATTCTTCCAGATGCTCTTCCTATTAAAACAGGAACTTCTAAAAAATAATTTTTAGAGAATCAGACTCTGATTCGTGCGCTCTCGCGGGCGCACAAAATTAAAAGGCTGGAATCTTCGGGTTCCGGCCTTTTTTATTTTGTGATTTAAACTAAAATAGACCAAACTCAAACTAGTTTATGCGCAGACTCTTTGCCTTCCTCATCCTTGCTTCCATAAAAACAGTCACTCGGCTTTTCTTCAAGGAAGAATACACCTGGACCCCCGATCGAAATCAAATTGATTTTGATCGAGCCAGAATGATCATTTTTCTCAATCACACCTCGCTCTATGAACCCGTTTTTTTGAGCGCCCTACCCTACTCTTTTCTTTGGCAGATTGTGGCTCATTTAAATCTTCCCATCGCAGACGTGACACTCAATCGCCCCATCGTCGGTCTCTTCTTTAAATTGATGATCCCCAAAGTTTTTTCAATCACTCGGAAAGCCGACGACTCGTGGACTCAATATCTCAATGCAATCGATAAAGATGATTTGGTCATCGTCGCACCTGAGGGAAGAATGAAACGACCGAATGGGCTAGATAAAAATGGTAAAAAAATGAGTATTCGCGGCGGAGTCGCAGATATCGTCGAACGAGTCGAGAGCGGTACGATCTTGCTTTGTTTTAGCGGTGGACTCCATCACATTCAAAAACCGGGTGAGTTCTTTCCGAAATTATTTAAACAGGTAAGAATGCATGTCACTGAAATTGAAATTCAAGAATACAAGAAACGTTTTTCGACTAACCCACGCGAACGAAAGATGCAGATCGTTCAGGACTTACAAGAACAACTTGAAAAAGAGTGTCCTCTTCTCGAAAACCCTGACTGCCCTCTGCCTGTATAAAACTACTCACCCGCAATTGAAATATCATGGAACACGAGCGGGACCGAAAAAAAAGTAAGGTCATTGGAGGGTTCCAAAATCTCACCCACCACCTCAACATCATTTAACATTTTTAGCAAATTCCCCGACAAGGTCACTCCGCCCACCGTTGCAATCTTTTCACCGTGCTCCCAAAGGTAGCCCTTAATTCCGACGGAAAAGGCACCGGTGATGCTATTTGCCCCAGAGTAGAGTCCATCCATTTGAATCACTTCCAGATACTTGGGCGGCAAGGGTTTCTGATTTTTCCCTTTGATCAGAATGGTGGATGTAGCTACATCCAGGGAACTCGCTGGCCCTCGTGATGCGTGCCCCGTAGTCACAGTATTCAACTGACTTGCAGTGAGTGAATTATGAATAAATGAATTTAACTTTCCATCGAGCACGATCGAAAGTGCCTTACTCGCCACTCCTTCACTATCAAACATTTTTGTCCTGAATGCTTCGACATATAAGGGATGATCTTCAATCGATAAATCTGCAGAAATCACCTGCTCATGGAGCTTGTTTTCCCAGGGGTTCACTTTATCCAACACTGCCTTCGCAGAAAAAAAATCAGAAAAACAATCCATCAGCTCCTGCAAGCAATCTTGACTAAATATCACTTGATATTTACCGGTGGGTAGCGTTTTGCTACTGAGAATATTCTTCGCATGATAGAGCGAAGTTTCAACTACTTTCTTCCAATTCAAATCCTGAAATCGGTGGGCTAAATGGTAGTCATGATAATTTGCTTTTCTACCCCGATCCTCTAATAGTGCCGAACTGACGATCGAATACGTCTTCGTTGAGAATTCCGTCTTACGTCCGGATGAATTTAAATAAAGTGATTGATATATATTTTCAGAATAGGAATTGTGTGGAACCACCGTGACTCTTGAGTCGAGGGCCTTTACTGCTGACTCAAGCCAAAGTGCTTTTTCAGTCTTCACTTTGATGTCGGTCTCTTCTTCTGGATACAGCCCTTGGTCCAGTAATTCTCCGCCGGACTTTATTATTTTCTCATGCACATTGGGTGCATTGGCTTCTGCATTTTGAAGTGCTTGCTTGACAGCAATCCGAACGGAATCCCGATCCAAGGCTTCAGTAAATGAAATTCCGACTGAATCATTCTTGACTACCCGTACACCCAGAATCTGTGCGCTCGAAACCTTATATTCAGAAATCGCTCCGCCTTGGGCACTCATTTTAAGCACCTTTGAATCAGAGAAAATTAAATCACCTTCTGCATTCAAATCCTTGATTTGATTCATGACGTTTTCCATGAGTGTTTTCATGCTTCACCTCCCACTAGAATCTCGTCCACTTTAATACATGGTTGGCCGACTGTGGTTGGGATGCTTCCACTCACCGATCCGCACATTCCAGCCATTAATGAAAAGTTATTCCCCACCATGGATATTTTCGACATCACTTCAGGACCAGTGCCAATCAGTGTTGCGCTTTTTACAGGGGTAGTAATCTTGCCATCTTTAATCAAATACGCTTCTTGAACAGAGAAATTAAATTCCCCGGTGGAGGGATCCACTGATCCGCCGCCCATTTTCTTTGCGTATAAACCATGAGGAATGCTCCCGATGATCTCATTTAAAGAATGGGGGCCCTTCTCAATAAAGGTATTCCTCATGCGCGAGGCTGGTGCGAATTTATAGGATTGCCTGCGGCCTGAGCCCGTCCTTCGATGCCCAGTTTTAATTTCGCCCATTCGATCGCAGAGAAAAGTTTTAAGTATTCCGTCTTGAATGAGGGTAGTTTTCTCGGTGGGCATCCCTTCGTCGTCAATAGAGAGAGATCCCCACTCGCCCGCTAAGGTTCCATCATCAATCGCCGTGAGTGCGGAATGAGCAATTTTTTCACCCATTTTATCCCAAAACACACTTGCCTTTTTCTCTACCGATGTTGTTTCCAACAAATGTCCGCAGGCTTCGTGGAAAATTACGCCACCAAAGCCATTATCTATGACCACTGGCATTTTTCCTGCCGGACAAGGAGGTGCGTAAAGCGTGGTTTTGGCTTGCTTCAGAAGTGCTTCGCCTATTTCTCTGATATCGAGGCTTTCGATAAACGACCACCCACCAATTGATCCTGGGCCATGGTGTGCTTCGCTTTGAAAACTGCCATCTTTCAGTACCATCCTATGCATCAGCCGAATATAAGGGCGCTCCTCAGTCGCATACATACCCAGAGAATTATAAACTTCAATCATTTGTTTTTTCTTCGTAAAACTCAAGATGACTTGAGACACTTTTGGATCAGTTCGGAATTGCTGATCAATATTCTTAAAGAAATTAAGCTTATATTTTGCGTCTACTTCTTGGTCAGCAATTGTCGGTATTTTTGGATAACTTACTTTTTCAAAATTAACGGGTTTCGAGCTTAAGCCTAGCTTCCCAATTCTCGTTCCTAAAAGTTTAGTAATACGCAGCAGTTCTTCGCGTTCAGTGGAATTGGTGTAACCATAAAGTGATTGCTCATCACAAATGAGTCGAATGCCAATGCCAAAAATGACACCAGACTGCGCATCTTCGGCTCTGGAGTTTCGAAGCACCATGCCTTCGGTTTCAGTTCGTTCAACAAAAACCTCTACAAAGCTTGCCCCCATCGCTAAGCCCTGAAAAATGATGTCCTGCGCTAGTTTCGTCTCCAGCAATTGCATGTATGATCCCCCCACTTTTAGAATATAACACAAAAACTCAATTGAAAAAAACATAACAGAAAAGTGGCGCATCTTAACTGGTCAACAGGGTGGATTCATTGAGAGACTCGACCCCGGTTCAACAAAATAATCAAAATGGGAGAATAAAATGAATTCTATAAAATCTTTGGTCATCGTTAGTATTATGTTTTCAGGTTTCAACGCATTCGCGCATCACACTGAAAAAAATGGTCCTTGTAAAATGTTTTGGGAATCTTGCAAAGACACTAAGGGCAAAGCCAAAAAGAAAGCATGCGTAATGGCAGCGGCCGAAGCTGACGCTACTAATGGTCCTGCATGTACTGCTGCAATGGCCGCGCATAAAAAGTAAATGAGGTTCATTGTGATCAGGTCAGCGCAAGTGTACCTTATTTAGGGATCGTGGGCCGCACTTATGGAATTCAGTGAAAAACTTTAAGCCCGACGTTTCTTTTTGAGAGGAAGGCGCACTATAAAATTCCCGCGTGTCACTCCCCCAATTCCATCAACCTTCACTGAGCCTTGTAAGCCATTCTTAAGAGTGACTCCAGCGACTACTTTTCCGCCGGTAGGGTCGTTGATCAAACTGAATTTAGTTTTATATCCGCTAATATCAGTTTTACTCGCACCCACCAAAAGATAAACTCTGCTCAATCGCCCCGTAGCTTTTGCCTCAATACCCGTATTTCCTTCAATGGCTTGCCCGATCGGGCTGCCTTGGTAGCTCCCTCCGATCCATGTCTGAACATTTGGATTGAGCGGCACATGGAGCGCCCCCTTCGCGTAAATCTGATTTACAAAAAGATGAGTGTAGGCCAAGGCTTGCAACGTACCTTTTACAACCGACATGGATTCGAGACCGGTTTGCCTCCCTTCATTTCCTCTTCCAAAATCTTCATAAACCCCTACAGAAGCCGCAATCAAAGGCATTTGCTCATGAGAAGGTTTTGTTTGAAATGATAATTTCTGGTTCAATTCAACAACCTCAGAACGGAGTCCTACGTCTTGATATTGCGGGTCTGTTTTATTATTCAAACGGGCGGTTACCGAGACATCTGCCATCCCACCCGCCGAGAGTTCAACAATGAACTTTGGTTTTGAATAACGAAGCAATCGATGCTGATAGGTTTTATGTAGGGTAAAGATTCCATTCGCGGCGCCACTTTGATCTTGGAAGGAAGCACTGAGCGCCGTAGTACCAGCATGCAAATCTTTTTGTTGGGTAACCTCTCCCATGAAGACGAGAAACACAGAATCAGTCGTCTTCACTACTCCGATTTTCTCATTCAATGAATAATCGGGATGCGATTGAATGGGCTGATCTCCAAACTTAACATAGGTGAGACTCGGGTCCATACCCGTGCGAAGAGTGGGAGAAGTTTCGGTATAGAGCTTCTTTAATGCTGCACCTACCTCAGTATCCATATTTGCAATTTGTTTCAAAGTACCTTCGGAAGTGAGTTCAAATATTCGAGTCAGCGTGGTCTGTACTTCGGGAGCAAAGGTTAATTCAGATCTTTGATCGGTTTGAATGCCCCAATTGATGATCGTGGGAGCCTGCCCTGCTCTGTGTACCATCACTCCAAAATGGGTGCCGTTGCTAAAACCAAAAACGTCTTGATCTGGAAACAACTTTTTCCCAACCGCAACCAATGCTTGCACAATATCATTGCACACTCCCCCTTGGACACTATTCCAAGAAATAGCAGCTTGGATTAATTGATTCAGCGAGGTGTTTTGAGTGGTGGCTTCCCCTGTGTTTTGGCCTGGGTCTCTGAGAATATTATAGGTGGTATAAAAGCGGTCAGAGAGGGTCGCAAATAATGCCAATCTCTCTTTTTCATCGTGAGTATAGTTCGCTACAGAATTTGCAATGAGATTTGCCAAGTCCGGATCAGACAGACCGCTCTTCGATGCCACTGCAAGAATGGATTCAACAACAGTAGTTCTGCCATAGATTTCATAATCGCTGGTGCCGAGACTCTGATTTACCCCAGTAAGCCAATTTTGAAGTGCATTTGAATCTGAAAATGCCGCCTTAGGGATTTGTTGATCAACATATTGCGCTTCATATTGCCCAAAATTGTATAATCGCTCTTGCGTGAGCGTCGCAGGACCCAAGTTTTGAACTGTAATGTCAGCCACAGCCTCTACTTCTCGAGCTGTTTTACCCGCAAGTGGCGCCTGCGCTTGGGCAACCGCAAGTGGGGAAATAAAGATGAGGAGTGACAATAAGTACTTCATATTTTTAGCTAAAGTGAACTCAGTAGTGTTAACATACTAAACTAAATTTGTGTAATAAATTTCATTAACATCATTCTGGAAACCCGTATGATATAATTCGCGCCATTGTGTAAACCGCTACAGAACAAGGGGCGTGGCTCCTCAACGGAAATCATTGAATAAAATTCAAAGAATATCCAGAAAATGGCGCTACTCGCGCACCTTTAGAGTCCGCGTAGATAGCGGAATGTAGTGAGAGTCACCGGAAACTCGATAAAGAATTTCTCGTGTTTATTGAGGTACACATTGGGAATGGGGTTTATCCACGCTTTGCGGAATAAGCGGATCGCAATGGCTCTAAAATGAGGATCTTCCGCAGTAAAGGTACTCTCGTCCTCGAGGTACTCCCCTTCAGCCGAAAACCACATTTTTACCTGCACATTTCCGTATAAACTTGGATCGACATATTCTTCAGGTCGATCAAACTCATCCTGCATTTTCTTAAACAGGTAGCGGAATAATTTTGCGTTCTTGCTCGCCATTGAATTTCCAAACTGCAATGCCTCGGCAGAGAACTGATCTTGAGCAGTTTCTTCGTGAACCTCTGAAAGTGGCTGCGTTTCAGACATTCTCATCCCTAAACTACTCACCGGAACGAACTTTGTTTCATGGGCTTTCACCACTTTACCTGCTGCGGGCTTTCCTGCGTGATGCCCCTTTTCGGTAAAGCTAATGGCATCAATTTGAAATGGATCTTCGAGCGAACGACCACGACTACTCGCTTCGCGTTCAATCATAATAAAAAATGCCAAGGCGATGAGGATCCCATGAATGACCACCGAGATCAGGACTGACGGATGCTTTCTCACATGATCAAGGAAACCAGCAGAGGCTCCCTCTGTCGAAACAGTATTTCTTGCATTAAAGAAGTGCGCACTATCTACCTTCATGGCCGTGGCCAGATTATGTCATTTCTGGAGGCCACGCAACTGTGGACTCACTGCCCTCTTTCGTTGCAACTGCACTAGCTGCGCATGAGCTTACTGTTTACTTCGTCAGGTGCGAAAGGGGGCATTGAGTAACAAATATCTGCATTTACACCACATTTAGGAGTTGGCTCCTCAATTTAAATCACTGACTAAATTAATACAGTTAAGAGCATGTCGTCCTATTCGACACATTGTGGGGCATTCCACTTTTCGAGATAATAAACAGATGAAAACTCGATCCACCGAATTGAATTATTTCATCTTTTTCATCACTGTACTTTGCTTCGCCCAAAATGCCCGAGCCAACGATGCAACAGATAAAACTGAACAGTTGCTCAATGACAAAGACGCGCGAAATTTGATCATTCAACAGGACCCAAAAGCCGCTGAAGCCAATGACCGAGTGAAGGCGCTTCCGATCGCGGACGCTAAAAAGGATCAGATTTATCAAATGAGTGGGGATATTTTCCAAAGCATCGCAGCTAAAAACGACGGTGACCCTGAGAAAATAAACGGCGCAGTTCAAGAGTATCTTCGGAACCCTGCATCGATAGAAAAGGACTTAACACCAAGTCAGCGGCAGCAAATTCACGATCTCGCGCAATAATAGAATTGAAAGGGAGAGCAATTGCTCATCTCGCTCTTCAATTACTTCTGTCGAGCTGCAGCTTTGATTTCGCTAATCGTAAAAAGCGAATGAAGCTTCACACCAGAATTAGCAAATTCGGCAGCACCTCCGGCTTCACGATCAACAATGGTAAGTACATGAGTGGGATTGAACCCTTCTTGCTTCAAAATCTCGATTGCTTTTTTAGCTGAACCGCCGGTGGTCACTACATCTTCCACTACTAAAAAACGATCACCCTTTTTAAAATTCTCTACGCCCTCAATGTACCGTGAGGTACCGTGCTTCTTCGCCTCTTTGCGAATCATGCTTGCCGGCAGAACAATCCCATGCGCGAATGCTGCTAATGATATCGCCATGACGATAGGATCAGCGCCCAGAGTGAGTCCACCCACACCATCAAATTGTAGAGACTCTCGTCTCATCCATTCCACTACCAGTTGGCCCAAAGCTTGAGCGCCTTCCGGGTGAAGAATAGTGGGTTTCAAATCAATATAAAAAGTACTCTTTTGACCGGAAGAAAGGGTGAAATCACCTTCTCTGTAACTTTTTTCCAAAATTAAATCTAAGAGAGTTTCGCGTGCGCTCATGGAGTGATTTCCTTTACTAAATCTTCAAACACATGTTCCTTGATCGTTTCATTAAAGATTTCATGATAGAGCCCGGGGTAAACAATCATTTTTTTATGCTCGTGTTTCAGCTGTTCAAAAAAGAGCTTAGCCGTAGCGGTATTTACAATTTCATCTTCGGCAGCTAATTGAAATAAAATCTTAGCCGAGGAATTAAAATGCAAATCTGAGACCATGGTTTCTTTCATTGCATCAAGAAAACTTAAATAAAACTTAGGAGTAGCTTTACTATGATTCAAGCGATCTTTGAGATAGGCATCGACTACATTGCGATCATGAGAAAGCTTAGATGCATCGAGGCCCGTGTCCATTTGAAGTTCGCCCCAAACCTTAGATAGAATCCTTGCAGCTAGATCTTTAATCAAGGGCACTTCAACCTTTAAGCCAAGCGCGGGCGAAGAAATAAAGACATGGCTCGCTGGCAATTCAGGACGATAATGCAAAGTACGAAGTGCAACCAGCCCCCCCATACTATGACCAAAGAGGTCGTGAACTATATTGCCACCGCCCGTGAGTTTCTTCTGCAGCAACTCCCACGCAAGGAGCACGTCATCTACATATTCATCAAACCGTTCTACATGTCCTCGTACCCCCTCAGAACGACCGTGACCGCGCAGGTCGGGTGCAATGATGACGTCATATTTGTCCTTAAGATAATGAGGAAAATGCTGGTAACGACCACCATGCTCGCCTTGGCCATGAATAATCAGTAAACCGCGATTGAGCGGAACATTTTTCTTTCTGAAAATATTAAAAAAAAGTGAATGTTCCTGATCAATAGATTGGTGAACTTCAGTTTCATATTCAAATTGAGCCGGCAATGGAGGAAAACCTACCCAGGGAATCATGCATATCTCTCAATGTATTTCTCAATTGCAGTTTTTGCTTCTTCGGTAATTTGAATAAAACGGAACGAAAATCCTCTTTGATCTTCAAGAATTCTCACCACTACCCCTTCAGCAACAAAAGAGGCAATACCAGAATCCTTCGGAGGAGCTACGTTGAGATGAATTTTAGTTCCAACGGCTCCTGGTGAACGCTCCGTCAACACTTGCATTCCACCTACACTAATATCTCGGCACATTCCGCTCACTAGATCCGATTGATTGGTTACATAAATTTGAGCAACAAGTGGTTTACGAGGCGCACGTCGCTTATCCGATTTCTCTTCAGCAACTGGAGCTGGAGCATGGGGTGCTTTAGGAAGAGGCGGCGGTGCCACTTTAGTTTCTGTTTTTAATTCTGAAACTTGGGCGTAAGGCTTCCATTCGCTAAATGCTTCTTGCCATACAAAAGCACTCTCTTGCACCTGGCCCGCCGAAATAAGTCGTTTTAATTCGCTTGGCGCATAAGGCCCTGTTTGTGCCTCATTCTGAAATAGAAACCATTTCGTTTCTTCCTTTTGTTGCGAAGGTGGCGGCGGTGGCGCCATCACGGGCTTTGGCTTAGGAGCATCGGGTTGAAGTGATTTAAAAACTGGCTGGTCGGCGAGTCTAATCCACTGCGCATCCTTTTCACGAAACCCATAATCAATCCAACTCACTTCTTTTGATTGTAACTTTTCGTAAACTTCAGATGCTTTAAAGGGGCCACGAAACTTCTCGCCCACTGCAATAAACCACTCAGCTTTGTCATCAGCGAATTGAATTGTATTTGTGTTTTCCATGTTTTTCCTCGTTAATCTCGGCCTATTTCGAACTGTTCACAAAAGAGAAAGGATATTTAATGGTCACCGGCACACCACCATTCGGCTGCGGAAACTGAATCCGGCCTAGCACATTGAGCACGCAACGCTCCACATTTGGGCTTCCCATTGAACTCGAAGCAACCGCAAGCTGAGAGGCGCGTCCTGATCCACCGATTACAAATGCGGTCATGATTTTTCCGGCCAAGCGCGGTTGTCCCGCATTCACTTCTCGTTCATAACAATAGGTAAACTCATCTTTGTGGGCGCGGATGGCTGCGTCCACGGCATCGCGATCGATGGCACCCACCACCACTGTTTCATTTCCACCACCCACATTAAGCTCAACGCGTGTTTTTCCGCCTACAATTCCGGCGCCCGTACCTTCAGCACCTAATCCGGTTCCAATTTTTCCACCGCCTCGGCCTTTATTACCCGTACCACCCAAGAGAGTGTCGGCAGTACCTCCGCCGCCCTTGCCTTCGCCTTCCAATGCGAGTCCGCCATTACCTTGTGTGGAGAATCCACCAAAACCCGAAAGTTTTGAACCCGAGGTTCCGAGTTTTTGACCAGAGCCCCCTAACAAATCAAGAATCTTATTGGTCGCACCTTTCAGCATCTGAACATTCCCGTTGTCTGCAACTTGCGATACCGTTCCGCCCTTGCCTGCGCCTGCAGTTGGAGAGGGACGATTAGCGGAGTTTTGATGAGTTTTAGATGCTTTTGCATTTTTTGAACCACGTGAACCCTCCGCGCCTTTTGCTCGCGCCCCCTCACCTTCTTTAGATTTGCTTTGCGCAGATTGTTTTTTACCGGGCTCGGAAGATTTAGTTTGTGCTACTTTTCCTTCTTTTTCCTTAGGCTTACTGAAATCAATTTCAGCTTTCTTCGGTTTCTCCGGTTCTGGTTCCGCCTTCTTTTCGGGCTCTGACCGCTGCACTGGAGGCGGCCTCTTCACA
>CAIMWN010000298.1 GCA_903845155.1 Oligoflexia bacterium
AAAAAGCAAAGCCAATAGCACAAACTATCACTAGTACGATGGCTAAGAGCATTGGAACAAACCCTTGTTGATTTATCTTTCCCATTCTACTTATGATTATGAATTGAAAGATGTATTTTGTCTACTGTTTAGAAAAAACGTCGCTTGCCACCTTCTTTTTGGAAGGCTTCTAGTAGTTCTTTTTGATGTTTTGAAAGTTTCGTTGGTGTTGTGACATGAATCGTAACAATATGCGGCCCGCGGTTACTACTTTTTGGATGTGCAACTCCGTGACCCGAAATCTTAAAATCTGTACCGCTTTGTGTTCCAGCTGTTATTTTCATCGTTACTGCTCCATCTACTGTGTCGACCTTCATTTCACCACCAATTGCGGCCGTTACCATATCTATTGATTCATGACTTAAAATAATATCACCTTCACGAGTGAATTTTTTATGAGATTTTACTCGAACAAATACATATAAATCACCCTTTGTTCCACCGCGCACCGCTTCACCATATTCGCGAAGTCTGATGGTTGCACCATCGTCAATTCCTGCAGGGATTTTTAATTCAACCGATTGTTCTTTACGCTTAACGCCCCGTCCGTGACAAACACTACAATCCTTTTCAGGTTTCTTACCGGTTCCATGACAATCATTACAAACACGGGCCTGTTGTATATTACCGATAATAGTTTGCGTCACACTTACTACTTGACCCGATCCCCTACAGGTTGGGCACGTGACTACTTCAAACCCAGGTTCTGCCCCATTGCCTTTGCAATGCTCGCAAGCTGCGTCGAGATTGAGATGGATTGTTTTCTCAACCCCAAATACAGCCTCTTCAAATGTAAGTTCAATAGCAGTTTCAATATCTCGACCTCTTTGGCTTTGTTGACGCTGCTGCGACCCTCCTCCAAAGAAGCTACCGAACATATCGCCTAAATCACCAAAATCAAAATTCATGTTCTGGCCGTTAAAATTAAAACCTCCGCCATTAAAATCATAAGCACCGCCGCCGCCATTACCGCCCACCCCTGCATGACCAAACTGATCATAGCGCTGCCGTTTATCAGAGTCCTTTAAGATTTCGTAGGCTTCATTAAGCTCTTTGAATTTTGTTTCATCACCACCCTGTTTATCGGGATGATGCAAGACAGCAAGCCGGCGGAATGCTTTTTTAATTTCATCCGCCGATGCGTCTTTAGAAACGCCTAGTACTTCGTAGTAATCCCGTTTTGCCACAAGCGCGCTCCTTACATTTGCTTACTTATTTTTTATCTTTCTTTTCTTTTTTTTCTTCCGTATCTTCTACTACTTCGCCTTCAACGGGACCATCTTCTTTTTTATCACCTTCTTCGGAACCGGCCGCTGATTCATATAGCTTGGCACCAATTGGCATCATTGTATCTGTGAGTTTTTTAGCAGCTTCTTCTAGCTTGTCTTTGTCATCACTTTCAATAGATTTTTTTGCTTCCTCAACCGCTTCATCAAGTGTTTTTGCGTCTGCTTCGGAAACTTTATCTTTGTTATCTGACTTTAGCTTTTCAGCTTGGTATATTGCATTTTCAAGCATATTACGCGCATCAACTGCTTCACGTTTTTTCTTATCAGCTTCAGCATTTGCTTCTGCTTCTTTTCGCGCTTTTTCAACATCTTCCTTGGATAGATTTCCGCTGTTTTGAATCGTAATACTTTGTTCCTTATTCGTTCCTTTATCTTTAGCAGTTACATTTAAGATTCCATTTGCATCCAGATTAAAAGTAACTTCAATTTGCGGAACACCTCGTGGTGCAGGTGCGATTCCATCAAGCACAAATCGTCCGAGCGACTTATTG
>CAIMWN010000299.1 GCA_903845155.1 Oligoflexia bacterium
AAAGCAGTAAATATTGTTTTGTGCTGCTGGAATGAAATCTTGAATCTGTCACGCAAACTCAGTGAAAAAGCATTCAATGCTTCGGCTGAACTTTCAAGATCAAAGAAGAGAGGTGGAAGTGCAGTAATGTATTTTTTTAAAGCTTCAGGTCGATCTATATCTCCATCAAACCATGAATGATCATGACCACACTCAGCGCAAAATTTAGCATTAGCATTTGCAAATTCGTGGCCACAGCGCTGGCAATCAGACATGGAATCAGAATCTCGGGAAATATATGACTATTAACGTTATAACTTTATTTTACCCTGAACGATTGCTATCCTAGGAAGATAAATCTTAGGCTATTTAAAGAAACGTTTTTTACACTTCCCCCTCGCAAGTTTAATTTTCAAAGTCTGAGATATTAGCCTCCAACATTTTTCTTGCCAGAGTCGTAACCTTTTTTGAAATCGTCTTTCAGTGACGAAAACCAACCTTTCTTTTCGGCAGGAGTGGTGGGTTGTTGTGAACCCTCAAGCACACCGTTGACATAGTTTCCGGCACTTGATGTCCCGTCAGGATAGAAATAAACACCCCTGCCGTGGAATTTACCTGCCTTGAATTCACCCCAATACATGTGGCCGGCATAGGGACCTTCATCAGAGAAAGAGTAAGCGCCCCATTTTTCCGGTAACCCGTTTTCAATTACGCCTAAAAAATAATCCCCATTATTGTAGGAGAGGGAGTGTTTTTCCCCGGCATACTGTCCATCCACATAAACCGTTTCTTTGGTGCTGCCATCTGGATAATGGGAATCCATAAACCCATGCATCAGACCGTTAACGAATTGGCCAAAAATAATGTGACCAGCAAATTTACCAGTACTTGAAAAACGATACTCACCAAATCCGTTTGGTTTGCCTTCGGCAAGTGTGCCAAGATAAGTATCACCATTATTAAAGGTAAACTCTTCTTGATCCCCTTTATATTCGCCCATATTGAATACCACCAAGCGATGGGTTCCATTGGAATAATCGTGCCGGCCAATCCCATGAGGTTGCCCTGACTGCATGCCCCCGATATATACGTCTCCATCAGCGTGATCTATTTGCCCAAAACCATGGGGGGCGCCCTCTTCTACTAAGCCGTAATACACCCCACCATCTTGATATTCAATTTTTTCTGGTTCACCTAATTTTGTATTTTCACGGTAGATACAAAACTCTTCTTCACCGTTGGGATAATAAATAATGCCTAGTCCATGAAACTTGTTTCCCCAAAAAGCCCCCTCATAACGCTGCCCTGCCCACTGACCACTGGGGGAAAAGGTATACGTTCCGATCCCTTGCATCAGTCCATTTTCAAGGGGGCCGTCATAGGCATCTCCATTGTTAAAGACGAGGGTATGTTCTCCTTCCTCAATCTCAACCTCATCTTCCTCTTGACCGATCTCACCCGCGGAATCATCGCCAGGGTTAAGAAGGGCTTCAAGTGCTTCCTTTGCAGCATCATTACCTTGCTCCGCCGCTAATTGATACCACTTATGCGCCAGTTCAAGATTCTGTTCTGTGCCCTCGCCGTGTTCATAGTTATAACCTAGGGCGTATTGAGCAGGTGCATCTCCCTGCAATGCGGCTTTCTCAAACCAGCCAAATGCAATCACTTGATCCTGCGGGATGCCATCACCCCAATCGTACATTAACGCA
>CAIMWN010000300.1 GCA_903845155.1 Oligoflexia bacterium
CGGCAGCCTTCAATTCTTCGTAAGTTTGTAATTGTTGTGGATTGCTCGTGTAATTTAACTCGACGAGCACGGTAGAGGGGTTTTGCGGAACAATGCTTTGAACGAGCGTTTGAACCCATTCTTCGTAATTTTGCTCAAATCGTTGTACTTCTGAAGCGTCAATCGTGTTTGAAATGGAATGAGGAGCGGACCAAGCGAAGTTCGCTTTTCCGAAAGTGACCACCAACAAACAGAGTGCAATAGTTCTTAATCTACTCATCCTAAGTGCGTTTCGGTGGACACGCTCAGGAACTTTATTTTTTTGTCAGAAGTGAAATAAGCTCGTCAATTTTCGCCACAACAAAGGGCGTTTTTCGCTGATTTGAGACATGGGTCAATATTTTGACGATCGTTTTTTCATCCTGGGCACTTAAAAGGTGCTGAGAGATGAGTCCTTTTGTTGATTTAAGGGCCGCTTCGAAGGTGGCTTGGTCGTCACTTTTATAAGCACTGAGTGTGTGCTTGATCGTAAATTTTTGAGCGACGTCTGGATGATGAGAAAGGGTGACGAGAGCAATTGCCTTTTCACTGGTGTTAAATGAATCGTATTTTTGAGGAAGGAGCGCCACCATTTTATCTTGAATCTTAATGTTGCGAATATCGTCGATGGTTCGGATCCACTCTTCTTTACTAAATCCATAAGTTTTGCCGCTGGTAATTCCTAATGCAAATGCATCGGTTGCAAGCGACGGTGGGTTAAGCATTTGAGTGGTGAGTTTAAAGACTGCTATTCTCTTTAACTCTTGATTTTCGGTATTGCCGCTGATCCAAGACGTGACCCTTTCGTAAGCGGGTGTTTTTTCGGTAAGCACGGGCAATCTGAAAAATTGAGTAATGAGTAAATCGGCATGATTAAAGCTCTTAATATCAATTTTTTCTAGGGTTTCTGAAACAATGTCGAGTAGTTCTTCATTGTCTTTTGCTTGGTATTGGTTAAAAGCTTGGGCAATAAACATGGCGCGCACAGATTCGGCTAAATTATTAAAGGCGGGTTTAGGGTCACTGAGTAACGTTCTAGCCGCTTGCCAGTTCTTCTCCGTGAGCGCTTTGCCAAGAGGTGTAACTAAACTTTTTGAAGATTGTGCGGCACGTTCTCTCAGAACCTCTTCTACTGTGGGCTGTTGTTGAGCCGGTATAGACTTTTTTGAATAATGTTTTACCAACAATACAGTAGAGACGGTAAGGGTAATCACCCCCGCCAGACCCAGCAGTGCATTTTTAGAAATCTTCATGTGAAGAGTATCTCTATTTTACCAGATTCTGTAAAGCGTAGGGTAAAGTGCAGGACTGGTGGTCCTTCTGTTATCAAACAAGTACAATGCGTTGAGACTGGTTGAATTAATTATTGTTTGCGGGAAAATGCTAGAAGAAATATTCCGAATCAC
This sequence comes from Oligoflexia bacterium, assembly GCA_903845155.1. Taxonomy (GTDB): domain Bacteria; phylum Bdellovibrionota; class UBA1018; order UBA1018; family CAIMNF01; genus CAIMNF01. The sequence goes on from CAIMWN010000300.1 coordinate 1,425, forward strand.
GATGTTGCCCCCATAGAGATCGTAAATAAAGTATTGAGATGCCGTTCCTAGCGGTTGTGTTGCCAAACCATAGAGGAGACCACGTGTTTGATCATAAAATAATTTGCCGATGTTTCCGCTGTTTTCTGAAGAATTCAGGGATGGGTTTACAATGCGGTTATTGGGGTTGTTGTCAATGACTTGACAACTAGGTGAGCCACTTGTTGCACTATTTATTGCTACAAAGTGACCATTACCGCTACCGTCGTTCACATTTGCGATCACATAAAGCGTATCGGTGCTCGCAATGTACGTAGCATCGAGCGGGGTTCCTTCAAATTGACAGTCACTAGCGGCAGGAGCAGGCGAGTTTGATGGACTTCCAAACATGATTCTTCCGGTTTCTGTAGCAGCAAGAGCACTGCCGGTTGGATTGAGTGTGCTGATAATGATAAATCCCTTCCATCCACTTGCGGTATTGGATGAAGCGCCGACGAGTGAGAATAGGTTGTTGCCGGTCACCACATTTTTTCTCACTATATTAGTATAAGGCGTTGATAGTTCCACCGGCATTGAGCTAAACATGCTCATCATCCCTGGAGTTCCCCAAAATGATGCAGCTGCGTTGCTGGCGTCGATTAAAAAATACTCCGACGAGTTGGTAGCGGGGACGTAACTTGAGTTGGCGTTAGTGTAAAACGTGCTGGCAGAAGTGCTCCTGGTATATTTTGAAAATGCAAGATAACCAGCTGGAGTAGTAGAGCTCCCTCCAAAAGCAACAGGGGTCTTGGTGGTGGTCACGGTATTCAATGCATTAGTGAAACAAGTTTGATTAGAAGATCCATAGGTGGCATTTGCACCTGTGCTGGTTGGATATGGTTTTTGTACGTTTGAGGCTGAAACATACAAATTACCATCAGATAACGAAGGTTGAATTCCGAGCATGCTCAGTGCTGGTGAAGTAGGGAAAATTCCACAATTTAAATTTAATCCAGCAGTGAGACCGGAAGCAGTAAAATTTCCGTTAGGTGCAATTTGTCTAAATCTAACAGAGAGACTGCCGCCGTAGTCCGTGTAAGCAAAATAATCATTATTTGAATAAGTGATAGGAAGTGCAAACGGAGCAGAGGTGGTACCGGCATATTGTCCTGAAAGGGAGATTGGAGCAGAGTTGGCAATAGTGGTATCCGTTCTTAAGTTTGGATCGGTGTTGATTACATTCACGTTCCAAACGTAACTAGTGCTGGTTCCATCTGACGTGTTTGTTAATGATTCACTACCGCTGCCAATGGTGAGTCTGACGATTGCTTTACCCAATGAGGTAGATCCGGCTTCAGTAATGGAATATTCCCCCGTGCAATCGTTATTTTGTCCGCCCATCAGCGAAGTTAAAACTAAATTGTAGCTCACTGATGGTGTGCTTGAAATCACTCCTGAGCCCTTTAAACAGCCATTTACATACCAATGGTATACTGGATAGGGAGATGCGCTCGGAATCGTTGCGGGATCAAGGTTTGCGGTAATGACTACAGTTTCATCTTTGTACGCGTATAAATTAGTGGCGCGTGTTGGTGCCGGGGTGGTGTCGATGTAACGTTTTTCAACCAGAGTGTTTGCAGGGACTGTTCCATTATTTGGATAAGTATTTTCATAAAATTGAAAAATATTCCGATAACCGTTGGCATCGTATTCTAATGAACCATCAGTACCCGATGATTCGCTTAACACCGTTCCGCTGGCAGCCGCATTGACCACCGAGCTAGTGTTATTACAAAAAGCGCATCTTCCTTCAAAATCAGCAAACTGAGATTCTACTGCGGTACTTAAATTTCCAGGTGCGGAAGAAGGCGAGAAAAATCGATCCGCCTCAGTAGAGGTGATGTTGGCTGCGGTGGCAACGGTAGCCGACATTAAAGTCACAATTAAATTTGCAGTCGTTGAGTTAACCGTTAAATCATTCGCGCTAATTGCACATTGTTCAATTTGCAATGTGGTTTCATTATATCGCATGAGAGTGATTGCGGGCGAGCTTGCCTTACAGGTTGAACTACATGCAGGCGTAACCGCGCCGGTGCCGCATCCTGAAGGGAGCATTGCGATTGCGTAAAGTGAAACAGTGCGATCTGGCGCGAGCGAGTTAAAGTTACTAATGCCTGAATCGGGCCATTTCACCACATAATGTTCATTGACGTAAATGCCAGTGCCGCCGTTGGTGAGTTTTACGGGTGTTAGAGGAGTGGCTTTACTGATCCCCATAAAGAAATTCGCACCCATTTCAGAAGGGCGAGAGATGGCGAGGGAAGTAGGATAGCTAAAGGGTTTTTGCATATATGCCGTGACGTGCGAGGTGCTGGCTCCGCCACTGGCGAGGGGTGCGAGAAAAACTCCGGTACCGGTGACGACGGTGTTGAATGAAACTACTTGTGTGTTTCCGCTTGCATTCACATCGGCAATGATGGGTAAGCTTGTAGTGGGATTAAGGGCGTTCGGGATCGCAACACTTCCCCGTGACGGACTTCCTGGATCAATTACGGTGATTGTTGCGCTAGAGTAACTACCGAGGTCACTCGTTTTGGGACTAGCTGATATAATCAGGTCTTGATAAATATACTGGTACGGACTTGGGCCCGGTGCGAGTGTTGAAAACGGAGTGGCACTGGCGAATGGAGTTCCAGTTGGAGCGATCGGGGATGAAAAAGTCCATTGATTAGGAGTATTGTTATCTGAGGCGGTGAGTCTGGCGTAATCGTTGTCTTGTAATCTAATTTTAAAACAGTTTACCCAAGTGCTCATTGCACCTGTGCAGTTTGCAGTTAACCCTGTTTGAAAACTAAGAGTGGCTCCCGAAAGGGGCGTTTCGGTTCCGGTTGAACTGACAATCATGACTTGAGGTGCATGATTGACGACCGAAATTCTTGCCCACAACCACACCCGAGTTGACATTGCTGGCGTGGTATAGATTGGGTTGATTCCCGCCACAGGAGTGTAAGTGTGATTTGAAATAACGATAGGAATTAAAAACCCTCCCGGATTTGAAAGAATATTTGCTTCTAGATCAGTGGGTTGCCAACTAAACGAAAAGCTACCCTGCCCATTCAACGGTGCTCCACCCGAAGAAATTGAAAATCCCGTTAAGAAAGAGGGAACGGTGAAGGTTTTACCGGCCAGTGTTCCATCCACGATGAGTACTTGTGTAGGTGCACTTGGAACATAAAGTGATTTAAGCGCAGCCGTCACGTGATTAGAAGTGGCATTTACACTAAATGAAGATTGGATTCCTTCAACGAGTGCTGTTGGAGTAGTGCTCTGAAGTAGATCACCATTGCCGACGCTCAATGCGCAGTTGAATAGGCTTGCGTAAATTGGGTCTACTCCGGATGGAGGAGAGACAGAACACGCGCCTGAGGCGTCCAATGGTTGTTCTCCGTTGCTCGTGTTAAATACAGTCGTCCAACCAGCGCCACCACCACTGCTGCTATATGAATTCGTATTCGTTCCTGAAAAATTGCTTCCGGTACCAGTCGCAATGACGGGAGGAGAGTTTTCTTCTAAGCTCTCGATGTCTACTCCGTAGCCAAGGGTCGGACCATTTGCGAGAGGGAGTGAATCTTGTGGAACGACCGAAAGGGTGTTGCCGCTTGGGTGACGTCCACCAATACCAAAAACATTGGGGCTTGGAGTTGGGTTCGCACCCGGATTATCTTGCACCACAAAATTAAAACTAAATTGATGACCGTCATCGGCAGCAGTCGGGGCCCAACTAAAATCACAAGTACGGTAAGGTGCAAGCCCACCGCCTGCAAGTGCAATCAGGCTTGCCACTGAAGGGTAGGCCGCATAAGAACCGGTTGCCGGAGGTAGGGTAATACAATCTGCTCGGCCATTTCCTAAGAGTTGCGGAAGATGAGTAGGTGTGGGTGTTGCCATCGCAGTAAAATTGAATGTTCTAACATCAAATATATCCGTTTCACTTAAGCCATCTACAGAATCCGAAGATTGAATATTAAATCGGATCGAGGCATTGTTCGCTGAAAAGTGTTTGAGGAAAACTTGTATTCTGCTTGAATTGCTTGCTGATGCTTGCACCAGGGCTGCAGGTGTTGCGGTCGGAGACGGCGGCGCCGAAGTAATGGTGGGAGTCCCTGTAAAAATAAAGTTCGGTTGGTTATCCCAGTCGACTACCTCGAAGTAATGATTTGCAGGAATGGGAGTGCTACCCGGGGCCGCATTGGGAGCAACAGAAGGAGCGGGTGTGGGACCAATCGATGATGCCACCGACGGAATCCAGTTATCAAAATTGCTTGCCAGAGGAGTCGCAACGTCTAAACCGTTGTAACCAGTAAAAGTCGGGAGTGATGTACTCGGGTTAATAATAAAAGTATCGATTGGATTAATGCTGAAAAAAAGTGCATTAAGTGCGTCAAAGTTATTGGTGGTGACATCAGCCTGATAAAATTCAGGTAACAGTTTATAATTGAGGAGTGATCCAGCAGCAAGCGTTAAGCCATAATTACTTGGATTTTGGTTTTGAATTACGGTTGCCTTTGAACTCGCATTATTCCAAAGTATGTCACCTACATTTGCGGCGCAGTGAGATGCGAGCAATAAACTTTTTTGATCAGGATCAAGCGGGTAAATGTTTTTTGAAAAACAAGTCGTATCAAAAGGTATGTTAGTGGGATTACCGCCACCTGTAGTGCTCGCATCGTTTAATAAAAATGGCGAAGTGGCGTAATTATCTACCTTCACAATTGTTTGGTAAACCTGTGGAGAACCCACAGCGGGGTTATACAGTAATGGCGTGTAGCTGTAACGCAAACAAAAAGGTAAAGGATTCGTGCCCGTTGCGAGGATTGGATTAGTAGTAGACTCCATCCTGATTCTTGCAACCCCGTCTGCACGGGTGTACCAAATTGCAGGTTCTGCATTATTGAGCGGTGCTGGAGTAGGGTTAGCGATAGAGGGCGCACTCTGATCTATTTGCGAGCAGTTTTCTATAAATGGAATAAACTTTGCAACCTCAAGACTGCTTAAAGTGCGAGTGCCAAGCAAAGTAAATTCCGCCTCATATCGGCCAGCCAGAGCACCTGAAGTATTCGCATTAAAACCAAGCGTCTTGTTTTCATCTAGCACTGCAAATTTAAATGAAGGTGGAGTTTGATTCATTTGGTGCATATATTGTGCGGGATTCGTAACGTTGCTTACACAGGGTTGCATGTTATTGTGAAGTGCAAGAATGGCTAAGGGACTCGGTATGGTGCTTTGATCGAGTGTTCTTGTGGTGTCATTGTTATATACATTCCCCTTAAGCTGTGGCGGTGAAATTTTATTTTCAATAAAGCCCACGGGATCAGTGTAAGTCTTGCCAATGGCTGCCTGATCCTTTGGCTGCCACTTTAAGCGAAGTCGATGATAAACTAATTTAGTCAGCACCCCTGAAACTTTATAAAAAACAGGAATGGGCTGCATCTGTTGTGGCGGGATAGCTTGCCAGTTGCAGTAATCGGCGTCTATCGCCGCATTGGTGCCCACTACTCCATAATTCTGGTAATTTACAGGGTCAGAGTTTGGCTGATTGAACCAACAAAATTGCAGCCCGCTTCCATTGTTATTAATCAATGCAGAAATATCAGTTGGAGCTGCACCGAAATCTGTATAAACAGGATCATTCGGTTCACCCGGCCTTAATCCCAAATTATCGATATCAATCGCATCAATTTCAAAAGTCCAACCCCCCGTTTGAGCGCTATTGTGAGGGGTGGGGGCTGCGAAACCCACTAAAGTTTTAAGAGGAGAGCGCTGATCCCAAAGATGCCCGCTCCATGGATGACCAGTGCTTGCATCAGTACCATTGTTGTTTACGTCAAGTTGGCAGGTACTATCAAATTCACGAGGAGCACCGTAGTAGCTTGAATCATAGGTGGTAAAACTGTTTCCGAGAAAAGTAATAGTTCCTGCCGTCCCGGTTGAGAAGTTATTCCCAACGACACTTCTTGGCTGAGTAATATATTGGCTAATGGGGTTTTCGGTACCCGCAAAAAAGACCGCGCTTCGGTTGGCAGTACCCACCATACTTGCGCTAAATCCTAAATTGTCATAGCTGTTCACATTAGTGGGATCGGCGATAGGAAGAAATTCTGAGAGGAAAATATCTTGTCGGGCGTACAGTTGATTGTTGCCAACCGCTGTGTCGTAAATGCCGGGCGTTGGTGAAAGTGGCGAGAGGTTAGAAAAATTTACTAAACGTGCTGGATTTGGCTTAAAATCAACAATTCTGCTCACACTATGTGAGGTGCTTAATCCAGCTTGGGTTTGACGATCAAAGACGAGAGGTGAAAAAGTAAATGTTAAATTCTGTTGGGTCTCCGCAGAAACTTTTACGCCGTTATCGATGGTCACTGCATATTTCGCCATTCCACATCTCTGATGAACCACGCCGTCGGGAGTGGTGCAGCTGGATAGCGTAGTGTTAAACGCTGGAGTTGCAGGGATATTGTTCATGCCCACCAGAAACGGATGAGTAAGGGTCTGAGCAGGAGTGGCGGCACCGTTGGGTGGCCAGTCTGGATAATCATTAATCGAGATCAAAGAAAATGCACTCGTGTTAGAAGTAAGGGTATAAGAAAATTGGTCGGGTGCTGCATTAGGATCAGCGTCTAGGTCAGGATCAAAAACTTTGAAAACACAATACCAGGGCCCATCTGATTTGCTATGCACGAACTGAGTTGAATCGGTAGAGCTGGTTTCGCAATGAGATGCATGCACTTGCCATGCTGGAGTTGGAGTTGCTACTGGATCGCCGGAGTAAGTTTCGAGCGGTACATCGAGATCTGTTTGATTGATTCCACCGGTAGAATTCAGGACAAACTGCGGTGGTCGTTTTGCATCGGCATAAGCAAAACCCCAAAAATTGGGAATTCTCACCATTCCATCTGATATCATGTAATAAATATTTCGGTTTGCGGTCTGACCACCAGTATAAGCGGGTTCCGTATTATCGAGGGCCTCATTGTATTGAATGACAGGTGACAGATAATGATCAGTTCCACCCGGTGCAGAAAGATTAGTAAGGACCGTATATTCTGGTGTGGGCTCTGGGTTAACGAGCACAGGAGCCACGCCGTAAATTAAAGTGGGAAGAACACGTGGAACGTATTCAATGATCATGTTCTTATCCATGAAATCGTCATCAAGGTCGAACGATTGCGCACTGACACTGACCGTGTTTCCTTCGAGGACAGAAATACCTGAGCCTGTGTTCGGAATCGCCGAACCGGCTAAGATAATGGGTGGTGTATTCGTTTGGCTAAACGGCGGGTTAGCGGCATTTTGTCCGTTCACTTGAAAATTGGAAGCATATTGATAGTGATCTAGGCAATGCGGGTCGTTCGGGTTGCTTGGATTATACTCAGGAACTTGTGCGCAGGTGAGTCCCGAAGGCGTCACCGTAGTATAAGTATAATTGATTCCATAACTTTGTATGGCAGTGAGAAAAGTAGGATTAAATGCAAGAGCGTTTGTGAAATAACGAATGAGACGAGAGTAAGGTGTCCCAGAAAGTGAAAGGTATTCACTCTCAGATAGAAGTTGATCCACCTTGGCTTGAATGAGCGCTTTAATGGAGCTAAAATCTTGGGAAGAATATTGATTGAGATTTCTTCCTGAATAAAATTTAAGCAAATTATAAGCAATCGTAGATGCAATTCCTGGTGTCGCTACGGTGTCGCCAGGAAAAAGGAAGTCTTGAAGCTGTGTATTGAGCGTTGGAATGTCGATGGTGACGAGCAAGGGGCCAGTGGTGGTGAGTACGGTTTTTGGCAGGATAATTTGAATAGGAACGGGTGAATTAATCAGAGGTGCAATGATGTCGGTGAGTGGAAGCATTATTGTGGGATTAGTGAAATCAGGGTCAATCGTTTTTAAATTGATCTGAAAGTCTTCACCTAAGCCAATTTTGTTAGCTTCCAACATAGAAACATAAAGTTTATTTGCTTGAGTAATGACAATTCCGTTTACTTCGGGGGAGCCATTGAGGCCACTGGTACACGAAAGGAGAGGAAGCACTAGCGCCAATGCTAGCTTCCGCTGAATTCCTCTCTGAACTCTCATGAGTTGTGCCCCTAAAGACTTCATCAACATTTTTCCCCCCTCTCTTTCAAAAATAATTAGTAAATCATTTTAAAGCCGCCACCATTCACCACACTCGATCCATCATTTGCTTGAAAAATATCGCTCGTAGGTACGATGGTATCCATTTCACCATCTCCGTTTAGGTCACCCACAGAAGGTCGGTAGAAGAAAAATCCCGCCACCGTTCCATCAGATGTATGGGGTTTTAAGATCACGGGTGTGTAATAGTATTTGGTTACACCGTTTGCGGTTGTGCTCGTAATATTACTGTTGTAAGTGGCTTGACCAAGGTAAAGGCCAG
>CAIMWN010000301.1 GCA_903845155.1 Oligoflexia bacterium
CAGGTTGAGCAAAGAGGAGTCATAATGAAGATTTTCTCTTTCAAAGGGGAGATCATCTTCGAGTTCAAATTCCAAGGCGGCGCGAACGGCACGTTTTTCTTTGGATGCAATTTGAAGATTTCGAAAAGTTGAGATTTCTATAGGGACGCTCGTGATGATGCGGTCCACTTTGTGTTGGAGCGCACCCATGAGTACATGTGCTGCCTGGAGTGCCGCTTGATGCGACGATTCGCTGAGTGTTGAATCAAGAACACTTTCGTGCATGTCGCGTATTTCAAAACGACCGAAGGCGGTATCCATTTCCACACAGGCCACTGCAGAAGACGAGATATCTAGACCGAGTACGCGCATAGGATAAGTATAAAGGATTACTCAGAGAAAACGCAATTGAGTAATCTTTAAATTGCTCCTTTCTGGTACGTCAGGGCCAACCCCATTATTAGTCGGTTGGGCTGGAGTGGGACTGGGGCTGCCAGTGGTCGAAGCGCTGCTAGAATCCACAAGCGTGACCATCGCTTCCAGGGTTCGCTTGGTTTGTTGCACTGTTGCCTCAATTCTGACGATAAAATTGCTTTCATCGGTAATCAAGGAGATCCCCCGTTGGGCTAGGGCCTTCTTGAAATCATCGATTTTTGATCCGCCGCCCTTGAATGCGGCAACTTTATCACCAATGTATTTATAGAAATCATCGGCGCTTTTGAAAGTATTGTCTTCGCCTGAGTCACCCTGTGTAGGTTCAGAGGTGGCGGTCTTACTCGTTCCTGTGCTGTCCCTAAACTCAAAAAAAGCTTTCACTTCATCTGCGGTCATTTGAGGGACGAGTGCCTTTAAAACGGTTTCTGTGATGGTGTTGACATTGATGCCAGAAGATACACCTGCAGTAAACTGTGGGGCAATCAGATCATATATATCATCATCAACGATGGGGAGGTAATGTAGTTCTGAAATGTCGTAGTAGGGTGCTTTCTTAAATTGGATTTGGCTCTGTTCATTGTGTTGCGATTCGTAGCTCAAGTCACACCAGCCGACAATTTCTTCCGAAAGATCTTCAATTTTCAAACTTCGATATTGATCTCTAAACTTTTCGTCATCCTCAAATTTCTTTTGAAAAGTTTGCTTGAGTTGTTCATTCAGTAAGGTTCTAGCAGATTGGGGATCATAAGCGACTGCGGTTCCTGTGTTGGTAGTGGTAGAGGTGCTCGTTGCCGTATGAGTGGCGGTTCCTGAGCTTGCCACGGACGCAAAATGCGCTAGAAGACTGTTCAAATTGAATTTCGAACTTTGCGCTTGAATGGAAATGTAAAGCTTTCCTTCCATGCCAGAGTCCTTTCTGAATTTGGTGAGAGCATCTTTAATACTTCCAGGCATCGATGAAATATCACCCGAAAATGGAATCGTGATTGGTTCACTCCAGATTTTTTCTAAGATCGCTTTTGGAACAAGCGAGTTCACCGCATCTTTGGTCGCTCCGGTCGATTTAGCCATGTCGCCAATCGTTTTCTTGAGTTCCGAATAGGCGCGGATGCGAAGAAGTGCGATACGAAGGCCGCTTTTTGCAAGCGAGTGCGCCTTAATTTGATCCAGTCGATCGTAGGCAAGTTTTTGATTTACTTGTGATGTATAAGTAATTTCGCCAAGAAAGATAGCAAGTGTTGCCATCGACGTGAGTACGATAAAAAGTGCTACCCCTTTCTTGTCGCTGCCCTTGATCAGGCTAGTAAGTTTTTGGTAGAACATTGTTCGGTGTCTCCAATTTAAAAAGTACTTTTGAATCCATCATCCGGCCATTGGGCGCTTGTATCGTTAATTCAATTTCAATGGCCTCGGGGAAAACCCCTTTGGTCTCTTGCGCGTCTGAATCCCATGTTTTTACCGAACTTTTTTCTCCGGCCTTGTAATAGGCGATGCTGAATTTTTTAATGTTATTGAGGACTAAATACTCGGTGGCATACTTTGCGTCTTTTGGTTCTTCTAATTCAAATGCATGGGTGTTTTCAGTTTTAATGAGAGCGTGAAGGTCGGCCAATTTATCGTTTTGTTCTTTATTGAGGTTTGAATTGAACGGTTGCTTGATGAGTTCATATTTCACTTTCGCGTAAATGGATTCCTTTTTCTGCTGATAAATACGCGTGTGAGATGCGGTCACAAAACTCATCGACTTATCATCACCTTTAAATCGAGACGGACGAATGCCGGTGGGGTCGAGGACTGCGCCCCAATACTCAAAAGATTGGTAGGCATAACCCTTTAAAAACTTATTAATCGCTTCAGGAGTTAACACAGGAATTTGGGTGCTTCCGGCAGGCAATTGCGTCACTGGAGGTGGATTATACGGGTCGATGGGTTTCATGTCAGCAGAAAGAAACCAGCGGGGATTAAAAATTTGATCCAAATCTCGCTCTAGAAAAGTAATAGAAGTCCGGTATTCACTTGAGAATTCTGTTTCGTCTTTGAGAACTTCTTTAAGGTTCGCCGCATCGATCACTGCTTTAGATGTGGTCACTCCGATCAACACGAGGATGAAGAGCGTAATCAATACTTCAATTAAGGTGAACCCTTTGTTATTGCGCATTGATATCGAACTCGTGTTTTAGATCTACCCAATATTGACTCACGCTAAAACTTTGGTCTTTCCCTTTTTCTTTCCAACTGATGGTGACATTGACCTCGCGCGAAGCCTTTGACAGATAATTTGTCGCAACCTTTACCACTCGTTCGACGTTGGCATCGATTTTTTGTACTCCCCCGGCGGCAGCCCCAGCGTCTGCGCCCGATGCCCCAGAACCTTGCGGGCCCATCAGGTTAGGAAAGGTGATCTCTTTGATTTTTCTGGTCCAAGTGTATTCAGTAAAGGGGGCATCAAACTTACCTGAGGAATCAGTTCTTACCTCGAGAAAGGTTTTACCCTCTAGTTCGCGCTCAGCTTCGATTAGGGAATTTTTGGCGAGCATTGCAACGGTGGTCATTCTCTTTGCGCGCAAAGTGACGTCGAGCGAATTGTTTTCAGCAACGAGAATGGCGCCCATGCCGATGGCTAAAATTCCAATTGCGATCATCACTTCAATTAGGGTGAATCCCGAAGTCCTCATTTTTTCTTAAATGCCTCCTTATACTCTACGTATCGACCTTCTACTGTACAGCGACCGAGGAGGTTGGAGACGATGAGTGAAATATCATCTTTTCCGTTGTCCGCAATGTGCACAATTGTCTTTTCACTCAGGCCTTGCGGAAAAATATGAGTGTAGGCGAGGCCCTCAGTAATAGGCTCTTCGCTCTGCTCGGTGTAAACGTCCTTAAACTTCACTCCGATTGGCAAGGAGCGTTTGTTTTTAGTCAGAAGACTATCTTGATGAAAGTGATTACCGGATTCTTTATCTCTTTCCGCTTTTTCTTTTTCAGTCATTCGGCGATCTCGATCTTTATCGATCACTGCAGACTCCTCACTTTTAAGCAAAGTCATTTCACCGGAAGATTCAATCCAGTATTGTTGATTTTTTAAATCATATACCATGCGATGAACCTTACCGGTGACCTGAGCTGAATTGGAGGCGTCTTTAATCAGAGTTGCAATTTCACGTGCCGAGGATTTTACAGAGAACCGAAAGGTATTCGAAATACTCGGAATCGCAATCATGGCAACCAAGCCAAGGATTGCAACCACGATCAATAACTCAATCAGTGAAAAGCCATCCTCTAGCCTTTTCATGAATCAATCTGCATCAGTGACGATGATGTCGGCTTTGTATCCATCTCCACCTGGTTTTTTATCTGATCCGTAAGAGGTAATTTTGAAATTACTGCCATCTGATTCATAAATAAAATCCATATCAAAAGCGTCTTTTGGGATTTTTTGCATATAAGCACTAGGAGAGTAGTTTTTACATTCGGAGCCTGCAGTTGGTTTCGCCACGAGTGCATCCAAACCTTGATCGGTAGTAGGGTACTGACCACAGTCTAAACGATAATTCTTAAGAGTGGTTGCAATTTGCTTCATCTGAATTCGAGTCGTATCGACTTTCGCTCCATCAAACTTCTCAATGAGTTTCGGTCCTAACATCCCGATGAGGAGACCCATGATTCCGATGACGATCATAAGCTCGATCAATGAAAACCCCTGCTCAGAGTTTTTAGTTTTGCTGTGGATGAATTGATTCCATATTGTTTTCATATTTTGTGTTCCTTTCACTTTCTATTTCTTGGTTATCGACTGATATTACTCATTTCCATAAGAGGCATGATGACGGACACAACGATAAATCCTACTGTGCCTCCCATGAAAATAATCATGGCGGGTTCTAAGAGCGCAGTCATGCTGTCGATTGCGGTCGTGACTTGCTCCTCATAAGAATCCGAAACGTTTTTTAACATGGTGGGAAGTTCTCCCGTTCTTTCACCAATGGAAATCATATGAATGACGAGTGGGGGGAATTCTCCACTTCTCTTTAAGGGTTCGGCGATCGATTGTCCTTCGGTAATATTGCTACGTGCGTTTTCGATTGCACGGGCGATATGCACATTTCCGACCAAGTTCCGAGCGATGCTCATTGCCGTTAAGATGGGAACTCCAGAAGCGAGAAGGGTTGCCATGGTGCTTGCGAAACGATTAATCGCTACCATTCGAGTGACCTTACCAAAAACAGGTGCAGAGAGTTTAAAACTATCCCATTTTTCGCGGCCTTTGGTGGTGTTAATATAACGATTGAAAAGATACCCGCCCGCAACACATCCCATGCCCATGGCAGGCCACCAAGTGGTCACTTGCACCGAAATCCAAATTAAGAGTTCGGTGGTCCAGGGAAGTTGCTTGTTCATCGAAACGAAAATTTGTTGGAGTTTCGGGATGACGAAAGTGAAAATCCCGATGAGCACTGCAATGGCGACAAAAAACATCACGGCAGGATAGGTCATCCCGCCAATGACTTTTCTTCTTAATCTAGTTTGCGCTTCCTTTAGATCCGCAAGTCGTAGGAGCACTAATCCTAGCGTTCCCGAACTTTCACCCGCTTCCACCATGTTGATAAAAATATTATCAAAGGCTTTCGGATGTTGAGTCAGAGCTTTTGCAAGAGAGGATCCTTCGTTCACGGATTCACGGACTTGTGCCAAAATAGTTTTAAGTGCGACACTATCAATTTGTTCTACGAGTGCATTAAGTGCATCGACGAGAGGAATGTTGGCCTTGACGAGTGAAGCAAGCTGTCTCGTCATGATGGCAACGTCTTCTTGTTTTACCCGTGCTGCGAAGAGTGAGCCGCCAGAGGTTTTTGCCCCTTTTTTCATCGCATTTTTCTCGGCAATGTCGGTGACCATGAGCCCTTGCTTCTTGAGCTTCATTCTGGCTGATTTTGATGAGTCAGATTCAACAAGCCCCTTGTTGGTCTTGCCGTCTGCTCCAATCGCTTTGTATTCAAATAGTGCCATATTTTAGCCTACATCTTCCGCGTGCGTTGCTCTAAAGAGCTCGTCGATGGTGGTGATTCCTTGAAGTACTTTTGCGATACCATCTTCACGAAGTGTGATCATACCACGTTCGATCGCCGCTTTCTTTAAAACTCCGGCATCAACGTTCCGCACAATTAAACTTTTCATATGATCATCGACCATCATCAGCTCATGAATCACTGTTCGTCCGGAGTAACCGCTGTTGGAACAGCTCGGACAACCTACTGCACGAAAGAATTGCGAACCGATGGGTGGCTCGCGCATTCCCATTTCAATGAGCTCAAAGTCACTGGGAGTATGCGGCGCTCTGCATTTAACACAAACTCTTCGAATCAATCGCTGCGCTATCACACCTAAGAGTGAGGATGCGATCAAAAATGGTTCCACACCCATGTCGACCAAACGAGTGGTCGAACCTGCTGCGTCGTTGGTGTGGAGAGTAGAGAGAACTAAGTGACCAGTGAGAGACGCGTTAATCGCGATTTCGGCCGTTTCCTTATCCCGAATTTCCCCGACCATGATCACATCTGGGTTTTGACGCAAGAAGGAGCGAAGTGCGCCGGCAAAGGTCAGTCCAATTTTATTGTTTACTTGAACTTGATTGATTCCTTGAATCTGATACTCGACCGGATCTTCGACGGTCATGATATTTCGTTCAGGAGAGTTCAATTTCACTAAACAAGATGAGAGTGTCGTTGATTTACCGGAACCGGTTGGACCCGTCACCAAGATGATTCCGTATTTTCTAAAAATCATCTTTTCGATGATATCCGCAGAACGAGGGGAAAATCCACATTTCGTAAGCTCAAGGGGCGTTCCACTTTGCTCGAGAATCCGCATGACCACCCGTTCACCGTGAGTAGTGGGCACGGTAGAGAGACGAATGTCGACATCTTTTCCTGCTAGTTTAATTTTAATACGACCATCTTGTGGTAGGCGTTTTTCAGCGATGTCGAGCTGTCCCATTACTTTGATCCGGGAAGAGATCGCCGCATGGGCCCGTTTTGGCTGCCGAATAATGTCGTATAGAACGCCGTCAATCCGAAACCGCACCACAAACTCTTTTTCAAAGGGCTCAATATGAATATCAGATGCCTTTTCTTTGATGGCGCGAAAAAGGAGGGAGTTCACAAATTTAATAACGGGCGCATCGTCTTCAGTCGCTTCTAGAATATCGATCGGTCCTTCAAGGTCATAGTCTTCTTCTGCGAATTCACCTTCAATATCTCCCACTATTTTAGCGGTAGATCGTTCATAAACTCGATTGATCGCATCCTGAATTCGAATTGGGGTACTCACAACTGTTTTGATTCTGAAACCGGTGAGTGCTTGGAGGTCTTCTGAAATTGTTGGATTGAAGGGATCAGAAACTGCAATCGTCATGATTTCACCCATGGCGTCTACGGTTTTATAGAGCGGGATTACTTCTTTCGTTTTCGCGTAGTTAATCGGCAGACTCGTGACTAAATTTGGATCAATATCATTTGCCTTCAAGTCGTCCACAAAATTCATTCCAAGCTGTATGCACAACGCTTTCATGATTTCATGGGGGAGTATGAAATTATTTTTCAATAAAATTTCGCCCAATAGCCCACCTCGATCGCGCTGTTCTTGCAACGCGATCTCCAGTTGTTCTGGTTTTAAGGAAGTATGCTTAAGCAAAATCTCGCCTAAGCGTTCCGGTGGACGGCGATCTCTCATTGAGGCTGTCCTCCTGGCGTGGTGGGAGTGATAGGCGGTGTGGTTGGGCCTGCGGGCAAGTTTGGAGCGTTCACAGGATCTGCAGCGGGAAGGGTAAGTGATTCGTGTCCGTCTGGTGTGGTCACCGGAACAGCTTTTTTAGAATCATTCATCGCATCTGTTTTGGATCCATCTTTGTTAAATTGGTCGTCATCATCAAGGTTGATGACTTTTTTCACATTGTAGTTGGTGATGCTTTTCACGTCAGGAAGACTGCGAATCATCTTGTTTCGATATTCGCGTTGTTTGTCTTCGCCGCCCATTGCTTTTTCTACAAATTCATCTCGTTCTTTTAGTTTCTGATCGAGAACCATGCGAACATTCTCAGGCGCACGGATGATTTTCGGAGTGATGAAAATCAAGAGATTTGTTTTATCAATCGTAACGGTCTTCGATTTGAACAACCAACCCAAAATCGGAATGTCACCTAAAATAGGTACTTTTGCATTCGTTTCCGTGTTGTTATCGCGGGTCAAGCCGCCCAAAACCACGGTGTCATTATCTGCAACCATTACGCTGGTGGTAACGGTTCGTTCCAAAGTGGCCTGCGCCAAGCTTTGTACAGCTGATGCAAGTTTTCGGTCTGAGATATTACTGATTTTTGCATTGATATCCATCTTGATGAAGTTAGAGATCTTATTTAACTGAGGTTTAATCTTAATGTTCAGTGGAACTGTGATGTAGTCGACTCCGGTCGTAGAAGCTCCAAGGCCTGTATTGTTAATCTTAGGTACCGGGATTTTCTCTGAACTATCAAAAATGGCTTCCACATTATCAAGGGTCATCAATTGAGGAGTGGCAAGTACGTTTCCATTACTGGATGTTTGAATTGCTTTAATGAGAGCCGCAAGATTTGGAACCGGAATGGTTGTAGATGAACTTCCGCTTGGAATAGTGACGTTGGTGGACTGCGACGAGCGCCATTGAAGCACGAGACCACTTGGTGCCGTCTCAGGGTGGGCAATCAAATCATATAAGTCACTGGAAGGTGCAACCGATATCCCACCCGGGGTGAGAATATTTGCAGCGTATTGACTTCCTCTGCTCATCGACATTTCCATGATCACGACTTCCACAAAAATTTGATTTCTTGGGATATCTAGTTTGTTGATCACGCGTTGAATTGTGGCGTAATCGGAAGGAGATGCAGTAATCACGAGTGAGTTGGTGGTTTTGTCTGCAGAGATTTTAATTTGGCCTTCGAATAAGTTACCTTCATTTGGATTAATCCCAATCCCGCCGCCTGCGCCGGGAAGTCCACCAAAACCGCCACCTGAGCTTTTTGAGCTATTTTGGCTAAAGTTATTGAGTGTTTTTGCCATTTCCTCTGAATCAGCAAATTGGAGATAAACGACGTGAACTTTTCCGCCGCCCGCCGCTGCTGGAAGTCTGCGATCGAGACGTGCAACGAGTTCGCGAACTTCGTCAGCACCTTTTGGGTTGGCATGAACAATCAAAGTGTTGGTGCGTTCATCTGGGATAATGGTGTTTACGAAACCGCCTTGCTTGGTTCGACGAGCTTGAAAATTTCCTCGGCCACCACTTGCGCCACCGGCATTAAATCCACCCGGTCTGCCTGGAAGATTTGCCTGTGTACCAGGAAGTAAGCTATCAATCAGTTTTTGGAGTTCGACTGCAGAAGCGTACTTCACTTGAATCACTTCGATACCCGCATCGAAACCTTCCACGTCGAGAAAGGCAATCATTTTTGCAATCTTATCGATGTTTGAACCTGTATCGGTGATGATCAAAGTGTTGGTTTGCTCAAAACCGTAGATTCGTGCTCCCATATTTGCATAGGTACGAATTACGTTTTCTAATTCTTTAGCACTAATGTATTTAATCTTAAAAATTTTGGTCACCAGCGCGTCTGTATTCGGTGCACGGGTGCTGGAGTAAAGGCGAACGTTTTTCCCTTTCGCATCGTTTTGGCGCATAATGCGAAGGTATTTACCGGTTGGCACGATGGCGAGACCATTCATATCCAAAGAGGTAAGGAAGGCGCGCCAAGCATCGCTGACGGTAATGGGCGAGTTTGAAATGATCGATACATTTCCTTTAACTTCTTTATCGAGAATAAAGTTTTTTCCGGTGAGGCGGCCTAATGTTTTTGCAATATCGAGGATGTTTGCATCTGGAAAATTAAAGTCAGTAATCATCTCCGTGCTCGCAGGGATTCCGTCACCGCTTTCGGTGTCTACGGGAAGGGCGGCCATAGTGGATTTACTTTTAATCCCCTTTTCAGTCCCCGGTCCTGAAAGTTGAAATCCTTTTTTTCCTTTTCTTAACTCAGGGCCTGGCTTGTCATCTTCCGTTGATCCGCCGACGCTGATTCCACCACTAGGTTCAAACCCTTTATTGCTCGGTTGTGCGCGGTTATTGTTTCTGGCGGGAGGGACTCCGCCGTTATCGAGTCCATCGTCAAACTCTTCGTCAAAATCCTCATCATCAAAGCCTGGATCAGTAATGGGATTTCCGATTGCGGCACCACCTGGCCTGAATCCGCCTGGTTGAGCAAGACCCACTTCAGAAAAGATAAGAAGTAATATTCCTAGGAGAGCGCAGAGGCCAAAGATGAAGCTGATTCGGGTAGACCAAGCGGGGCTGTGGTTTACCTCTGATTTATTGGATATCATAATTCATTACCTTTTCCTTTCCATTACAGGAGTCGGGATCGCAATTCACGCCGAGATCGAGTGAATTCATACTTTTTAATTCTTGCAAAAGCGAAAGCGCTTTTGCGGCATCAGAGATTTTATCTCCATTTACAGATTTGATAACGCAACCTACTTTTAAGCCTATTTTTTCATAAAAACTGCCAGGTTGGATTTGCATGAGTTTGAAGCCGGCCATTTGTCCACCACACATATTTGGAACGGCACGGGCCTGGGTGATGAGCGCGTTGAAATTTGCAAGTTGTGAATCAAGTTCACTGCGGCGGACTACATATTTATTTTCATCCACTTGATTAATTCCGCCTTCAGGAGCGGCACGTCTGATAGGGGCCGCAGAGATTTTCAAAGTGGGATCTTCGGGTAGAGCGACAAACTCTCTTCGTTTGGCATCGAGGTTCACAAAAATCACGCGGCGTGGTTCAACGAGAAGAATTTGAATTCGATCTTCGATTTCATCGCCCATGCGCACTGGATACATTTTATTGTTTTCTTTGTTTTGAATTGCGGCGAGTGAGCCAGCGGGATTCTTGAAAATGACGGTACCAATCAGTTGAAGAGGTAAGCTTGTGAGCACCGGCTCGGCATCCATATCAATTTCATCTGTGCGTTTCTTGACCACGGCAGGCTTGCTAGAGAACAGGTTACGGTCGGCAATCACGTCATAGTCGCTAGGGTGGCTAGTCTGCATGCCGTTGCCCACTCTTGATGCTAAAATAGACACGGGTGGGGAGGGGATATATTTTTCAAATAATAGTGCAAAGAGGTCCGCCAGAAAAAATGCACAGAGCAACAGGCAGAGCGCAAACGAAAAACGCTTGATGCTTTCGCCTTGACCGAGATCGGTCAGACGATCTGAAATTTTCGACAAAGAATTGACACTTAATTTTGTAGCCACCGTCTTTATGACAAGCAAGATAAGTACCAAGTTCAAGGGAAGCTAAAAAATAAATTACAAGTCCTTGTTGTGTGAAAGCAAAAATCTTATTAACCTAGTGGAGTACCCTTGGATTAATAATTGATTACACACTTTTTATGTAATGCGTCTGACAGTTTGTCATGACAATGTGTCTGTCAAAAAACGCGAAACCCTGAAGTTCAAGTAACTTCAGCGAAAGGAAACACTCATGGCGACCCCAGAAAACAGTTTTATGAAATCTCTTTTTTACGGCCAAATTCGCGAGGAATTTGTATTCCCTTACCCAAAAGTAAAGACCGACACAGCTGAAACGGTGAATATGATCATCGATTCAATCGACAAATTTGGAAAAGACATTGTGAAGGCTTCCGAGTGGGATGAAGCGGCCGCGATGCCTAGAGAAGTGATTGATCAGATGGCAGCAATGGGTCTGACCGGCATCGGAGTGCCCGAAGAGCACGGCGGTCTGGGATTACCTCAAAGTGGTTATGCTCGAGTGATGCAACAAGTGGCCTCACTCGATGGCTCACTTGCAGTGACCCTGGGTGCCCATCAAAGCATTGGGTATAAAGCGCTGCTTTTATTCGGAAGTGACGAGCAGAAAAAACGTTTTCTGCCGCGTCTTGCTA
The DNA here is from genome assembly GCA_903845155.1 of Oligoflexia bacterium. Taxonomy (GTDB): domain Bacteria; phylum Bdellovibrionota; class UBA1018; order UBA1018; family CAIMNF01; genus CAIMNF01. The sequence goes on from CAIMWN010000301.1 coordinate 11,403, forward strand.
GCGGAGAGCTGATTGCAGCATTTTGTTTAACTGAGCCTTCTTCTGGTTCAGACGCAGCATCCATTCAAACCCGAGCTGAGCTTTCTTCGGATGGAAAACATTATATTCTTACTGGGAATAAACTATGGATCACGAATGGTGAGATTGCAAAATTCTTTACTGTATTTGCTAAAACGATCGTAGTCGAGAATGGTGAGAAAAAGGAAAAAGTAACTTGTTTTGCCGTAGAAGGACCTACTGACGGTATTACTTTTGGTGCTCGGGAACACAAATTAGGAATCCGCGCTTCTTGGACCAATGCAGTTCACTTCGATAAAGTGAAAGTACCTGTTGAAAACATCATCGGCGGCGTGGGTTACGGCTTTAAAGTGGCGATGGGGATTTTGAATCACGGCCGCTTAGGTCTGGCTGCAGGTTGCGTGGGTGTTGCCAAAAATGCTATTAAGGCATCAGTGGAGCACGCCAATGAGCGCGAACAGTTTAAGAAGAAAATCGGCGAATTCGGCATGATTAAAGAAAAAATTTCGCGCATGGTGATGAACAACTATGTGGCCGAGAGCATGGTGTATATGACCACTCATTTAATTGATCGCGGTGATATGGATTACTCCATGGAAAGTGCGGCAGCCAAAGTATTTTGTTCGGAAATGCTATGGGAAGCGGTCGATGAAAATATTCAAATCTGGGGCGGAAATGGATACATGAAAGAATATCCTTATGAGCGTTGGCTCCGGGATGCCCGAATTAATCGTATTTTTGAGGGTACGAATGAAATCCTTCGTGCATTCGTGGCCCTTTCAGGTATGCAAGGCCCAGGTCAAGAACTCGCAGGATTGGCGAAAGCCATTCAACATCCACTCAAAGGACTCGGCGTGGTTTCTGATTACGCTGTTCGCAAGGTGAAGCAGAATGTTTTCGGTGAGACGATCACCAAATCGCATCCACGTTTGAAAAAATTGGCGGCGTCACTAGAGGAATATACCGTTGAACTTTCGCAGCAAGTGGAAGTGCTCCTCAAACGCCATGGTAAAGAAATTCATTTAAAGCAATTCGCCCAAAAGCGAATCGCCGACATTGCAATTGATCTTTATGCTATGTTTTGTACGCTTTCACGCGTGACTCAAGTGATTGAGGAAAAGGGCCAAGAGAATGGTGAGATGGAAATCGCCATTGCCGAAGCATTTTTTATTCATGCGAATAAACGAATCGCCTCAAATTTTAAGTCAATGGATCGCAATGAAGATGAGCTGATGAAGTTGATTGCTGAAAAAACTTATGAAAAGGGTGGTTACCCTTTTGATGTGTTTAAGTCATAAGGGGTAATTCATTTTAAAGCATTTTTAAAGGCCTCGAACTTCGGTGATTTTTATTTAAGCCGAACGGAGAGGCTTTTTTTTTGTTGCTTCTCGTAATTTCTCTTTAGGGGATGTTGCTGTACGCCCTGCAAGCATCGTCCTCAAGAACGAAGTTAGTTGTCGCAGTTAATAAATCACGGTGCAAGTCGAAACTGCACCCTCAGATCGAGAACCCATCGCAGGAACAAAGCAGTCAGCATATCCGACTTCTTGATTGTTGTTTTTGTCGATATAGGTGAACGGCCCTCTTACTGGCCCCGGGATGTCTGCATTCGGAAAGTAGGTAAAAATAAATTTATCTGCTGCCGAACCCGTTAGGGTAGCTACAGCGTAAGAGACGGAACAGGTCGAAACGGCGCCGTCAGAGCGGCCGCCCATGGCGGGGACAAAGCACTCGGCGTAGCCATTTCCTGTGGCACCTGATTCATTCTGGTAAGAAAAATATCCTTTCACAGGACCAGGGATTTCGGCATTCGGGAAATACTTTTGGATAAATGCTTCTGCTTCTGCGCCTTTGAGTGTCACATAATCAGCGTGGGCATAAGATGAACAGGCGATACAAAAAGCAGCAATAATAATATTTTTCATAGTGACCTCTCGATACCCGTGCAGTGAATTAATGTGCGCCCTTAGTGTATTTTACTTTTAAGATACGGCAGTCTTTTGGATCGACAGTCACTTCTGCATTGGAAACCTGTTCTGCGTCGCCAGAAGCGGTACGAAACTTAACCTCGTAAAGAACACCGTCAATTGAACGCATGCTTTGAACTACATTGAACATGGTAGTTTTTTCAATGGCAAAGGTAACTTCCTTTTTACATCGGAGTGGTGTGTTGGCAAATGAAAGGGTGGGGACGATGACGCTCACTAGTACGAATAAAAAAACAGATGGTTTCATAAAGGGGTTCCTTTTCAATTTATTCCTTGAGTTGAGACTCTTTGGTCAAATGCGCAGTCGTTGCGCGCTCAGAGACCCACAACGGTCACTTAAACAAGCAAGCGACAATGTCGCTGAGAGCTAAGCAGTAAAAATCTGCTGAATTTCTTGCTCAATCACAGCCTCTTGAGTGCGTTTGGCAATGGAGATCTCTTTCACGATAAGGGCCTTTGCTTGGTCGAGCATTTTACGCTCACCAAAGGAAAGGTCTTTACTGTGGCGCAGGAGAAATAAATCTCTTAAAACTTCGGCGATCTCGTAGATCGAACCGGTTTTAATTTTCTCCATGTAATCCCGATAGCGACGATTCCACGTCGTTTGATCGATTTTTACATCACGCATTTTGAGAATCGAATAAACCTTCGATACGTCCTCATCACTGATGATGCTGCGAAGGCCAACAGCCTCGGCATTGTCAGTAGGGACCATGATGGTCATTTGGTTCTCAATTACTTGTAGAACATAGAATCTTTTTTTCTTGCCGCCGACGTCTCTCTCGTCGATTCGCTTGATCACTGCTATTCCATGCGCAGGATACACGGCACTCTCTCCAACCTTGAACATTGAGTTTACCTCCGTAAAGTAAACGGATCTTAGTTTAATAATTAAACGAAGTCAATTGAATTTTATTGAATGAATAATGTTTAAATAAAAATCGATTTAAAGCCTTGAAACTAAAAGAGATTTCCTGGTATTTTTTAAACTTAATATTCAACAAGGTCGAGCCAACCCTGAGATGAATCTATGAAAACTCTTCAAAAGCTGCCATCCAGACCTGATCGCTGGAGCGATAACCAGCCTGTTTGGGAGCATCTTTTGTGAGATAGTCGGGGCACTTCCCATTGACATAACGCCATGCGCGCCTGAAAATAAGGGAAATTATGCCTGTATCTACGCGTCCGATCTACATCACGAATTCACAGACCCGCAAAAAAGAGCTGTTTAAGCCCATGGTGCCAGGCAAGGTGAAGTTCTACTCTTGTGGGCCCACCGTTTATAGCTACATCCATATCGGTAACTTAAGAGCAGCACTCACGGCGGATCTCTTTTATCGTTTTTTCAAACATTTTGGCTACCAAGTGAATTACGTCCGGAATTATACCGACGTCGATGACAAAATTATCAAACGCGCAATTGAAGAGAAACTGAGTTGCGAAGCGGTGACCAAAAAATACATTGAAAGTGTGGAACGAGATTATGCTCTGGCCGGAATGCTTGAGCCCACGCATAAAGTAAAAGTGACCGATCATCTCCCAGAAATTATTTCTATGATCGGCGCGATTGTTAAAAACGACAAAGCTTATGTGACAAAAGACGGAGAAGTTTTCTTTTCCATTGATGCCTTCCCTGAATACGGAAAGCTATCGGGCAAAGCGCTTGAAGATTTAAAAGCAGGTGCAAGGGTGGAAGTGAATGCCGCTAAAAAAAATCCGATGGATTTTACGCTCTGGAAACCCTCTAAGGAAGGCGAGCAGGGTACTGGTGTGTCCTGGGATTCGCCTTGGGGCAAAGGTCGTCCGGGCTGGCACATTGAATGTTCAGCGATGGCTTGTAAATGGCTAGGAAACCAAATGGACATCCACCATGGTGGGGAAGATCTTATTTTCCCTCATCATGAAAATGAAATTGCGCAAAGTGAAGCAGCGACTGGCGCGCATCCGTATTCAAAACTTTGGGTGCATAATGCATTTCTGACTTTTTCGAGCGAGAAAATGTCAAAGAGCTTGGGCAATGTAGTGAATGCCGGAGATTTCCTGGCAGAGTACGGGGCCGAGATTGCGCGTTACACATTTCTAGGAGTTCACTACCGTTCTGTATTTGATTTCAATTCAGATACCATTGACCAAACGGTTCAGAATTTAGAGCGAATCTACGAAGCGAAGAAAAAAGCAGAAGAGATTCGCGAGAAAAAAATCGCCGTGCCCGATCTCAGAGCTGAGCAGGGGTGGGGTGCTTTTATGATTGATTGTGATCGCGCCAGAAATGCGATCAATGATCATTATGCAAACGACCTGAATACGGCAGGCGCTTTGTCTGAATTGTTCACTTTAATTAGAGAATGGAATCGCTGTGTTTCACTCCCGAATGCTGAAAATACTCCGGTAGCAATTTTGGCCGCCAACGAATTTATTAAAGTGCTGGAAGAGGAAATTGGTTCGGTGATTGGTATCGGGCGCATGAGGGCAGAAACTGCACTTCAGAAGTTAAGTTCTATCAGGGCGCTCAGGCAAAAGAATGATGGCTTCACTGTATTGAGTGACCTCGAAATTGAAGGGTTGTTAAAAGAACGGGTAGAAGTTCGAGCACAGAAAAATTTCAAACGATCAGACGAAATTCGTGATCATCTTGCCGCGAATGGTGTCGAAATTAAGGATTCTCCGCAGGGCACGACTTGGACCCGCAAGTAGGGGCAGAAATAGTCATTTAAACGCCAGCGTCAACTTCTGCGGCTTTTTCTTTTGAGGTCACTTTGGTGTCTGGAACATAGTAAAGATAGAACCCTGTATAAATTTTATTCGGGTCGTGAATCAATTGTTTATTATTTTCCCAAAGTTTTTTCCATTTTTCAAAAGTTCCATAAACGTGATTTGAAATCTTGGCCAAGGTGTCACCTTGTTGGATGAGATAGCTTTCCCCGACGTGTTCAACGACCGAGCTTGGCATTCTACCATTATCTGCAAAGTGAAGCTTTGTTCCTGGAGGAATATGGTTTGGATCCGCAAGTTGATCCTGATTTAAACTATAAATTTCTCTCCAGCGATAAAGATCGCCAAATTGTTCGAAGGCAATTTTCATCAGAGTATCGCCTTTTTTAACTGTATAAGTTTGTGTGCCGGGAGTAGATGCATCAGAAGCCTGCGCTACATTTCGGGACGCAGTTGAAGGTTTTGAAATTTTAGGATCGGTGGTCGCCACCGTATCTTGTACTGCTACGGGAGTGCTCATATCAGGCGCAACTGGAGCGCTCACATCTGGTGCTGCAGTTGTTGTCATGTCGGTGGCCGAAGGTGTGGTGACCGCTTGCATGGTTACTGTGCTTGCGGCATCGGGTGCTGCGACTAAGTTAGTGGTGTCTTGCACGGTCGCTACTGTGTCAGCAGTCGGCGCGCTTACGTCTAATTTTGGTTCAGGGACTTGGGTAACGACGGGGTTATCCAGTGCTGCATCAGTTTTGTTTTCGGCAGTGGGAGAAGTTCCATTTACGATGACGGCGCCTGCGGCGACGGCTAACTCAAGCTCAGGATTATGATCATCGGGCACTACGTCGGTCGCGCCCACCTGAGCAGTCGTTTCTGCTGGGGCACTTGCTTCCGATTCTGCATCGCTCACTTCGTCGGTGCTTGCCGACGAGCAGGCATTTAAAATCATTAAGCTAATCACCAAGGTGGCGAGTACTGGTAATTTATTGACGGTTTCCTTCTTCATAATGATCTCCTCTTACGCTTATCGGTAGATTCCAAAAAAACTAAAGTTTTATCCCATGATCCAGGTGGTTGCTCTGGTCTGTGAACTTGCAATTTAAGGCGATACCCGTAAGAATAGACCTATCGTATTCACTATTTAACTAATGTAGACACCATTGAAGGAGATCTCATGAAACAACTATTGCCACTATTCGCATTCGCTCTCGTTACCGGTTGTGCCACCACTGGCGGAAGCTCAGGCACCGGAGGCGCATTATATACAAAAGGAGTCCGTGAAGGTATTTCTGCAACTGCGCATAAGCCAGGAAGCAAGACCGGAATGGGATGCACTACCAACACTTTAGGTTTTTTCTCTGAGGGCGATGCATCGATCAGTACCGCTGCGAAATCTGCAGGAATTACGAACATCAGTACGGTTGAGCGTGAGTACACCAATTATTTCTATTTCTACGGAAAAATGTGCACAATCGTTACCGGTAACTAATAAAAAAGAAAACCTATTTGGAGGACTTTTGCTTTACGAGTAAAAAGTCTTCCAATAGGGATTCCATATTGGCGAGCGCGGCTGATTTTTCTGCCTTCGTTTCTTCCGTGTCTGGAAAGTCTTTTACAAATTGAATGAGTGCGAGCAGCCATGCATGGGTTCCGATCAGCCATGATTCTTGATTTTTAAAGTAAGTCTTCTTTTCCTTGATGAGTGAAACACTCATTAAGTGAACTACTCCCGCAAGATGGAAGTAGGGTGCGATGGACCTGGGATCGACTGCAAGTTCTGACATCAACATGTTTTGAACTAATATCCACTGTTCATACCTGAGTTTCGCATCGGTGATCGTTCTCACTTTTTCAAGTTGAACGCCTTGAAGTTGTTTTAATATCCATGTTCTAGGTTCGGTGAGATCAGATTTCACCGTCATGTTCCCGAGTACCTTAAGAAAAAGATCGCGTGCTGCTTGGCCAGTATCGTTTTTAGCTGTTTTAAGAGTGAAATTTTGCGAATTCCCATGATCAGTAAAAACAATGTATCGATCGATCCAGTCGTTCTCTAGTTCAACTTTAATATGAAGTCCACGCGCAGAGAATGCGCCAGGCCCTTCAAACCAGGTAAAGGATCTGATTTGCTTTTTATAAATCTCAAAATCCTTCAAACTGCCAATCACTAGTTTTTGCTTTTCGCTAAGACAAAAAGCATAGCTCATTAAACAAGCTTTCCATCTCACTTCATCAAAGTTGGGAATCGGAGTCCGTGGGCCTTCTATGGTAAGCTCTGCTTCGCCTGGGCTCCAAATTTGTTTCATCTTCGGGATGAATTTCAAAGGTGGGCCCTTTTGATATTCTAAGCTCATGATGATCGGATCGCCCTTAAATTGAAGGGGCCATGGGCCCAAGTGGTATCCAAAAGTGAGCGTAGTCCAGTTGGAGCCTTCACGGTCGAGGTCGCTCGGGAACTCCGTGGAAAGGGTTTCAATCGTTACGGGCAATTGGAAAAACGAGCGATGAGCACGCAGCCACCACGATCCTCCAAAAATTAAGACGCAAAAAATCAAAAAGATATTTAATTTTCGATTAAATTGAAACATTCATTTTCAGAATAGATGGCTTAAGAATCAAACGCAACTTAGTAAACGCGGCCTAATGAATAAGACAACGCGTTCTCTACGATCGGTGAGTTTCCATGTGAATCAAAAGCGCGGTTGGCGAGCCCTAGATCATTGATGTTTTCCTGAATTACTCGTCTGGTGTAAGGAGATAGAGTTCCACCTGCTTGGCCAGCTTGCGCGGATGGGTTCCATTGAAATCTGCTTTCAACGATCGTTCCGCGTGGGCACATGATTCCGGGTTGGCCTTTACCTCTCCAGTCACCTTGGTCAGGGTGAGGTAAGCAAAATCCATGTCCGAATTCATGAGGTGCGGTAGTTGATTTTCCGAGATCATCGGAAAGGTACCAAGTGCCCTGATTAGAACAAAGATTGTTCATGAATGAGCGATCACCGGCCGCGGTGTTCCCTTGTAATAAATGAATAAAGTTAAATTCTGGCGCGGGGGCTTTTCGAAGCAATGCAGCTGCAGCTGCTTCACTCACGACTTCAGAAGTGACATCAAAATTAACGGAGTAAATGTCATACTCGCGCGTGATGGTGAATGGTTCAATTTTTTGGTCTAAATTAGATCCACCATTCCAGTAACGATTGATTTCTGCAGTGGTGTTTTTTGCAGATTCCTCATTTGCGGCTGGTCCATAATAATAAATGTGAGCCTTGATGGTAATCGTGTGAGTGTCTTGATCTAAGTGAGCGATTGCAGATGCGAAAGTATTTGAGCTTAAACCCAAAAGTGCGAGCATGATGATGAGCATTGATTTCATATTATAATTCCCCCTACACTTGGGTTTACTGAGCAAAATTATAAATGGCAAGTCTTTCCGTAGCCTCTGGCCATGCGTGCTAGCGGATTTAATTCTTGAGAATCGATGATCATCTTGTTGGGGATTTTTAATGACTCATCAAAGTGTGCACCTAAGACTCTTCCGAAAACCACCGTATTTGAGCCAATTTCTAGCGTTTTCTCCAGTACGCATTCAAATGAAATTTTAAATTCTTTCACCCTGGGGCATTGAACCCATTGAGAGGGAGTGAGGGTGAGTCCTAGTTTTGCTCGTTCACTTTCTCCGTAGGGAAGGGGTTCGCCCATCGCTTCTACCCATTGGACTTGATCCGCAGTGGCGATGTGAATCACAAATTCTTTGTTTTTTTCGATGTTCCGAAGGGTATCTTTTTTTGAACCATCGCGGTTGTGTCCTATAGAAAACATCAAGCAAGGTGGATCGCTTGAGACTGCGTTGAAGTAACTAAAGGGTGCAAGATTATCGATTCCATTTTCATCAATCGTCCCGACGACTGCAATGGGTCTTGGGACTACCATCGAGGTGACGAGGTGATAAATTTCTGAAGGCTTTAAATCCTGAAAGTGGACAGAGAGTTCTTCGAATGGTGCAGGAGTCATGGGGTGGCCTTTCTTGTGGAATCGGTTCGGAGCTCTTTGACTATTTCCACCATAGATTTCCAATTAAGTGGGAACTCGAGCAAAACATGGCCTAAGCTCAACAGCACGAGCCAGAGCAAGCCCAGTGAATAATCAATGAGGTAAAGGGCGACGGAGGCGATCCAAAGCCCCACGATACCCCACAAGCGAGCTTTTGGAACTTGGTGCCAGCGAATGACTTCTGTTTTACTGAACCAATTTAAATAATGGTAGGTGTAAGCAAATGCAATCAAGCGCATCACTGGAAGGCTGTATTGGGAATGGTAAAGATAGCGGTCGAGGTTGTTTTCAAAAGGCACATGAAAGAAGCGTTCGATGAGTGCGACATTTAAATTATAAAAACCTTCGCCGTGACCGAAGTAAGCTTCGCGGCCGTAGTTTGTGGTTTCAATAAAAGTTTGATTCTGAAAACAGAAAAATAGAAAAAGAGGACAAAGCACATAAAAAACAAGGGAAAGATACCCTGACTTACTTTTTGATCGAAGCGAACCCAGTAAAATAAAAAAGCCGGTAAAAAGAAAAACATGAATCAGCGTGGGCAGTAGGGTATCTAGGAAAAAAAGGACAGTGCTGTTGGGTTCTTGTTTCAAAAAAACGACCTCCGCCAACGCGAACGCACCCACGATCCCTAAAACTTTCAGCGGGATGTTTTTCATATACGCGAGCATCGCTGAAATCATGAAAGCGATGAGTATGGTTTCAGCGCCGTTTACGATCGGATGACCAAAATAGCTGAGTGATATTAAAATGCTGATCAAAACGAGAGGTAGATAATCATATTTACTCTGAGTGAAATACTGACGATCATGGAGCCAGCTGATTTCAGTGAGGTAATGAAGTGGTCCAAAAAAAGCATAGGAAAACAAAAATACTTCGAGTGGCATGAGGAGTGCCGCCAGCGCGCTGATGAGCATGAGTCCGATGTTGATGAAGTTGATTCGGGTGAGAGCTTTCGCACTCATGCAGACCATTCCAGCATGAGTGCGAGTGATTTCTGGGCAGCCTTGCGGATTGCCTCTGGAACGAAAATTTCGGGACTTTCCGTCTCCAGCGCTTGGACGAGTTTCTCAAGCGTGTTGAGCTTCATAAAGGGGCATTCGTTGCACGCGCAATTTTGATTGGGCGGAGCAGGGACGAGTGTTTTTTGTGATGCTTTTTTCTGCATCTGGTGAAGAATTCCGGCTTCAGTGGCGACGATGAAAGTTTGATTTGGGCTCTCGCTTACGAATTTCAACAGTTGAGAGGTGCTTCCAATGAAATCTGAAATTTTGAGAATATTTTCTTCACATTCTGGATGCGCTATGATTTTTGCGTCGGGGTGTTTCAATTTGAGATCGATCATTTTTCGTTCTGAAAAAGTTTCGTGAACAATACAGCTTCCCGGCCAGAGGGTCATGGCGCGTCCTGTTTTCTCAGTCACCCAGCGTCCAAGGTTTCGGTCTGGCGCAAAAAGGATAGGGCGGTCTTTGGGTGCACGTTCCACAATTTTTAATGCATTCGAGCTGGTGCAAATGACATCACTCAGTGCCTTTACCGCAGCCGAACAATTGATGTAGCTAATCACGAAATGGTCGGGGTTATTTTTCTTGAATTCGGCTAAGCGCTCGGGTGGGCAACTGTCGGAGAGAGAGCAGCCAGCGCGGAGGTCGGGTAAAATCACTTTGCGGCTCGGATTTAAAATCTTTGCACCCTCGGCCATGAAATGGACACCTGCAAAGAGAATGATATCCGCAGTGGACCGTTGTGCAGCGCGAGCGAGTTCGAGGCTATCTCCAATAAAGTCGGCCACATCCTGTATGTCAGGATCTTGGTAGTAGTGGGCGAGGATGACCGCGTTTTTTTCCTTCTTCAGCTGGGCAACTTTTTGAAATAAATCCATTCTCTACAGAAGTATTTCATGGTTGCAAGGGAGTCAAGCCATCGTTACGCTAACCCTAATGAAATCTTTCCGGTTTTCCGCGTTAATCGGTATCGCAATCGTCATCAGTTCGGTGCTCGGTTCCTGTTCTTTTTTTTCAAAGAAGGCGCCGCTTGGCGTATCCATTCTGACTTACTCATCCTTAGGTTCTAAGGGCGGTTTTTTGCGAGCAGTGGAGCCGGTGTTTTTGGCGGAGACAGGGTGCGCGCTGAAGGTTGAATCCACCATGGGCGCAGCTCAGGTTTTGTCCTATCTTGAGGAGCCCGGGGCGCGCGAGCGCATTGATGTCGTCATGGGAATTGACGAGCTCCTTTTTGAGCGAGCGCAGAGTTATCTTTATCTGAGTTCAGAAGTTTCCCCCGACTTTAAACCGGAGTATAAATCCTTTGTCAAAGCTCGTAGTAAAGCTGGCTTCTTTCCCGTTGATTATGGAGCCTTGTCATTTATTTACAGAAAAGAGGCATTCAAGCCGGGGCTGTTGAAGTTACCTTCGAAACTCACGGATTTACTGAAGCCAGAGTATCGAAAAAAATTCATTCTCCAAGACCCCAGAGCCTCATCCCCCGGGATGTTATTTTTCCTTTTTAGCGATGGTATTCTAAAAATTTCTGACCTTCGAAAACAATGGCTCACGCTCGCGCCGAGTTGGGATGCGAGTTATAAAATGTTTCTCGCCCACGATGCACCCATGGTTTGGAGTTATCTCAGTTCACTTGCTTACCATGCAACTCAACATGATGAAGCCCAGTATGGGTACGTAGATTTTGAAGAGGGCCTTCCGCTTCAAATTGAGGGCATGAGTGTCATCAATAAAGTAGGCAATCCATTCAAAGAAAATCCATGTATCGAAAAATGGATTCGTTTCGTGCTGACTAAACCAATGCAAGCAAAATTGGTCGAGAAGCAATGGATGATGCCTGTGCTAGAAGGCGTCACGCTGCCTGATTATTTTAAAGGCGTTCCAGAAATTAAAAAAGTGGCGGTGGGGAATGAGGGCATTTCCAGGGTGGATTCATTGGTGAATCGTTTTGGAAAAGAGGTCCAAAGTGATTCCTGGTAAGAGCCGCGTCCCGCGGTGGCTATCCATTCTAATTCAGTGCGGACTCGTATTTTTTATTTTTCTCTATCCCTTTCTCACCCTCATGAACAAGTTAAGTTCGTCTTTTTGGAGTGAGCTCTTTTCATCGAGTACGCTTTATATTGTGAAACAAACCTTGTGGATGACCGGTGTTTCTCTTTTACTCGTCACTGTGGTTGCACTTCCCTTGGCCGTTTGGTTATCACGGCATCGCACACCATTTTCAAAATATATTCAGTCGGGTTTTCAAGTGATGTGGATCTTGCCTAATTTTGTTTTTGCATTTTTGGTGGTTGGAGTTCTAAAACTATTCGGAGTCGTGGAGCTTTATTCTTTACGGACCGTCCTCGTCGCCTGGTTTTTGGTGGCACTTCCTTTCGTCACCATTGGTTTTACGCTTGCGCTGGATGATTTAGATCCACGCGAACAGGAGGCGATGGAAACCTTAGGCGCCACTCCTCGTCAGCGTTTTTGGTTTTATGATTTTCCTAAACTAAAAAGGGCGTTTGCATCGACCCTTTTTCATCAGCTTTGGTTTTTTCTCACGAGCTTTAGTTTAGTAGTATTGTTGGGGGGAGGGCCGCCCCATGAAACGATCGAGGTATCGATTTATACTTCACTCAAGATGGATGAAGTAAATAATGAGCGCGCGTTTGCGTTTGTAGTTTGGCAGATTCTTATTTTATGTTTAGTGCGATTGGCACTCAATTGGAATGAATCAAAGGCGCTGCCGGTGGGCCAAGAATGGCGGGCAGCACCCAGCCCTAAAGAAAAAAGGTGGATGGGTAAATTACTTTTGGCTTTACTCCTTTTACTCGTGAGTACATTTTTTCTGGTTCAAGATGATGGTGATCTTTTGTCGTCTTTAGTCACCTCGCTTGCGCTTTCATTGTTAGTGTCAGTTTTCAGTATTTTCTTTTCAATTTTTCTTTATCGGCTTCGCGCAAGGTTGCTTGCTGAACTTGCGGCATGGACTTCTCCGCTTATTCTATCTTGGCTCTGGTGGCGCGCTTATGCGATTGGCAATTTTACCATTCCATCGTTACTATTGTGTGTAGCAGTCCAAACCGTACTCTTTGCTCCTTGGGTAAGCAGAATGATTTTCCCACTCTTAGATCGTACCCGGTATTCAGAACTTCAAGCAGCACAAAGTCTGGGAGCTTCGCCGTTTCGGGCATGGCGGTTGGTAGAGTGGCCTCGGTTGAGAGCTGACTTTCGGTTTATTTTTGCTTGGATTTTTGGTTTATCCCTCGCAGAGGTGAGTTCCGTCATTCTCTTTTCGAAAGGGGATTTTGAGCCGCTCGCAGTTTGGGTACAAAATCAGTTTAGCCGGTATCATTTGGGGGATGCTTTAAAGGGAACGATCCTCATGATTATTTATTCTCTTTTTGTTCTCATCTTTTTAGGTAAGAGTGAAGGAGTGAAGCATGGAAAAAATGAATCAAGCCTACGTAGAATTTAAATCATTTCTGATAGAGTTTCCTGATTTCAGGCTTGAGTTGCCATCCCTCGAGCTCAGGCGAAACGATTGGGTCTCGGTGCAGGCCCCGAGCGGCTTTGGGAAGACCACCTTACTGCGTGCGATTGCGGGCCTGGATCCAGCGAAGGGACAGCTCTCTATTGATGGCAAGCGGATAGATGGTTTTCCAGTTCATGAACGAAATATTGGGTTTGTGTTCCAAGATCACCTTTTATTTTCCCATTTGAACGCGCTTGAAAATGTAATGGTGGGCCTTAAGCTCCGCGGAGTAAACGAAGATGAGTCTTTACTCAAGGCCACTGAACTCATGAATAAATTGGACTTAGAAGGGCGAATTCACGCGCCCATCCAAGAACTTTCTGGCGGGGAGCGACAACGGGTTGCATTGTTGCGAGCCCTGATTTGGGTACCGCAAATATTGTTATTAGATGAACCATTTAAAGGTCTAGATGAAACTACACAAAGGCAGATGTCTGACTTTATCAGACAATTCGTGGCCGAGCATGGTATCCCCGTGTTATGTGTATCACATCAGAATGAGGGAAATCAGGCTTGGGCAACCGTAAGTCTGGTCGGACAATTACTGGGAGAAAAACACCATGGCACTCGAACATTCCATCGTCGGTGATTTAAAAAGAATTAATTTGATTTCTGGAAAAGGCGGAGTGGGACGAACAACTCTTGCTGCGTCTTTTGCACGAAAATGCGCCCTTGCGGGTAAAAAAACTTTAGTCATTGAACTGGAAGACGAATCGGGTTGGGATTCACCGCTCGCCCGACAATTTAATTTGAAACATTTTCAAATTGAACCCGAGTCTATTGAAACCAATCTTTATGGTCTATGTTTGTCTGCGCACGTGGGCCAGGAACGGTTTTTGAATTCATTTTTAAAAATTCATTCCTTGACTCATATGGTGATGGGTAATCAGGGCGTGAAATGGTTTTTAGATGGCGCACCTGCATTTAGAGAAATGGGTTATTTTTATCATTTACTCCTGCAGCTGCGTTCTGACTTTGAAGTGATCATCGTAGACCTTCCTGCGACCGGGCACTTGGTCGGTCTTGCCAGGCTTCCGAATATTCTTTTAAAAATGATCCCCTTTGGTCCAATCGCAGAGCGATTGAAAGAAGGGCAGAAATACTTCTACGACAAAACTCAAACGGCTGCATGGATTGTGACCCTTCCACAAACGCTGCCAGTCAGTGAAGCGATCGAACTCAAAGAAGCACTCACCACTGAACAAATTCCTGTGGGGGGATACATTCTGAATCGTGCGCCATTTAATCCTTTTACCGAGGAAGAGGAAATGATTTTAGAGAGTATGAGTCAGAAGAGTCATGCTCAAAAGTTGATGATTGATCTCGAACGGATTCGACGACTTCGGGATGCGCAAAAACGATTAGCAGTATCCTATCAAGATCATGTCTGGCTTGCGGCCGAGTCTTTTAATCCAGCAATGGAGCTTAAAATAAAAAAATGTTAATCGATTCGATCAAAAATAAACGCTGCTTGATTGTATGTGGAGGAGGGGGGGTGGGTAAAACCACGATCGCCGCCAGTCTTGCCATCGCAGCGACTCACGAGCGAAAGCGCGTGCTCGTAGTAACGATCGATCCGGCTAAACGATTAGCGGAAGCTTTTGGTTATTCGCTGAAGGATTTAGAAAGCAGTGGCGAACCACTCGCATTGAGTCCCGCAGTAAAAACGGCGCTGAATATACCCGCTGATGCCTCACTTTCAGTAGGGCTACTCAATCCAAAGTATGTGCTCGATCAGATTTTGGAACAGGTATTGACGCCAGAGCAGGCGACTGGCTTGAAGAAAACGCAACTCTTCACCCATTTAAGTGAAATGATCTACGGCTTGCAAGAGTACACCGCCTATGAATGGGTGACCCGCATGATTCAAAAAAATGAATTTGATTTTATCGTTCTCGATACACCGCCGGCGTTTCATGCCAAAGATTTTTTCAATGTACCTGAAAAGATTAAGAACTTAATGGAGAGTAAAGTATTTCAGTTATTCGCCCCTAAAAAACATACTTGGTTTACTACCCTCATGTCGTTTTCGTGGCTAGAGAAACTTCTGGGGGAAAAAATTTTTCATGAGAGTCGGATCTTTTTTGAAACCTTTGCCGCGCTCCGAACTCGTATTTTAGAACGCTGCGAATGGCTATCTCGTTTTTTCTCGCAAAAGGAAGTTTCCGTTCTTGCAGTGTCAACACCTGAGTCTTCTGCTTTATTTGAACTTGAGGGTTTGGTTTCATTTTTGAATCAAAAGAATATTCCCATTGAGAGCATCATTTTGAATCAGGTGGAACAAAAGCCTGAGTATCAGCCGAGTGATTATGCTTCAGATCTTGAATCACAGGGGGGCTTGATTTTGCTAGAAAAGGTCGCGCAAATCCATTCCGAACAAGTAAAAAGAGCCGAAAAGGCCTTTCAGACTGTTGAGCGTTGCAGAATCAAGTACGATAAAATTGAAATCCTGAGCGTTCCCATGACCTATGCTGAAGAGGGGTTCACCATCCTCTCCCAGGCCTCCGCCGCGCTGATCACCAAACGTTAAAGTAAATTCATCATTACTTCTTGCAAATCCTCACGCACCTTGTTAGCTTGCGCGGACTGAAAAATAAGAGGGGTTTCTTGTTTAACGTCTTTGAAAGAGTCGGGGAAAACAACGGATGAGTTTGAATTTAAGACCTGGGGTAGTGTCTTTTTCTATTGCAGTGGTTCTATTGTGTCAGCCAACTTGGTCGTCAGCCAAGGCCTTTAATCGAAATAGTTTGAGCATGGAAGAGCGTGCGCGTGTAGACGCCTTTGTGAACACCGACATTCGTGCAGATTTTGCCGAACACATTGACGAGCGCATTCAGGAAATTTCTACCCATTCGGACGAAGCCCATCAACATGCCTTAAGCAAAGGTGAGTGTGACATGCTCGTGAAAGGCATTTACCTGATCATCGCCAATACCCTTCAATCTAAAGGGCTTCCGGTCATGAGTGAGCAGAGCTTTGTCCGTAAAATCAATCGAACTCTTGCCTGGTTCTCTTCTCATGGACTGATTCCTGGTGCCATCACGGTGGGCATGAACGCCCGCACTCAATTTGGAGTGGGAGCAGAAGTGGGTCTCCAATTTAACTTTTACCTTTCCAATGGTGAACTGAGGATGTCGGGTTTCCACGTTTATGGGGCAGAAGCCGGATTTGCAGAAATGAGCAAGGTCGAGTTTTATGCGTCTCTCTGTTATGGAAACTGCTACGGCGGACCCGCGAACGGTTATTATATGGGTCTCGACAGTTCAGTAGGCGTATTGGTTGGAGCGGGTTTTTTTCTTGAAGGCGGAGTCGATTTAACCGATGCATTTGAGAAATGGTTTCAAGGTGAACAATACACTTTAAAAGAACTGTATGAGTCACGGGCTATCTATGCCGGTTTTGGCTTCGACGTAGGGCAAGGAGCAGGCGCATCGCTCACGTTAGTGCGATTTCACCTTTCCAAAGATCTCTTGCTTGCAGAACCAGGTAAGTTCCTGACACCTGAAGGGTTTTCAGGCCTAAAGCTGTTTTAATTTGATGAATGGGCCGCATGATGAATGAATTAGTCCACCAATCCACCAGTAATGACGGCACCGTAAAAGTGCTTTGGAAGCTTCATGACGGGAATACGATTGAAAGTGTGATTCTCCCGCGTGCGCTCAAGCAGCGAAAAAAAATTGCGCTCTGGATGAATGCTGAGGTCCCTAGTGTCACAGCGTCAGTGGCCCCTCGCTATACCGCCTGTATTTCCTCGCAAGTGGGTTGTGCAATGGCTTGTGATTTTTGTTTAACAGGAAAACAAGGCTACCTTAGAAATCTGAGCGCAGATGAAATCATCGCTCAAGTGGTGGGGCTGAATGAAATTGCTCCCATATCAAATTTAGTCTTTATGGGCATGGGTGAGCCTTTGCAAAACACCGATAATGTGGTGAAGGCAATTCAATATTTTTTGAGTCCGAGCGGACTCAAATTGTCGCGCCGGAAAATCACGGTAAGTACGAGCGGGGTTGTTCATGCTCTGCCGGAACTCGCCAAAACGGGGGTTAAGCTCGCCATTTCCTTAAACGCCACCGACGATACCCTTCGCTCAAAGCTCATGCCCGTGAATCGCAAGTACTCGATAGAGGCGCTCCTACAAGCAGCAAAGGTCTATGCCTTGGAAACGCGCCAGGCGGTGATGATAGAGTATATTCTTTTGAAAGACCTGAATCACTCGCCTGAAGATGCAAGGCGCCTGATTGAGTTTACGAGCGGCTGGAACTGTAAGGTGAACTTGATTCCCTATAATCCTTTTGAGGGAACTCCATTCTTAAGACCTGAGCCCGGGGAAGTGAAAGCGTTTCAGCATCAACTCGTACAAAAAGGAGTGACGGCGACAGTCCGGTATTCCGGCGGGGATGACATTCTTGCGGCGTGCGGCCAGCTCAAGAGTTTGAACGCGGTTTTAAAGCGCGGCTTTAGCAGCTAAATGATCGGGGCGCGTGAGCTTGTGCCAGCGAGTCCATAACCCAAATGCGACCGAAAAAAGCCCAATACAGAGCCCGATCCA
Source organism: Oligoflexia bacterium (assembly GCA_903845155.1). Lineage (GTDB taxonomy): Bacteria > Bdellovibrionota > UBA1018 > UBA1018 > CAIMNF01 > CAIMNF01. Next base: position 29,226 of record CAIMWN010000301.1, read on the forward strand.
CAGGCCCTTAATTTCAAGGTGGCGATAAAAACCAAAATAAATCCCGAGCGGTATGCCGATTCCCCAGTGACCAATGGCATTCATAATGGCTTGAATCTTGGTCTCTCCAAATCCGCGCAGGCAGCCAGCGATGATGGTTTGCATAGCATCACCAAACTGAAAGATCGCCACGATAAAAAGTAATTGGCATCCAATTCGCAGAGTTTCGGCATCGGCCGTATAGAGTGATACGATGTAAAATCTTCCAAAAATAAAGATGGCGGAGCCAAAAAGCGCGTAGATCATTCCTAGCTTGATGGACCTGCGCCCAAGGGCTGCCGCTCTCGGCGCATCTTTTTCTCCGAGCGCTTTGCTCATCGTGAGTGCTGCAGCGGAACTGATTCCGAGCGGAATCATAAATGCAAAGCTAGCAAGGCTAATGGCAATGGTGTGTGCTGCATTTTGAATAGCAATGAGTCTTGCGGCTAAAGTGCTTACAAAAACGAAAGCGCCCATTTCAAAAAGCATGTGCAGGCTGGTCGGGAGGCCCATCTTTAAAATATTCATGGCATAGGTGCCGTACTGAACCTTGGAGGGCTTCAGCGGATGACTGATCTTTGATCTCACCCAGTACACCCGCATCCCCAAATATATTAAGATTCCAAAACGAGAGAGAAGATTTGAAATCGCTGAACCTTTGATTCCCATCGCCGGAAATCCTGCGTGTCCGAGGACGAGCGCCCAGTTCAAAAAGATATTGAGGATGTTTCCGAAGAGAAAAGCATAGGTAGCATCGTCGGGGTATCCACGTGCTTGTAATTCGACTCGCAAACTTTGAATCAAGAATACGGGGAAATAACTAAGCGCAGTGACATTGCAAAACATCTGCACGTTCGGAATGATTTCAGGGTTTACCCCCAGGGCCGGAGTGAGTTGCGCGAGGAGTACTAAGCTCACGGTGCTCGCGAGCGCGATGACACAGGCAACGAGGATTCCGGTGTAGAAGTAGGAGTGTGCTTTCTTTTCGTCGTTTGCACCAATGCTGTGAGGAATAAAATACTCAAGACTCGAAATCAAACCGATTCCCACAATCAAAAACCAAGCAAAGAGTGAAGTTGCCGTTCCAACAGTTGCAGACGCAGCGCTGCCAAGGTGTTTGCAGAACAGAAGATCGACTAGCTGCATTAAGGATTGGCCAAGGTAGCTGACCACGCTGTGGAATACAATGTTCCAATACTCCTTGTTTTGTGCGATATTTCTCGGAATATTCGCTTCGGCTGCTTCTAGGTCTTGTGGTGTGGTCATAAGTTTTACTTAATGAAAAAAATTAATAACAATAATTAACACTAATTCAATGGTTCTGGCAAATTACATTCATAGACAGGTTTTATTTTGACTGTGTAAAAATCTCTAGGTCTTTTAAATAAGGTTTATTGATTCGATCACAATCGCACAAACTCAGATGATCTGGGAGTGGTGGAACTTTCTCCTCCCCCCCAATCCCAACTACTCGGGTCCCAACCCAGTAGTGGAAGTTCCGGAACTCCCAGCTCATCTGTTTATTTTTTTCCAAAAAATCACTCATTCCGGGCAAGTCATACTTCAGAAATCACTGGGTGTGAGCCGCGCGCTTTTTTAAAATGAACTCATTTAGTTCCTGAGAGAAGTTCGTCCTGACAATTAATTCATCGACCTCAATATCGGAAGGGTTTAATTCAAAAAAGTGATTGAGCGTGGCTTTGAGAGCGAGTTCACGTGCAGATTGAAAAACCCGGTTGGCGCTCCTCAGGGGAACATCATCAAAAATGAGCAAATAATCCTGAATCGTTTTTGCGCTGAACGCTCCTTTTTGTAGAATCTCTTCGTCGATCTCTGAAGATTCTAAAAACCTACCGTCGATCATCAGTTTTCTCACCTCCGCGCTCTCAGGTTTTAAGCTAAAAAAATGAGCAAGGGTATCTTTGCAAACTTTTGCCCGACGTATTTCAAGCTTTTCGCTGGCTCTAGTCGCGGTTGTGAAGAGCGAACGGTATTGCGTAGAAGAGCTAACCCAGAGGCCTGCGCGGATAAAAATCTGTTCAATCGTGTCGTACCCCTTTGCGGTATATTCGAAACCCGATTCAGTAATCAGTGAAATAATGTGTTGACTGCTCGGATGGAGGGCGAAAAACCGGTCTAAATACGTTAAAACACTTCTGTATCTCAGCTCTTTTTTGTTGTCGCTAAATGATTCGGATGCTCCTCCACTGAAAATGTCGATAAAGTCTTCCGGCGTCTGAGCAAGCTCGGTGCCGTGCCTGATGAACTCTTCCGCCTTATGTGGACTTGATGTCCTACGAAGCGCTATTGCCATTTCTCTACTCTTTTTTGAGAGCTCATTCATCTCTAATGCGTTCTGAATTGGCATTTGAGCCTGTTCTGTATCATCCACTTCTGGAAGTCTGCTTTCAATTTCTGTGCGTAAGCTTTCAGGCAGCAGGCTCCAGGTCTTGTCTTTTTTTACCTTTATTAGTTGCTCTACTTTGAGTTGGTCTAAATTTTGCTTTAGAAAATAGACTTTCATTCGCGTGTTTGAGCTTTGGAGATATTGGTTCATCGCAAGCGCGCTGCCAAACCCCGCCTCGGTTTTGAATTGGACAGGTAAGGATTGAGTTTTTTTGAATGGGTTGATTGACCGAGAAAAGTTTTTTTGAAAAGACGTCGTTTCACTGATCAAGGTGGCAGTGGGCGTGCGCAAAAGATCTAAAATGACGATCTTTGCTTCTTCGAAACCATTCAGGGAAAGGGGGGCAAAAGTCCGAGTAATGCTCACGATGTTCGCTTCGGTCGTATGATAACGTTTGGCGAGCACTTGAAGGTGATCAATATTATTAAAATCAATCTCTTCGCCCAATGCAGAAAGAATATTTTGAAGGATACCATCAATCACGATTTGCTTTTTTCTGGAGTCCAGAAAATTGAAATTATTGAGGAGTTTTTCAACTTCAGATTTTCCTTTAAATCCCAAGATCAGCGCTTGGGCGGCGATGGCCTCATAAAGAATTTCCGAATCGAGTATCGGTTTTAGCTTCATGGCTTTGTTGAAAATTTCTTTTTCCGTATTTGATGTGAGTCCCAACTGAGTCATTGCACTCTCTAGGTATGCGGGATTCGGCAAAAGACTTGCTTTGTCGTAATCCACAGCTGCTTCCAAAACTTTATTAAAGGTGGGCTCCGGATTAATAATCATGGAGCAAGTCAGGTCTGCCTTCGCCGAAGGTAGTCCCAGAAGAAAAAACAGCAAAAAACTCAGATGGAGTATTTTAATTTTTCCGAAGCCCATGTTGTCCGGAATTCTAAAGTGCCTGACTTAAAAAGTCTATTTGATTTATTAAATGGAGTCAGTTTAAATCATTTCAATTGAACCTGCCGTGTTTGCTCACGGCTAGATGGTACCGAGGGAGTTTTTTAATGAGTTAGATTTAACCTGAAAATGATCCGCGTTTAAATTTTGAAGATGCTGCAGTTGTGAGTTTTAGACTGGGTTCCTCATGGTTACCGATTACTTTTTGGTTCCAAGATATGATCGATCTTTTTGAATTACATCGCATTGGCTGGGCTTATTACTCTTACCGCGAATGGCAAGTCATGGACATAGAGATGTCGCCCGTTATAAAAAATAAAAAAACCGATCGGGTAGACACTAAGTTTGTGAAGCTACTGCAAAATGCATATGCAACACCCTAATTTACAACCAGGAATGGGCACCTTCAGGCTTTTTTGCATTCAAGTTTTTGACGTGTGCGCCCGATACTGAGAGATGGGATTTCTGGATAAAATAATTGCTAAATCTTTTGTAAGGAATAACGACGGTTCTCATTATTTTTATAGAGATGGTAGTCGTAAAAATTGCTACGAGATTAGGGCGTGTTTTGAATTTGGCTAGCCGCACTTAACAGTTGATATTTATTTAAACCGTGAAAGTCTTTTGCATGAGGCAAGGAGGCTTTCAAAAATGACCC
>CAIMWN010000302.1 GCA_903845155.1 Oligoflexia bacterium
CATTGTGGATTACGGGATTAAAATATGAAGCTCGAGAAAGTCGTCTCACGGCCTAAAAAGGCGGGGTGGGTTTTATTGTTTATATTTGGGCTGGCAATCGTGGGTACGATGGCCACCAGTTATAACTTTGAAATCGTGCAGCAGGTAAAAACTAATTTCTTAAAAACCGGCGTGCAAGACTTGCCACTGCTTAAAATTATACTGGGTGCTCTGGGTTTTAGTGCTATTCTCTCGGCATTTATTTTGTTTTTTATTCGTTTGCTCCGCGAAATGAAGATTAGCCAAATTCAAGCAGATTTCCTCGACCGAATCAGTCATGAACTTCGTACACCTCTGTCCACATTGACTCTCGTTTCAGATATTTTGAAATCACAAAATCTTACCCCAGAGGAAACCGTCAGTTTGTGGCATTCCCATGAGCTTGAGCTTATTCGCTTGAAGGGGGATGTAGAGTTGCTGCTGCAAGCAGCGCGTTTGCGGGAATCTAAACTAAAGGTAGACCTACATGCGATCAACCTTGAGGATTTTTTGAAAGACAAGTGGGGGACCTTCACGAGTTTGCTCGGACAGGGCGCGCAGTTTCAAAGGCAGGGGCCACCGCTGAACGGTTACACTAAAGTGGATCCAGCACTGTTTGAATTGATTTTAAGAAATTTACTCGATAACGCGAGAAAATTCTCGATGGATCAACCCGTGGTACAAGTGAAAACGGAAGTCATTGAACGCCGGATTTTTTCAAGAAAGAAGCACTGGCGACTCTCCGTGATTGATCATGGGCTCGGGTTCTCGCCCGAGAATCAGCGTTGGCTTTTTAAGCGGTTTTCTCGCTTGCCTTTTGTGCGTTCGGACTTAAAACCGATTTCGATTCCGGGGACGGGGCTTGGTCTTTATTTATCTGCTACCGCATCGCGCGCGATGGGACTTACTTTGCGGGGGAATAGTTTGGGCGAAGGTCAGGGTGCCGAATTTATTCTAGAAGGTGAGTTCGTATGAGTCTCGTACTTCTAGTCGAAGACGAACGGGTGCTTGCAGAAACTCTTATTTTTTCAATTAGAAAAATTGGCTACGAATGTGCTTGGGCTAAAAACTTAGCAGAAGCGCGTGCAAAGTTAAAAGCGGAGACGCCGCAATTTGTAGTCTTGGATCGCAACTTGCCCGACGGAGATGGCTTGGAGTTAATGGGTTTGGTGAATCGGGCGCAGACTTGTGTGCTCGTACTTTCTTCAAAATCTGACGTCGAAGAACGAGTGAAGGGGCTTGAGGCTGGGGCGGATGATTATCTTCCGAAACCTTTCTCGTTTCAAGAACTGGCGGCTCGTTTAAGTGCCCTTGAACGACGGTCGCTGAAGCCAAAAGCTGAAACCTGGCAGTTGAATAAGAATGAGCTCAGTGTGAACACCCCTCGCGGATGGATTGTGCTCACACCACTTGAGTATAAATTTATGACTTACCTGATTGAGCGTGAAAGCGTGATTGTGAGTAAAGATCGTTTGCTTCGCGATGTATGGGGTTTTAGTTTCTTGCCCAAGACCCGCACCGTGGATTATCTCATGACTCAGCTTCGTAAACGAATAGAGCCTGAACCCGAGAATCCGAAACATTTGCTTACTGTTCGCGGCGCCGGCGTAAAATTCGTCCCCTAAAAGGTCGTCCCGATCTTTATGTTGAAGTTTGCGTCATAAGCTTGTTTATAAATGATTTTATTAGGGGTAAGTAGAGTCGAGCGTTTGCCACTCATCGTCGGTGACGCTAGCAAATTCGGCGTCCGACATGAGGTCGTCTTCGCGATATTCGGTCGTGTACTTACATTCTGTTCCATTCCAAGTAGTATAATAATGGTCCTTGAACCCGAGGGTATGGCCGATTTCATGAGCGATGGACTTCGCGCGGACATCGGACTCGAGGTGTACTTCCTGTTTTTTAAAACTCACATAAGATCGCCCGCCTGCGTGTTCTCCCAAGATGAGTGAGAAAATAGAATCGTCTGGTCGTGATGCCCAAGTGATTTTAAGTTTCAAATTTCGAGAACTCCAAATGGGTTCGCTGTAATTGGCTAGTGCTTCAGTGACGTCTGAAAAAATGCCTGGATAGAGTGGAAGGGTGAGCTCTGGTCCCTTCCTAGTGATGGAAGTGTTTTTACGAATTTGAAACTCACTTAAATCGATTTGTATAGCGTTTCTGAGTTCCTTAAGTAATGGTTCGGATTCGCTGTGAATATTGGCTTGCTTGATTTTTGTAAAGAGGGCGGAATAATAGCGCTGTTTATTGAACCAGGTGAGTGCGTCTAGCGTAAAATCTGGGTGAGTGCAGTTTATATTGGCAAGGCAGAGAGTGGTGAGATCATGGATGCCCTTGAGCAGGGGTTCATCACCGTGGGAAATTGCGTATTCTTCACCGGAGTTGAGGCGATACTGATCATCGGTCAGGATATTTCTCACTTCAGCGTTCACAGCATACCATTTTCTTGGATCGGAGTCTTTCTTTGCGTTTTGGTAATCTTCGATGATTTCTTGCCAGCTGGTATGATCGCTAAGCCACTCAGTTTTCGGCGCCCGAGGATGAAGGCGTTCTCTGACTACGATGGGGCCCACCAGTACTCGGCGATAGTCTTTTGAAGGCGGCAGTCCTTTTGAATATGCTTCTAATTCGCCGGAGCGTTGATCGAGCTCGTTTGCAATTTCAAGCATTTGTGGAAGATGCTGTTGGTCACAGGATGTTAAATATTCTGAAGCATGAAATTTCTGAATGAGCGGAGTGAGGTCGCCTTGTACGGGGGCACGGTCCAAAAAATCTTGGCGCGGATGCGAGTTGCTACTTGTTCCGCAAGCAGAAAGTAATAGTGTGATTAGTGTGAGCGAGGTGAGAGGAAAAGTGTATTTCATAGTTGGAGTCCAAATAATTTTTATAACGCGAGTCTCGACATTAAGTTGTCGGAGACCTTTTAGTAGTCACGCAAACTTCCGATGAATGCTTCTGATTGCGCGCGATCGAGTTCATCCATCGACCATTTTAGGTCTTTGTAGGGTTTTCCATAGCGTTCCACTTGTGCGAAATCATCGGGGCCGTAGTGATAATACATCGGAACGATGATTTGAAAGCAGTCTTCAGTTTGGCTATCGCGCTCCCTCACGAACTCATGATAGCTGTGCACGATTTTACATTCGGCATGCTGTACGGTGGTTCCCTGCATAGACACGAAGTAGCGAACCCAATCCCAAAGGTTGACGGGCTGACGATAGGCTAAGCGATCGAGGATTAAAAGGTTGTCCGTATTGGGGTGAGCTGCAGTTCCTGGGTCACCCACAAAAACAGCAGGGGCCACGTGAAACCACCAATCAAACTTGTTTTTTGCCATAAAGGGTGTGGAGTAGAACATGAATACTTTCATCAATCTTAGTTCTCGTTGATGATCGCGCTTATATTTTTGAGACGCTTCGTAAGTCCACACATGGGCTCGATTAAAACACTGTGAATGCATCTTCGCGCCCTTCATGGTTTTAAAAATGCTGTTGAGTTCTTTATCGGTAGTGATCATGGTCGGAGAGTAGTCTTTCCAATAATCAATGCTCTCTTCAGTTAAACCAGGCGCAAGCGGAAAGAGGCCGCCGGTTTCGGTGGGTACCCCGGTTGTTTGAGCCAATGCTTTTGGTGCAGTCATGGTCGCTAATACCAGGGCAATGAGCGCTATTTTTAGGCTCAAAGCGGGTATAAACAGCCGTTTTAATGAAGGTTTGTCCATGAGGGCGAATTCTGAATGTTGTGCGATGGGCATAGGGCTCCTTTGCGAGTGCGCAGGTAGTAAGCCAAAAAAGTTAAATAGTCAACGAGCTTCATTTAATTAAATTAATTTAGTTGATAAATGAATCAGCTGTGGTAGAGTCCCGGCCATGATCCCTTTTCAAACGGTTCTCGCATTACTTTCAGCACTGGTTTTACTCGGAAGTTTATCGGGCTGTTCTCAAGTGCCGCCACCTGGTTCGGCAGCACGCGCGATGAGAAATGGAAGTACCACGAATAATGGAAAACCCCCCGCCAAAGTCTTCCCCACATCCCTTGAACTCAAAGCACCCAATGGAGCAAGTGAGTGGGATCTGACCCTGATCGGGCAGGATGCGGCCAGAATTTACAAATCCATGTCCATTACGGGTGAAGTGCAGGGGGCTCAAACCTCAAAAATTGGAAGCGATTTTAGTTGTGGCCGCGACCAGCAAAATGGAAAAGTAAAATTTTCTTGTCTGATTAAAGTGAGCGCCGCAGATGGGGCGTCGATACCGATCAGGCCCGTGGATCAAGTCGTTCGGGGGCAGCCCGAATATGTGAATCAACAATATTATAAATCTGATTATATAGAACAGCCTATTGCTTCTACGAGTCCTGTGGTGACCATGACCGTTCTTTTTGGGAATGCAAAAAAAATCTACGAGAATATGCTGGGTATCGCTCCCTTTGTTCCTGTTCAAGGCGGTAGGGATCAACTTTATTCCGAACTGTACAACGTGAACTTCTATCGTCTTGGCGGTAACGTGAGTTGTTCGTTGCAAGCCTTAAAGCCTGACCCCAATAATATATTGGTGGATCAGAGTTTATTTTATACCTGTAAGTTCAAGCTCAATACCAAGACTGGTGAAATGGTAAAAAATCAGTCAAACTGATGCAATGTCGACCCTTCCTTATTCTAAGCCTTCTGCAATGGGCGGAACCCTGATTCGAAAAGTCTTGAAGCAGTTCAAAGAGCATGCTTTCGATCTGCCCATTCGTAAACCAATCTTGATTGCCACTTCTGGCGGAGTGGACTCGATAGTGCTAGCGCATCTCATCAGCAAGTACGGGCGAAAAGTGATTGACCCAAGGTTAATTACCCTCCTTCATTTTGATCATCAATGGCGACCCGAGTCTCGCACGATTGAAAAACGGGGGGTGAAAAATCTAGCAGTGTCCCTTGGTGTCAAATTTAAGACTGTTAAGCTTGAACCTCCCACTGGTAACGCGGAAGAGGATGCGCGGAAAAAACGAGTTCGATTCTTCCTTGCGCATGCTGGCGCAAATCGAAAGGTACGCTATGTATTTACCGCTCATCATCAGGATGACGTGGTTGAAACTCTTTTGTGGCGCTTTATGAGGGGTGAATTCATGGAAAACAGACAGGGGATTTTGTTTAATGACGACCCCGTGTTGCGCCCCTTGCTTCAAGTGTCTAAGGAAGAGCTGAAGCAATACGCCAAAGCCGAAAAACTCAGCTATTTTGAAGATCCGGGTAATTCTGACTCCGTGCAAATGAGAGCCTATTTGAGGACCATTTTGATCCCGGAAATGGAGACGCGTTATCCTTCTATTCGAAAAACAATTGCGCGTTACGCTGCCGCGCCGCAATCTAAATTGCCCGAAGTGGGGGCAACACTCCCGGCCGAAAGCATGATTTACGCTCTGGAACAGCTAACGTCTAAGCTCAAGAGAACCCAAAAAAATGAAATCCTTGCAGCACTCAATGATGCAGACGGTAAATTAAAAATAACCCTTCCGGGGGGCGTGGTGCTTCGCCGTGAAAAAACAGGCTTTTTCATCGAATTTCCTCGTTCCTGAACCTTAGGAAATATGATCAAATGAGGTGGGAGCGTAAAAGCCTAAGCTTTCTTGACAATGGTCAAGGAGTGCACATCAATGATCTTGTAGTCTGTTATTGAGAGCTGTTATTATTAATGGCGAAGGTGCTTTCCTCTTTAGTACAAATTTTGATCAAATTTTGATCGAGTAGGATTCGGGCATTAGTGAGTAGTTAATTTAAGAAAGGACCTTTCATGAAGGGTTTTGGGCGTACCGCCGCATTGTGGTTATCTGTGTTTTTAATTTTCGCAGTTTTATTGAAGGCTGTGGATCATAACCAACAGGCTCGCAAAGAGTTAAAAATTTCTCAGTTTGTGGAACTCATTCAAGAAGGAAAAGTTTCTGATGTGAGCTTCAAGGGCGAAGGGCTCATCACCGGAACTTTCAAAGAGGCTGTGGACGGACGCACTACTTTTGAAACCATCGGTGACAATGACACAAGTAAATACACTGATGTTTTAGATGAGAAAAAAATCACTTACAATTTTGAACGCGCTGAGAAAACTCCGTTCTGGCAACAAGTGGTCGTTTCATGGTTTCCGATGCTCCTTTTGTTTTTTATTTTCTTTATGTTCATGCGCCAACTCCAGGCAGGTGGTGGAAAAGCGATGAGTTTTGGAAAATCAAAAGCTCGCTTGTTAAATGAAGCAAATAAAAAATATACATTTAAAGATGTGGCCGGCGCCGAAGAAGCGAAACATGACTTAGAAGAAATTGTTTTATTTTTAAAAGATCCTAAAAAATTCACTCGTCTCGGTGGACGTATTCCTAAAGGCGTACTGATGATGGGACCTCCGGGTACCGGGAAGACTTTGCTCGCAAAAGCAGTGGCAGGCGAAGCCGGCGTTCCCTTCTTCTCGATCTCGGGTTCAGATTTCGTAGAAATGTTTGTAGGTGTGGGTGCTTCACGTGTTCGCGATTTATTCGAGCAAGGGAAGAAACATGCTCCCTGTATTATTTTTATCGATGAAATCGATGCGGTTGGCCGTCATCGTGGTGCGGGCTTGGGCGGTGGACATGATGAGCGCGAACAAACACTTAATCAACTCTTAGTAGAGATGGATGGATTTGAAGGCAATGAAGGCGTGATTCTTGTTGCTGCGACCAATAGGCCAGACGTTCTCGATCCTGCGCTTTTACGCCCAGGACGTTTTGATAGACGGGTGGTCGTATCTAACCCTGATCTGAACGGACGCGAACAAATTCTGAAGGTGCACACCCGCAAAGTACCACTCGATCCTAAAATGGATCTTTCAATTATTGCTCGCGGTACACCAGGTTTTTCAGGGGCCGACCTTGAGAACTTGGTTAATGAAGGTGCACTTGTTGCCGCTCGCAAGGACAAGAAGTTTGTTGAGCTCGTCGATCTCGAAGAAGCAAAAGATAAGGTGCTCATGGGTTCTGAGCGCAGAAGCATGACCTTGACCGATACTGAGAAACGCACCACTGCTTATCACGAAGCGGGTCACACTTTGGTGGGACGTTCACTTCCTAGTACTGATCCTATTCATAAGGTGACCATCATTCCAAGAGGCATGGCCTTAGGTGTGACGCAAACACTACCGAGAGAAGATCGAGTGAGCATGGACAAGGTGAAAGCCGAAAACATGATTTCATTTCTGATGGGCGGACGGGTCGCAGAGGAAGTGGTGTTCAATCAAAAAACGACGGGCGCTGGTAACGATATTGAGCGCGCCACTGATCTTGCCCGCAGGATGGTCTGCGAATGGGGAATGAGCGATAACTTAGGCCCTCTTACCTTTGGCAAGAAAGAAGGCGAAATTTTCCTAGGCCGCGACATTAGCCAACATCGCGACTATAGCGAGCAAACTGCGCAAATGATTGATAAAGAAGTACACGACATTGTTGAACGCAATTACACCCGCGCAAAACAATTAGTAACTGAGAATATCGCTGCTCTTCATCGCATTGCTGAGGGTCTTCTTACTTATGAAACCATTGATGGTGTAGAAGTAGATCAACTCATTCGTGGCGAAAAAATCGAACGACCAGTAAAAGAGCCTAAAGCTCCAGGAACTGAAAAACCGGAAGGAGGGGGTGCTGCACCAGCACCTCTGCCAGCTTAGTGAATGAACTGCTCGCCAATCTGAATTCCAGTTTTAGGCAAGAAGATTTAATTGATGTCGCGATTGTCGCGTTCATTGTCTATCGCCTATTGAACTTGATTCGTGGCACGCGAGCGGTGCAAATGTTGATTGGTCTCGGTGTTTTAACAGCTGGTTTTTTTCTGTCGAGTCAACTTGAGCTCTACACGACCCACTGGCTTTTGAGTAATTTTTTCGATTACTTCGTGTTCATCATCATTGTGCTCTTTCAGGATGACTTAAGGCGAGCGCTGACCAAAATCGGGCGAAATCCCTTCCTGCTTTCAAATGAATCAGAAAATCGTTTAGAGATGGTAGATGAAGTAGCAAGAGCAGCCACCCAACTCGCAAGAGATAAAGTGGGCGCACTCATCGTGATCGAACGAGAAACAGGCTTGAAGAACTTCATGGATACGGGTTCAAAGATCGAAGCTCGTGTTCGAGCAGAAATCCTTTATTCTATTTTTTTAGTGGATTCTCCTATTCACGATGGAGCGGTGATTATTATGGGTGACCGTCTGGCAGCAGCAGGTTGCTTCCTTCCTCTATCAAAAGATCCAGATATCGATAAACACTATGGAACCCGTCACCGTGCGGCGATTGGTTTAACGGAAGAAACAGATGCAGTGGTAGTGCTGGTGAGTGAAGAGGCAGGTGCGGCTCACATTGTTCAAGGGGGCCGTATGATGAAGGACCTGACGGAAACTCAGATCCGGGATGCACTCACTGATATTCTGAGTTTACACGCCAATCCGAGCCCACTTCCTAAGCGTGTTCAGAATTTCCTTAGCAAAGTGAAAGGTTCAGGGGGACACGACTCATGAATTTCTTTCGTTGGATTTGGAGTTTGGTTAAATTTCAATTTCCACTCAAGGTGCTTTCCGTCATCATCGCCACCACACTTTGGGTAGTGGTATTTGGTTCACGAACCATCGAGATTACCAAAGAAGTTCCGTTTGAAGTCACGATGGGTGAGGATCAAATTATTGTTGATCCTATTCCTGAAAAAATCACATTCAAATTAATCGGCCCTAAAGCATTTTTAAGAACGCTTTCTAATCGAATGGAAGATCCGATCCGGGCAAATATTAAGAATTTTAAAACGGGGACCTTCACTCATCGCATTTTTAGTGACAGCATTAAGCTTCCACTGGGCGTGAAAGTGCAATCCATTAATCCCAATGTAGTTCAGTTGAAAGTGGAAGAGCTGAAGCATAAGCTGATTTCAGTTAAAATTGAGACGACAGGTGAGGTTTCAAATGGCTATAAAGTACTTCGTACTGAGGTTCTTCCCGCTCAAATCAGAATCAAAGGACCGAAGAATCGATTGAGTGCACTGACTTCGCTCACCACGCTGCCGGTAGATCTTAGTTCGCTGAAGGAAACTTCAATTATCCCGCTCGGCTTCGATTTTAAATCCATTGGACTAGAGCCCGATTCTGCGTTGCCTGAATTAAATGTTGAAATTCAAGGTAAAGGCCAAGCATTTCGGGTGAAACACGTGCCCCTTAAAATTAGAAGCACCGGGACAGCAAGCGCCGATGATGAGGAAGTCACGGTGATTGTACGGACCGAAGGCACCGATGGAAATCAAGACGGAGCAAAAGTAGAAGGCGAGCAAATAAAAGCAGAAGTGGATGTGAGAGATATCCCGCCTGGAGATTATTTGAAATGGATTCGTGTTACCTTGCCTGAAAAAGTGCATTTGGTGAGAGTGATCCCGCCGCTCACCCGGGTGACAGTGAAAGGTCGTGAATAGGTAATGGCTAAATTATTATTTGGTACCGACGGAATCCGTGCAGAAGCAAATGTATTTCCGATGACGGGCGAAGTGGCTATGAAGGTGGGGAGAGCACTGGTTTATACTCTCCTTCATCAAAATAATTTGTGGTCTGCAAAACGCCATCCGTCCCATAAAATTAGAATCGTGATCGGTAAAGATACGAGGCGTTCTGGTTACATGATCGAAACTGCGCTCGCGTCGGGTGTTTGCTCGATGGGAGGAGAGGCTATTCTGCTCGGGCCACTTCCTACTCCCGGAGTAGCATTTGTGACTCAATCCATGAGAGCGGATGCAGGGGTAATGATTTCCGCATCCCATAATCCATTTTTTGATAATGGGATTAAAATCTTTGGATCAAATGGATTCAAAGCCCCTGATGCAATCGAAGAGGCCATTGAATCCTTAATCTTTAATCCAAGCCCTATGGATTCGACGACTCCTAAAGGCGCTGATATTGGACGGGCTTACCGAATTGAAGAAGCGCATGGACGCTATATTGTTTTTTTGAAATCGACGTTTCCCAATGAATATGACCTGACGGGATTCAAGCTCGCCCTTGATTGTGCCCATGGTGCTGCTTATAAAGCAGCGCCGATGGCCTTTGAGGAGTTAGGTGCCCAGGTTTTCACTCGGGGCGTGCAACCGAACGGTACAAATATTAATGATCATTGCGGAGCGCTTTATCCTGAAGGCGTTGCGAAGCTCACCCTCGAACAAGGCGCGCATCTTGGGATTGCGCTCGATGGTGATGCTGACCGGGTCATTTTATCTGACGAAAAAGGCGAAGTCATCGATGGAGATGTACTCATCGGTCTTTGTGCAATTGAGATGAAGAAGCAAGGGCGTTTAAAGAAAAACGCCATTGTCACCACCCCAATGTCGAATGTGGGTTTAGAAATGTCCATGAAGGATCAAGGCATCCTTATGCATCGATCCAATGTGGGCGATCGCTTTGTAGTTGAAACGATGAGAAATGAAGGATTGAATCTCGGTGGCGAGCAGTCGGGGCATGTCATTTTTCTTGATTCAAGTACAACGGGAGATGGAGCGCTGGCGGCTCTGAAGATGCTCGAGATCATGAAACGCACTGGAAAACCTTTGTCTGAATTGAAAAAACAAATTCTACTTTTGCCACAAACTTTACTGAACCTTAAAGTAAAAGAGAAAAAACCACTTGAGGATTTACCTCGTTATTTGAAAGCCCATGAGCATGCTGAAGAGGTACTCAACGGAAGAGGTCGCGTGTTTGTTCGTTATTCAGGTACGGAACCAAAACTTCGCATTCTTATTGAAGGTGAACAAGAAGATCAAAATAAAAATCTGGCAGCCTCCATTGAAGAGGCGATTAGACTTGATTTAGGAGAATCGAAATGAGTTGGCTGCTCCCTCGCTTAGGTGTGAACATTGATCATATTGCAACGCTTAGACAACTTCGTGGCACGCCTTACCCGAATTTAGTCGAGGCGGCTAAAATAGTGGAGCATGCGGGAGCCCAGCAAATCACGATTCATTTAAGAGAGGATCGCCGGCATATCCAGGATCAAGATGTGTACGACTTAAAGAAAAAAATCGGCATTGATATGAATCTTGAAATGTCCATGAGCCCAGAAATTGTAAAAATCGCTCACAAAGTAAAGCCGGAATGGGTGTGCTTGGTGCCCGAAAAAAGGGAAGAAGTCACGACTGAGGGTGGTCTCGATGTGAAGAAGTACCAAAAGAAGCTTGCGGTACTCATCCGTGACTTCACGAAGAAAAAAATTAAGGTATCGCTGTTTGTCGAGCCCGATTTGAAAGTGATCGCACTCTCTCATGAACTGGGCGCAGACGCAGTAGAGCTGCATACCGGTCGTTACTGTATGGGAGCCCAGAAAGCCTTGGGCAAGAAAAGTGCGACGGTGGCCGCCCATGAATTTAAAAGAATTAAAGAAGCAGCACTTTTGGGAGAGAAACTTGGACTGCATGTTCATGCAGGGCATGGTTTTGATGAAATCAATGTTCGAAAAGTAGTCGCACTCAATTTAATTGAAGAATACAATATCGGGCATGCAATTGTTTGTAGGGCCGCGATAGTTGGGTTGGACCGAGCCGTTCGTGAAATGCTCGCTGCAATTCAGGCACCATAATCAGGACACAGGGAGAATGGCAGAGATGACGAATCAACTGAGAATTTGCACCAATCAAGAAATGCGTACGCTCGACAAAATCGCCGAGACCAAAATGGGTATCGGGCCGGTGTTGCTCATGGAGAATGCGGGAAGAGCTGCGGCAGAAATTATTTTAAAAGAATATCCGCAAGCGGGTGTTCATGATGAAATTTTAGTTTTTGCTGGAAAAGGTAACAATGCAGGCGATGCATTTGTGGTCGCACGGCAACTCTTGGGAGTTGGCCGCCGAGTGAGAGTTTTTCATTTAATCAAAGATGAAGACTACAAGGGGGCAACTCTCGAAAATTTGAAAATTCTTCAGAAAATGAAAGCGCGTCTTGTTTATGTTGCTGAGGCGCAAGATCTAGAAGCTTTCTTTGAGCAGTCGCGTGGACCTCATCTTGCGATCGACGGAATTATTGGCACTGGCCTTAAAGGTGATCTGGAAGGTCACTTTTATGAGGTGGTGGAACTTATTAATCGCCAAGTGGACCAGATCGTAAGTTTAGATATTCCGACCGGAGTGAGTGGTGACACTGGTCTCGTTCAAGGAATTGCAATTCAGGCTTCATTTACTATTTCTTTTGGTTTTCCACGCCTTGGCCATTTCTTACCCCCTGGAGCGACTTTTAGAGGGAAGCTGGTGAATGTCGATATTTCTCTGCCGGCTCAATTTTCAAAAGAGGGCGATAAGTTTCTTTTGAGAGCAAAAACTGTCGCTGCAAAAATTGCGAGACGCGATCGCTACGCACATAAAAATACTTTTGGCCATGTGTTGATGGTGGGTGGTTCGGTGGGAAGAACGGGTGCAATTGCGATGGCTTCGAAATCTGCAATGCGTACCGGAGCCGGTCTCGTTACTGCGGCAACTTGGGCCGAATCGATGCCGACCCTTTCGCAACAACTTCCTGTGGAGGCTATGACCTTATCGATTCCTGAAAACGAAAAGAATTATGATCATTACTTAGAACGGCTAAAGCAGTTTTCTGCCATTGTGATTGGCCCAGGTATGGGACATCGTCCTGAAGCCAAACGGCTCATTGAATTGTTACTCGTTCACTATCAAGGACCGATTGTGCTTGATGCAGATGCACTCAATTTGATTGCGGAACATCAAATGCACTCCCAACTCCTTCATCGAAAAGGCGCGACTGTGCTCACTCCGCACCCGGGTGAAATGGCTCGTCTTTTGAAAATTAAAAAAGAGGATGTGGTAAATGATCCGGTAGGGGCGCTGAAAAAATGTGTAGAGATGACCCATGCGGTGGTGATGCTGAAGGGCGCTGCAACTTTATTGTTGTCGCCCGATGAAGTGATGTATGTGAATCACTTTCCAAATTCAGGAATGGCAACAGCAGGAAGTGGCGACGTTTTAGCCGGCATGATTGGTGGTTTACTCGCTCAGGGAATGTCGGGGTTCGATGCCACCCAAGTAGGAGTTTATTTGCATAGCTTGGCTGGAGCTCGTGCTGCAATGAAAGTGAGCCCTCGCGGAATGATCGCGTCTGACATCATTCAAAGTATTCCGTTTGCATACAAGGAGCTTCATAAAAAATATGATGAAGAAGAAGAGCCTCGTTTGGCAAAATTGCTCTGAGACGGAACTCAAAATTAAAATAGGGGAGTGGCTTCAAGATCGGTCACCTCATATTTCCTTGCAAGACACCCTTATACTCCTGGAAGGTGAAATGGGTTCGGGTAAATCAACATGGGTGCGTGCGCTGCTCGGGCACCTTGTTCCTACGCAATTATCACAGGGTAGTCCGACCTTCCCCTTGGTGCAGACTTACCACGCAGCGATAGGCGCGTTTCCTATTTATCATATTGATTTTTACCGCTTGAAGAGTGAACACGAACTTTATGATTCAGGAATAGAAGAACAAATTGAAGAGCAGGGGGCGCTCGCGTGTGTAGAGTGGCCTTCTTTGTTTCCTGAGTTTTTTAATTTTTGGACGAGCGAGAGCACCGGACTGAATCGAAAGAAAAAAGTTTGTTTAGTTCAAATTACGCCTGGATTAGCGGATGACCGCCGTGATTACCATATTCGGGAAATATAGTTATATTCCAGCTGTTGGTCCAAATGCTTTTATCCCTTGGTATTGATTGCACGAGCGACATCAAAGGAGCGGCGAAAACTAAATGTCAACGAGCTCGTTCCACGTAATCTTCATTCGCCCCCTAAATGCTTGCGTAGTTCTTGAATGAACACCGTCACCCAAAATCAAGCTCAATAGAAACGCTGTGATCATTCGTAGCAGTAGCGATCGACTCTAATACATTTTTTTTACGGGATTCAAGCGACTGCTTTGAAACAAGCACATGCACTTTGTCGCTTCCTTTTTTTTCTTGTACTATTTGAATCGCGTGAATGGGATTGATGCCCATCACATCAAAGATGAATGAATCGACTTTGAATTGATATTCTTTAAAGGAGTCGGTAAATTGCAGTTTTTCCAAGTTGAGTTTCATGCCGCTTAATATTTCTCTTTGCCAGGCTTCCACTTTACCTGAGTGATGCGTTTCAATATCCTGAAAAACATACTCTGAGTTTTTTAAAATAAATTGCATCTCGAAGAGCACTCCCAAGGCGCCGAGTTTTTGTGGTGGCGTGTTGCTGGTGCTCGCTTCGGGTTTCTCTGTTCGAGATGGAAGTGTCGCAATCGAGGCACGTGTAGGCTCTAGTGAGACGATTGGGGTAGCTGGTACGTTTAGCTTTGGAATTCCGGGGAGTGCAGCAGTTGACGGTGTGCTCTCGCGCCCCTTTTTTGCATTCATATCGAGTAGGCGAGTCACCCCGGGAATTTCATTGTTCCACTCATCGACCTTGATCGAAAAATTGCCTGTCAGCTCCGCATTCTCTTTTTTTGGACCTTTTAAATTTGACATAATCGCATCCTTCTCTATTCCTGATCGGTTTAATACGAGCAAGTCGTGAGTTTATCGTTTTTTAGTGAAATGCGCTCCGCAACTTAATCTTGTTAACGTATTGTTATTATTGAAGTTAGTATTGTTTATTAAATAAGGAAAATATAGTTGACTCTAAAGCCCAGTTAATGGTACAAGATTAACACGCTCAGTTAATAAAACTGAGAGATCGATTTTACAGCCGAGCCAAGAGGTTCGGTTTCATGGCGCAGGAGGTATTTACATGCGTTTAACATCAAAAGGCCGGTATGCGGTTCGTGCGATTCTAGATCTTACTTTTAACTCGAATGGCAAGCCAGTTCGTTTACAAGAAATCTCAGAACGCCAAAGCATTTCATTACATTATTTAGAACAGCTCTTTCGTCGTCTCCGCAAAGGAAGCGTAGTGAAGAGTGTACGTGGTCCAGGCGGAGGATATGTCCTTGCCCGTTCTATGGATGAAATTTCAGTGAAAGAAGTACTCTTGAGCGTGGGTGAAAATATCAACCCCGCTAAAGACCTCATCGGAACCGGTGATTTGAAAAGTGACACCGTCGAATTCGTACTGACGAGAACTTATTTCGAAAACCTCGGCGTGATCATGCAAGAATATCTCACTACTACTTCAGTAGGCGATCTCATCCGCAAAGCACGCGGCCAGCAAGAATTGCCAAGATCTGCAGCTCAGCTTCTTAATAACAGGTCGGCGACTAGCCCTGGAGTAAACTCGGATGTGGCAAAAGAACGTCCGGTATCTTGATTATAATGCAAGTTCTGGTCTAACGAATTACGTTCAGCAAAAACTTATTGAAACCTTGCAAAGCGAGGTTTTCTTCGCCAATCCCTCTAGCCAACATCGTTTAGGCCAGAGGGTGCAGCATCTACTCTATTTAGCATCTCAAAAAGTGGCGACTTCGCTCGGCTCAGGAGTGACGCCAGATGATTTGATTTTTACTTCATCAGGCACTGAAGCCAATCAAACCGTGATTCTATCAGCGATTCAATCTGCCGACGGAGTTATTATCGGCTCTGGAGAGCATTCTGCCTCTTATGATCTCGCGCCCGAAATCCAATCTCAAATTCCTTTTACGCATCTTTTAAAGCTTCAGTCCGATGGCCAATATGATTTTAGTCACTTAAAGGATCTTTTAGACGAAGCCAAACTCATGGGCCTCCAACAACTTTTCATCAGTTTGTTTTGGGCTAATAATGAAACCGGCGTGGTTACGGATCTCGCAAAACTAAAAGCGGTGATCAGAGAAAGTGGATTGAATATTTTACTTCATCTCGATGGGGCCCAAGTTTGGGGGAAATTAGTCTTAAACGTCATTCAGACGCCCGCTGACTTCATCACTTTTTCTTCGCACAAAATTGGTGCACCGGCAGGAACTGGCTTGATTTGGAAAAGACCGACGCGAAAATTAATACCACTCATTCAGGGCTCTCAGGCACACGGTTTAAGAGGTGGAACCGAGAATACGCTTGGGATCATTGCCACTGGTTTTGCCGCTGAGAAATTAGACGCACTCGAGTTTCAGGAAAGAACGGCTCCTTTGCAGGCCATTTTAGAGAAAAATCTGTCATCAGTTAAAATTTGGGGAAAAACGGCGGTGCGGGTCACCAATACCACGCGCTTGAGTTATTCGAATTTTCAAGCGTATGAAAACTGGGTGGAACTCCTGGATGTAAACGGTTTTGCAGTCAGCCATGGGAGCGCTTGCAAGAGTAAAGTGATTGAACCGTCTCGGATCTTGTTAGCAATGGGCGGGACCAAAGCAGAGGCTTTAAATTCGATTCGGATTTCATTTGGTGTTCAGAATACCCTGGATGATGTATATGGAGTTATGGCTGCCCTTCAAAAAATTTATGATCAGAAAATGCAAAACACTCCTGAGGTCCGCGCATGAGCGAGCGAGTCCTGATAGCCATTAGCGGGAAAGTGGAGAGTTTGGTAGCAGCATGGTTGTTGAAAAAACAAGGTCGGCAATTACGAGGAGTCTATCTCGATATTTTAGATCGAGAGGCGGCAAGAAACAAGGTTTTGGAATATGAACGAAAACTGGGGATTTCGATTCAAGTCATCCGTGCGCAAGAGATGTTAATCCCCGTCTTGAAGCCCTTTTTTGAAAATAGACTCGCTACCGGGAAGCGGTTTAATCTCAAGCAAGTTTTTCATCAAAAAATTTTAATGCCGGAAATCCTAAAAATTAAAGAACAGCATCAATTTATTGGATTGGCGAGTGGCCACCGCGTATTGCTTCAAAATGATCCTGCTAATAAGCAAGTGAAGGTTTGCTGTTACGAGAATCCAGCCCAGGACGAAGCTCATTTGATTATGGGCTTAAGCCAGGACCAAATTGCGACAATTGAACTCCCACTCGGGAGTATTCCCTATAAGATGATGGAACGAATTGCCGTTGAACTAGGCCTTGGCGAATTTGACGAGCTATTTAGAATTGATTGGAAGGGCTTAGAGAGCGAGTTACTCGCTTATTTTACTCAAGATATGAACAAAACCATCGATGTTTTTGGTGCAGATGGCGGACGTCTAGGGACCTGTACTGATTTTACTCGTTATTGCCAAGGTGATCAGTACCAAGTTCCTGATTCACCCGTCGTTCCAGACCAAAATATGGTGATCACCGAAATTAACGCTAAACTTAACCAGATGAAGATCGCCGATCTGAATAAGCGAAACGTCTATGAGTTGGAGCTTGAGGATGCGGCTTGGTTTACGAGAGCGGATCTCGGGCTTAAGGTTTTGAACACCACGATGATTTGGGAGCCGGGTCAGAAGCCCACCCCGGTAAAACTCATCCAATTCGAAGAAAGCCGCATTAAAGCGATTATAGAGGAGCCCTTGCAGGGACCGCGGGCGAATATCTTTTCTGGTGATTCCGTGTTATGGATTAGCGGTAATGAAGTATTAGGCGGAGCACGAGTTTCCAGAGTAAAATAGGTCTGTAGATAATGAAAAAGTTCATGATTAAAACCCTGGGTTGCAAAGCCAACTATTCCGATGGCCAGTTAATGGAAGTCGGCTTGTTGCGCGAGGGCTTTATGTCAACACGCACACTTGCCGAAGCCGATTTCGTGATTGTGAATTCCTGTACCGTCACCAATGAAGCGGATGTGCAGTCACAGAAACTAGTGGCTGAAATTCACAAAAAAAATCCAAATGCTAAAGTAATTTATACCGGTTGTGGCGCAGAAGTGAATCCTGAGACTGCGCTCAAAATGAAGGGCGTGAATGCTGTCATTGGAAATCAAGATAAGGTGAAGGCCGCAACTTATATTCAATCGTTCATGACGGAAGACTTGGCGTCGGTGACCCCAGTCATTCTGGGGAGTGTTACTGGCTATGAAACGCTCACCTCGCGTCACCCTATGGACCGCGAATGGGCAATGCCTGAAAGTAAATTGGATGTAAAACTGAGCGAATCGAGCTCCACTTTTAGAACTCGAGTGTTTTTAAAAATCCAAGAAGGCTGCGATTCGTTTTGCACCTATTGCATTATTCCCTACGGTCGAGGCCCCGCACGCAGTCTGCCGATCGAAACGATCATAAAGAACATCAATGAGTTGGTGGCCAGTGGCGTTCAGGAGGTCATTTTGACCGGAACGAATATTGGTGATTACGGGCTCGATTGGGCAAAAAAGCTCATGGTGGATGATTTACTAGAAACCATTTTGACCGAAACTAAATTGCCACGCCTGCGTGTTGGATCCTTGGATCCAACTGAGATTTCGGACCGCATGATTGCACTCATGGAAAAATATCCTGCGTTTTGCCCTCATTTTCATGTTTCATTGCAAAACATGAGTTCAAAAATATTGAAACTCATGAAACGTAAATACAACTTTGAAGACATTGAAGAAGTATTGGGAAAGCTTTCGCGCATGAACCGAAAGCCCTTTGTGGGAATGGATTATATTACTGGGTTTCCGGGCGAGACGGACGCAGACGCCCAAGCAAATATCGAAAAATTGAAATCCCTCTTTTGGACCAGGCTTCATGTGTTTCCCTATAGTGAACGCGAGGGCACACCCGCAACCAAACTTCCTTTGATTGTACCTCCTGCTAAAAGGAAGGAACGCGCGAAGGCGCTTCAGGCCTTGAGTCTAGAACGTCTCAGCCAACATTACGCGAGTATGAGGCAGAATTTCAGCGAAACAGAGAGCGGCCTTTTGAGTGGCGTTCTGGAGCAGGTCTTGGTCGAAAGTCATGTGAAAGGACCGGATGGAACACACAACTGGGTATCGGGTTACTCGCCCAATTATCAGCGTGTGGTATTTCCCAAGGTCCAGCTGGGTGATAAACGCTCTTATAACGAAATCATGAACATCAAGATTCACCAATGGATTACGGATCGGGCATCGGGCGAAATTAGTTGGATGGGGAGTGTGAACTAATGGTACCCGTCACCAGCTTAGAGGAATTACAAGAACGCATCCGCTATCAATTTGGAGACACTCGCTTGTTGATTCAGTCGCTCACCCATGTTTCTTACGGGCATGAGAACTTACAGGATAAATCTTTAGCCTATCGGGACAATGAACGTCTGGAGTTCTTAGGCGATGCGGTACTGGATTTGGTGATTTCAGATTTATTGCTTGAGTCTTTTCCGGATGCAGCCGAGGGGCAACTTTCTAAAATGCGTGCAGCTGTGGTGAATGAAAGAACACTCTATGAAATCTCAAAATCGATTTCTTTGAGTAATTTGCTCCGCTTGGGGAAGGGTGAGCAGCGCACGGGTGGGGCCGACAAACCCTCTATTCTCTCAAGTGCGTTTGAAGCCCTGATTGCTGCCATCTACATTGACGGAGGCTTTAACGCCGTTTACCCGGTAGTGCGCTATATGTTTGCTCCCTTGTTCAAGGCAGAAAACTGCCCGATTTCTTTCCAGGATCATAAGACTAACCTTCAAGAACAAGTACAAAGTCGCTTTAGGATGACCCCTACTTACCATTTGATTGGCGCAACAGGCCCAGATCATGCCAAGGTGTTTGAGGTCGAAGTTCGAATTAAGGATCATTTGCTAGCCAAGTCTAGCGGCCCATCTAAGAAAGAAGCCGAGCAGAACGCTGCCAAGGAAGCACTTCTTCAGATTCCAGAATCGATTAAGGAATAAAATGAAATCAGGTTTAGTAGTATTATTAGGTCGCCCGAACGTAGGGAAGAGTACGTTGCTCAATGAGTTTCTTCATGAAGATATTTCTATCGTCACGCCTAAAGCTCAAACTACTCGCGATCAGATTCGCGGAATTGTAAACGAAGCACGCGGGCAAATTGTTTTTATTGATACTCCTGGCGTGCATAAAGCAAAAGAGGGTGGAATTAACGAGTACATGCTTCAAGAAGTAAAGCGCGCGCTCGATGGCCCTGATTTGATTTTGTACATGATCGATCCTTTTAGTCATGTTCGCGCGGAAACACTGATGCTGGAATACCTTAAAAAAGCGTCATCGAAGTTGATGGTCGTGATTAATAAATGTGATGCCATGAGAACGAAGCCTGAAGTGTTTACCTGGATCGCACCATGGGTGGAGACCTTGAAAGAAGGGCTCGAAGGCACGCAGTGTAAGTTTTTAAAAGTCAGCGAAATCTCCGCCATGAAAAAGAAAGGCGTGAAGGATTTACTGAATGAAATTTTCGAAGAGATGCCGGAAGGTCCGCCGCTTTATGATGATGTAGATTCTTTGACTGACAAGCCGGTTAAATTTGTGGTTGCCGAAATGATTCGGAAACAATTATTCATGAAACTGGGCGACGAAATTCCTTACAGCTGCGCAGTTGAAATTGAAGCATTTAAAGAGAAGCAAAAACCAGTTCTGATTCAGGCTATGATTTATGTGGAACGCGATAGTCAAAAAGGAATGGTGATTGGCGCGGGCGGAAAGAAAATTAAAGATATCGGAACAGCTGCTCGTGCAGAAGTGGAAAAATTGCTGGGTGAAAAAGTATTTTTAGAGCTGAGAGTAAAAGTCCTCGACGCATGGACGAGTGAAATGAATAAAATGAAAACCCTGGGTTACTCTCTGGATCACCGTAAAAAAGGTAAGTCATGAATATAGTAATTGTAGGTCGCCCGAATGTAGGAAAAAGCAGTTTATTCAATCGTTTGCTCGGACGTAAGCGCTCGCTGGTCCTCGATACTCCGGGTGTGACCCGTGATCGCATTGTGGAGCCCGCCACTTGGTGGATTAGCGCCGAAGAATATCATTTGAATTTAATTGATACTGGCGGTTTGGGTGAGGGGCGCTTTAAAGAAGAAATTGCTTATCAAGTGAACACGGCTCTTCAAGAAGCGACGATCGTATTATTTGTGATGGACGTTCGTACTGGGATCACTCACGCGGATGAAGATGTCTTTAACGAGCTTCGTAGGTCCGGCCTCCAAGAGAATGTTCCGGTCATTGGTGTGGTCAATAAAGTCGACCATGAATCCTTTGAAGACGATTTGTCTGAGTTCTATAAATTTGGACTCGAAACGCTGATGCCGGTATCGGCTGAGCACAATATCGGGATTGAAGATTTAAAAGATACGATCATTCATATGACCTCTGCTGAGCCAGTAGAGTCTAGTCGTCGTCCAACAGAGGACGAAGCCTTTGATGAAGACGACTCGGACCGGGAGATGGAAGAGGCCGAGAGCGACACTCCTGATGCCGAACTCGCGCCGGGCGATGATGTAATGGAAGATGAGAACACTCCTTACATACCCCGTACCCCTTCGATCGCCATTGTGGGGCAGCCCAATGTGGGAAAAAGTACTTTATTGAATGCGATTTTGGGCGAGAAGCGGGCAATTGTGAGTCCGATTGCGGGAACCACCGTTGATGCCATCGATACGAAAATCAATTGGTACGGAAAAGATTATATTCTGATTGATACCGCTGGGATCAGAAGGAAAAACAAAACAGAGCAGGGAATTGAAGTTTTATCTGTCGTTCAAACACGGAAGGCCCTAGAGCGCGCAGACCTTGCGCTTTTGCTGATTGATGCTGAAAAGGGCGTCTACGACCAAGACGAAAAGATTGCCGGCTTAATCGAAGAAGTGGGCAGCAGTGTGATCATCGTTCTAAATAAATGGGATACTCAATCTGAGAATGATGAGTTTTCGCAAAAAGCCGCAGAAGAGATGCTTCGTAAGCAGATTCGTTTCCTCAATTGGGCGCCTCTCGTGTTTACCACCGCCAAGGACAGCATTGGCCTCGATCGCTTACACCGCATGGTGAATTACGTGATTGAGCAACGGCGCGTTCGTGTGAGTACACGCGATCTGACTGAATTTGTAAAAACCGAATCTGAAATTCATAATCCGCATAATGCCAAATTTTACTTGAGCCACCAAACGGGAAGGAATCCGCCTACTTTTGTGGCGCACGTGAATGACCCGAAAAAGATCGATTTCAGTTTGAGTCGCCACCTCATCAAAGCACTTCGTGCACGCTGGGGTTTCTTGGGTTCTCCCATCCGTTTTCATTTCGTGAAGTCAAAAAACTCAAGTGAGCGCAGATTGTAGTTTGATGCTGTATTGCGTCACCTCGCTGAAGCCCTTGAATAGAAATACTGAAATCACAAAAATTAATTGCCAAAAAAGCTCTGTGTTGGCAACCTAAGCGGACTACCTATCTCTATTAAAATCATTCTTTGTGCCGGGGTGGCGGAATTGGTAGACGCACAGGACTTAAAATCCTGCGGTTCGAAAGAGCCGTACGAGTTCGACTCTCGTCCTCGGCACCATTTACTCTTAAAATCAATTTTCACATCGCCAAGCTAAATCTCAGTGGTGCGTTTGTGCATCGTAAATCAGTGACAGAATGATCCTCAATGTCGTGTTCAATTGAAGTATCTGTTTCTGAATTTTCGTGATTTCTACTTTTCCCGCACAAAAATAAATTATTACATTAGCGATTTTAATCCTGCAAATAAGGCACATTTTTGCCCATTTTTATTAATTTTTAAACTAATTTCTCGCCCTAGGTAAATCCGGCTCCACTTTTTTTACGAATCGAGTTTAAGCACCTCAAAACGCTTTGGCATGCATATTGCTTTTACCGTTTGTATAGAATCTGAACTCAGGATGAGGCAGCAAAAGGAATATGAATTGGTAATTCATTTCTGAATTCAGGTTTTTACAACAACACACAAACCAGGGGGTCTAAAAGTGATAAAGTTAATTTCAGCGACGATCGTAATCGCGATGATGTCGGCATATGTTCCAGAAGCGGAAGCTCAACGAAGAGGTGCTCCTGCGCCGGCGCCTGCACCACGTCCAGCGCCTGCACCACGCCCGGCACCTGCACCACGTCCAGCGCCTGCACCACGCCCGGCACCTGCACCACGCCCGGCTCCGGCACCACGCCCAGCACCTGCACCAGTTCGCACTAATCCAGCACCAGCGCCAGTTCGCACTAATCCAGCACCAGCGCCAGTTCGCACTGGTCCTGTTACATCTACTCCCACTTCACACCCAGTAAGGGTGACGACTGTGAATCACAATTCAAGCAATGTCGTCATTCGTAATACAACTGTGGTGCAAAATACTGTGGTTAAAAATAACGGCGTTCGTACTGTGACTTATACCAACAAGTCTACTGGTCGCCCAGTCATGAACGAACAGTATTCAAAAACCGGAAGTAAAATGACTCGGACTTTCTACAGCAGAGAAAATGTGAAAACTGCGTATAGCTACGACAAGCGTAGTTTTCATAATGTTTCCGTCTATGTGTATAGCCCGCTTTATATGCAATCAGGTCATTATGGCTGGTATAACTCATTTTGTGCTTCTGAGTACTACCGCAGATCTTGGAACTATTCTTGGAGCTGGTACAATTCTCCATGGTTTAACTACTACGGCTACTACTACCGCCCATACGCTCACTACGTATACCCATCTGAATGGTTAGTAGATTACTACTGGTCATCCCTCTTAAGCGATGAGTATCAAGCTCAAGTAGATGATGGAACTCTGGCTGCACAACAGTCAACTATTCAAACACAACAATCAGAGATCGATGCTCAACAAGCTGAAATCGATGCTTTGAAACTGCAAATGAAGAAACAAATCGAGGATGAAATGGCTGCGCGTAAGGATGGTAAAACATCTGATATTGCGGCTAAACTCCAAGATCAATCTCGTATCTTCGCAGTGACTTCAGGCATGACTGTTCCTTCAGCAGATGAAGGGGATGCAGTAAGCTGCAAACTCAGCGCTGGTGACCTAGTCAGTATCGCAAAAGAAGGAATCGATGATGCCAGTGCCACTGCAACCATGATCGTTCGTTCAGCTAAAAGAGATGATTGTAAAGCGGGCGTGAAAGTAGTGATGTCTGTCGAGCAACTTGCTGAGTTCGAAAATGAATTCAATCGTCGCTTGGATGATGGTGCTGAAAAAATGAAGACTGACCCCACTGCTTCATCAGTACTTGAACCAAGTGAAGACGATGGAGCCGATATTGTTCAAGCTAGCGTAGCTGCGAATAGCGATGCTTCAGAAGCGGCTCTCGCTCAGGAGTAATCCCGTCGACGAATGATAATAGCCTAAAGGGCAGTGATACAAATGGTATCACTGCCCTTTTTCTTTAGTGCGCCCAGAGTAGGGCTACTTTGTGGTGTGACATGATCCGTATGATGGAGTTGGTTGTTTTAATCGCCGCTTAATACGAGATGCCTCTATCTTCTCCCTGTATAAAAGTGATTTCACTGACTGATATCACTTTTATACAGCAAGAAAATTTCCATTCACTTAAAGGCCTGAAGCGCTTAAGTCCAAACTTATTTATTGAAGCCAATTCTCTGTGAAAAATTGAATCGACACTTTGGGGTTAATGGTGATGACAGGATTTCATGTTGCGCAATTTTAATGCGGTTAGTAAATTGGTTCAGTATGAAAAATTTAGCGGTGAGTGGTGCGTTTATCGCTTTATTTCAGTGACAGAATGATCCTGCATGCCACTTGATGTTCGAGACCGTATGAGTATTCCAAGGGATTTAAAAAACAAAGATTACTCAAATAAGTGGTGAATTGTTTAATAAATGAATCATAAAGCAATACTATTTTTCACAGAGAATTTCGATTTTTTTGTTTGCCGGTGAGATGAATAACTCCAGAAAGAAGCTTTAGGTTTTTCTTGTGTAAAAATTCAAATTCATTAAGGCAAAAAAATGGCACGCATATTGCTTTACCTATTTTCAAAGAATCTGAACTCAGGATGAGTAGGCAAAAAAGGAAGTTTAAAAACTAGTTTTTGGGTTTGGATTTACTCAACAACACAAAAAGAGAAGGGTTTCAAAGATGTTAAAGTTAATTTCTATGGCCGTCGTTTTCGCATCGATGGCAATTTATGTTCCGGATGCAGACGCACAACACGGCGGTGGTCGTGGCGGCGGTGGTGGCGGAGGTCACTCAAGTGGTGGCGGTGGCGGAGGTCACTCAAGTGGTGGCGGTGGCGGAGGTCACTCAAGTGGTGGCAGCGCTCCTTCACGTCCTTCACAGCCATCTAGAAACACGCAACCTTCTAGAACGACTTCACAGCCATCTAGAAACACGCAACCTTCTAGAACGACTTCACAGCCATCTAGAAACACGCAACCTTCCAGAACGACTTCACAGCCGTCTAGAAACACGCAACCTTCTAGAACGACTTCTCAACCATCACGAAGCACTACTACGATTCGTAATACAACGGTAGTTCGTAATACTACGGTGAACAACAACGGCATTCGCCAAGTGGTTTATACTAATCAACGTACCGGTCGTACCATGCAGAGTGAGAAATATTCTGCTACTGGCCGTGCAATGACTCGTACCTTTTATAACCGTAATGGCGTTGCAGGACGCACTTATAGCTACAATCGTTACAATAGTTATGGCAGATCATTCTATGTTTACAATCCTTACTATTTCCGTGGCGGACTTTTTAGCTGGTACAATCCATTCTGCCCTTGGGGATTTTACCACAATTACTGGTCATATAACTGGAATTGGTACAATGATCCTTGGTTCCGTTATTACGGTTACTACTATCGCCCATACCCACGTTACATTTACCCATCTGAATGGTTAGTGGATTACACTTGGTCATCGATCTTAAGTGATGACTACCAAGCTCAAGTGGATGAAGGAAAATTAGATGCACAAGCGTCTACGATCCAAGCTCAACAATCTGAAATTGATGCTCAACAAGCAACAATCGA
This sequence comes from Oligoflexia bacterium, assembly GCA_903845155.1. Classification (GTDB taxonomy): domain Bacteria; phylum Bdellovibrionota; class UBA1018; order UBA1018; family CAIMNF01; genus CAIMNF01. The sequence continues at coordinate 25,741 of CAIMWN010000302.1, forward strand.
TGCATTAAAACAGCAAATGAAAAAACAAATCGATGCTGAGATGGATGCAAGAAGCAAAGGAAGTGTGATTGCGATTGATACTAAATTGCAAGACATGTCTCGTGTTTACGCGATTACTTCCAGCATGACCTTAATGACCGTGGGAACTAATGCAACTACCTGTACTCTCAGTGCTGGTGATGTCGTCAGTCTCGCTTCTGAAGGGGTAGATGCAAAGAGCGCTACTGCAACCATGGTTGTTCGTTCAGCTAAAACAGGTGACTGTAAAGCGGGAACGAAAGTGGTTATGTCAGTACAGCACGTCGCTGAGTTTGAAAATGAGTTCAATCGTCGCCTAGATGAAGGTGCAGAGAAAATGAAGACCGATCCCACTGCTTCTGCAGTGCTGAAATCGAATGCTCCTGCCAATAGCTCTTCAGAAGAAACGAATACTCCTGCTGAAGAAAATAGTTCTTCAGAAGAAGTGGCTCCAGTTCAAGGTTAATCCAGCTAGGAGTTGATTTATAAAAATGAATAGGGCAGTGGTGCTGATAGTGCCACTGCCTTTTTTAGTTTTCAGTGGCCATGATCACCACTGGGGTTTCTCCTACTCTAAAATTCAGCGTACAGCCTGATGAACCCGTGCAGCTCAGATCGTAAGCTTGATATCCAGAAGTGCCGAGTAAGGTTGGATCAGGAGATTGGGTTTGACCCGATGAATTTGTGCTCGAAGTACTCGGAGCCATCAGTTCATAAAGTGTAATTCCCGAGAGTGTGGCGGCAGTCGAGATTTGTTGAGTCATAAACAATGGTTTGCTGCCATCACTTGGAATTTGCATCGTGTATTGGGTATAGCTTGATCCACTCACGGTGCCTGAGACTTGGTTAGCGCTACTCATCCTGCCACGGCCATCTGCAATCCACGCCACATAAGCGACTTGTTTCGTATTGCTGACGCTTCGCAATTTCAAAATTCGTAAAGGCGCGGCGTCTGAGATTTGTCGTGGGGTGAGAAGGGTATCGTATTTCATGCCGGTAAGTAGGGATTTCATTCCCTTTAAGTAATACCAGCTTGGTTTCGGCACATTGGTCGCGTATAAGTTATTACAAAAGCAGTTAGTAGCAGAAGTGCAAATGGCTTGCTTACTGATTTGGCTTTCCACTAACCCAGAGCTTAAGAATGTCCCCACACCCAGGCCTGAAAATTGGTCCCAGTTATCCGACATCCAATAAACGGCTCCTTGGTCGACGCCTGAAATAAAGAGCTCAAGAACAGAACGAGTGAGCCACTGACCTTGAATTTCATCCACCCAAGTTGATGATTTAAATGGTACCTCGTTTTGTCCGGTACGTTGACCGTACTGATATAAATAATCGGTGCCATTGATGTTCGTTCGATATGGAATTCTCACGAAGGAAGAATTTTGTACCGAGTAACCATTTTGGATCCATTGAAGTTGGTTCGCGGGTGCCGCGAGTGCATTATAAAGTTTCAAGTTTTGACAATCGGTCCCAGTAGGATTAACCAAACAAACGTCTGAAATGGATCCGCATACGGTTTTAAGGTAGGCGCTCGAGCCAGTATTCAGGAAATTTGCCAAATAAGAGTCATAATTTGGATTACTGTCGAGACCTTGAGAGGCATTTTTTGAATTGGTATACCAAGTCCAAATCCACGGGTCAGCAGCTGCAGCAAGACTTGGACTATTATAAACGTGGTCTGAGTCAGCACCGAATTCAGTATTCCAGAGTTCAAGGCTGCTCAAGCCTAAATTGCTGACGAGATAATCTCTTAAGAGCGCAATCTGATAATTCAAGTTAGTGAAACCAGAAGTAGGTGACTCAGGGTTGATTCCAAAAGTGGTGACAGAGGAACCTGAGTATTGACCGCCAGTGGAAGTGGAGTAGACGTGAATATTCATGGCATCGAAGGGGAATACTTTACACCCGGTTCCGGTTCGATTGGCGACAAACCAATCGCGCATGCGGAGTATGTTCGTAATAAACTGGCTGCTCGTTGCTTGTCCCGACATTACAAATTTTGGTTTTACCTGTGAGCTCGGTAGATTTTGGATAGCATATTTGAATCCAATATTATTTCCATTTTGATCGAGCATGCTTCCGCAATGACCATCGTAATCGGCGCTACTCATGGCCGCATATTCTTCAGGAGTGAAATGGCCTTCCACATTAAAATCACTGGTGGAGGAGCTGGTAGAAACATAGCCCCAGGTTTCATCCACTTCGTTGCTGTTCTCAATATTAAAAGACATACCGGGAACTAAGTTGTGAAACGACTTCGTGGCGTCCGTTAAGAGTTTCGCATGGGCGATGTACGCATAAGGATTTAATGAAATTTGGAGAGTAGGTTGCGTGCCAATGTGAGAGTTATAATTGTTGATCAACCATTGTCCCCACTGAATCATGCCAAGGTTTGCGGCAGTAATTCCTGAAGTTCCATTCAAGTTATTGATGTACGAATTGCTCGCTGGAACAGCCGAGGTCGAGCTTCCCCAAGCTGCGGCATTCGGCATGGCAGGGACATTGGTAGGGAGAGCATCAGTGCCCGAGCAATCAGCGGGAGCTTTAGTGCCGGACCCTGCATAAGAATCCCAGGTGGCGTGTCTCGTGCAATAGAAAGACGGAATGGGTTTGCGATCCCCCATAGTTCCAGCATTAGCCATGAGGCCTTGGACTTGGCTTGAAATAAGAAGACCCTGAGCAGTAGGAGTCATTTCAAAAAGTGGATGTCCTCCCATCATCGTGATCAGTGGTTTTACAGGGTTACTGATCAGATCAGTTCTATAGAGCTCGTTGTAGAAGTAGTAGCGCCTTTGTTCTTGCGTATTAATCGACGAAAATGAAGTGCTTGCAGAACCTGGTGACAGATTAGAAAGCGGAAAGTTGCTTACATTGATTCCATATTTCAATCCTGTGTTTGCATCGGCAAACTCACCTTGGCTAAACATATAGACGAAAGCGCTGTAATCTCTAAACACATTAGCCATCTGTTTTACGAGATGAGGGTTGTCGCGAGCAACGTTTGAATTATTACTAAAACCGTTGACTCCAAAGAGTTGATCGATTGTTTTATTTTGAGTCGGTTTTGTTACGATTCCACCGTTCGCAATATAATTTGAAGCCTGCGTAGGGGTTGCACAAATGATAAATTGGACGTCTGCACCCGCTGGATTTCCATGGCGAGAAAATCTCAAATAACGAGTGGTAGTGCCAGAGGTGGTACCACCTAAAGTGAGGTCAACTTTGTTCCATGCATTGTAATTATTATTAGTCAGAGTGGTTTCGCTACTCCAAGGCGCCGATGAAGATCCTGGCGATTTTGAAAAATTCTCAATTTGATCGAAATAATTTACAGTGGAACCCGAACTCACAGAACGCATTCCCCAGTAATCAGTGCCCGGGGTACCTGCGCCGCAACTATGAAAACTATAGACAGAGGAAAGTGCCACTTCTATGCCGAGATCCACGTCGAATTCAAAATAGCTCGAGTTGTATTGGTACTGAATAGTGGGGTAATTGTTAGGAGCGCAATTACTCACGAGTCCGAGCGCATTTTGATTAAAGGTGGTTCCATCCGAACTCACGGTGATGGAGGGATTATTAAAAAGTTGTGAAGGATCGGCGACACTCGTGACATTCCAAATCTGCTGAGGACCGATGACTAATTTTTGTTGCCCTGCGGGACAGGCCATATTAAATCCCGTAGTGTTTACAAAGTGAGTTGCCTCCGGTTGATCAACAATGGTTGCTAAGCCAGAAGCGGGAATTCCGGTGAGTGAAATCGTGCTTCCGCTGGGTGTGGGCGTGGGCGTGGGTGTGGGTGTGGGTGTGGGTGTGGGTGTGGGTGCTGCAGCGATGGTGATAGAAATTGAAGCGGTGGTCGATCCGCCTGAATTAGTGCCGGTCACTACATAGGTGGCAGAAGATTGTGATGTGGTAGGCGTACCTCCAATGATGCCGCTACTGGAGCTTAATGCTAGGCCAGTGGGAAGCGGTGGACTGACGGAGTAATTAACGATCGGGCCGCCGCTGGCGCTGGGATTATTTGCAGCAATTGCAGTGCCCGTAGTGTAGCTTGCAGCTGGTGTTGTGTAGGTCAATCCACTCGGCACGATGTCTTTGATTAAAATATTTACGGTTGTAGTAGTAGAGCCTGAAGCATTCGTTGCAGTAATCGTATAAGGAGTATTCACTTGAATCACTGTGGGCGTCCCGGAAATGACTCCCGTACTTGAGCTGATGTTTAAGCCAGTAGGAAGAGTGGTGGAAGTGTAAGTGGCAATTGCTCCGCCCGTTGAATTAGGATTGCTCGCAGTAATGGCAGTGCCCTTGATGGCGACGATACTTGAAGTTGAATAAGTGAGTCCGCTTGGGGGCGCAACCGTGGGCGAAGGAGTGGGTGTTGAAGTCCCAGAACTCACTGCGGTGTAGGTGATTAAAATACTCTTTGTTAAACTTCCACCTGAACAAGATAAATTAAGAGTTGCAGATTTTGCGCCGACTGAAATGGGTCTAGCGGCTACCGTAATACCGCTACACGTCGAGCCCGGCGTAATTCCAGCATTGCAATTCGAGTTTCCTGCTACTAGGTATTCTGTTGGATTGGTTCCAGTGAGTGTACCAATGGTAGCGCACGAGGTGATGCCGACTCCTCCTGGATTTGAAACTTGAATTGCTTGTACTGTGCCCGTCGAACCGACTGCAGTATTGGCAAGCCCAAGAGGACTTGCTGGAATGAAAACCAAACTTGCAGGAATGGGAGTTGCAGTGGGAACAGGTGTGGGTGTTGCGGTGGGTGCTGGTGTCACGGTTGCACTGGGATCGGGAGTGGCGGTGGGAGCAGAATCAGTCAGTGGATTTGGCAGCGCAGTTTCCTTTATAGTGGGTGAACTAATGGTCGCTCCGCAAGCTTGCAATAGAAAAACAAAAACGATGAGAGTTGATCGAACGCAAAAACACCCGCCCATGTATTCTATTTTCGGCTATTTTCGTCTATTTAAGAATGAGTCTTCAATGACACAGTTGAAATTGAGTTGACTTTAAATTTCAAACCGGAATAATTGGGCTTTATTTGCCTATTTCTTGAATTTCTTTAGAAATGGGCTTAATTTTCAGTAGTTTTTGAGGTGCGTAAACAGCAAGTGCGCCAAAGAAAAAATACTTAGTAAGCTTCGCTAGTGTGATGGCAATGGACAGGGGCATCAAGGGCATCTTGGCGAGTGATGCAATGACGATCATGGGGTGATCGGTAATGGGTAAGGCAGAGATTCCAAATACTGCTCCAAAACCATACTCGGAAATCCATTTTTCAGTGGACTGCCACATAGCGTGTTTCATTAGGTCTGGTGAAACCATTTCAATAAAATGGATTCCATAATGCCGAACTAAAATCGAAAAAAGAATCGTTCCAATCACTGATCCCACGGTGGTGGTAATGATTAATTTTACCCAGTGTTGGGGAGCCGCTAGAATTGAAGTAATTAAAACGGCGACGAGGGGAATCACCACAAAGAAATAATCAAGCAGGGCCAAGAGCCCCAAGGCA
>CAIMWN010000303.1 GCA_903845155.1 Oligoflexia bacterium
CGCATCCTGATGTGTTTAATGTTTTCTTACAAATCTTAGATGATGGTCGCGTGACTGATGGTCAGGGACGCACGGTAAATTTCTCAAATACAATTATCGTGATGACCTCTAACTTGGGGAGCGATATTATATTGAACGAAAAAAATCCGGTCATTCGAGATCAAAACCTAAACGAATTATTACGCGCGAGTTTTAAGCCGGAATTTTTGAACCGGATTGATGAAGTGGTGACCTTTAATCATTTAGAGCGTGCTGACCTTGAGCATATTTTATCTCTCTACGTGAAGAAATTGAACACGATGCTTCTCGATCGCGGCGTGGCGATTAAACTCACCGACAGTGCGAGTGCCCACTTGCTTGAAGAAGGCTATGACCGTGATTACGGCGCCCGTCCTATGAAGCGCGTGTTTCAAAAACGGATTCAGGACATGCTCGCACTTGAGCTCTTGAAGGGCACATTTACCGGTGAGAAGACCGGAAATGACCAACAGGCGAATGAGGTGAAAGAGATTAAGATCGATTTTGATGCGAAAAAAGATCTATTTGTAGTGGTTTAGCTCACGCGCTTGCTTTATCATGAAATCATGCGATTAACTCAAACCGTTCAAAAAGGTGGCTGTGCTGCAAAAATTTCAGCAGAGGTGCTGAGAGAGGCTCTCGGGAAGGTTGATTTTTCTAGTGATGACAAAGCAGTGCTCATCGATGGAAAAGATTTCGACGACGCTGGGATTTATCAAATTACCCCTGACATCGCGCTGGTTCAAACCCTCGATTTTTTTACGCCCATTGTAGATACCCCCTATCTCTTTGGTCAAATTGCCGCAGCCAACGCACTCAGTGACGTCTATGCCATGGGTGGTGCTCCCAAAACTTGTATGGCAATACTTGCTTTTCCTTTAGCGACGCTTGATCCGAGTATCATGACTGAGGTCTTGCAAGGCGCACAAAGCAAGATTCATGAGGCGAAGGCCACGCTCGTCGGTGGTCATTCTATTGATGACGACACCCTCAAGTTTGGTTTGTCGGTGACCGGTTTGGTGGATCCAAAGAAAATGTGGACGAATCAAAATGCAAAAGTGGGTGATGTGCTCGTTCTCACTAAAGCCCTCGGTACGGGAACGCTCACTGCTGGGTTAAAAAATTCAGATTACTCCGAAGCTCAAATTGAGGAAGCCTTGCAATCCATGAGCGCGCTTAATCTGGTTTCGGATTTATTGAGTGAAGCGGAATTGGAAAGCATTCATGCGGCGACTGATATTACTGGCTTTGGTTTACTCGGACATTCGATGCAGGTTGCAAAGGCTTCGCGGGTGAGTATCTCGTTAAATTTTTCTGCGCTACCTGTACTTGATCGTGCCTTTGATTCAATCAAAGCCGATAATCTCACCAAAGCTCACCGCTCAAATTTATCATATACTAAAGCTTATTTTTTAATGAACGCAAAGCTTGAACCCTATCAAGAACAAATTCTATTTGATCCTCAAACAAGTGGTGGACTCTTGCTTTCTGTTGCACGAGATCAGGCCGAGAGCATGGTCAGTAAACTGAGGACTCGTTTTAAGAAAGCGAGCATCATCGGTGAAGTATTATCCGCAGGCTCTCATTTCATTGAGATTCATGATTGATTTTAAACGCCTATTTCAAAATGATATTCCCCTGATTGATGTCAGAGCTCCAGTTGAGTTTTCTGCCGGCCATTTTCCCCGGTCTATTAATTTGCCCATTTTGAGTGATCAGGAACGGCACTTAATTGGAACGCGGTACAAGGAAAAAGGCCAAGAATCGGCTATTCAATTGGGCCATGAGCTCGTCACGGGTGCAGTAAAAGAGGCGAGGGTGGATGCGTGGAAACGGGCGATCGCACAAAATCCGACTGCGGTCCTTTATTGTTTCCGCGGGGGACTCCGCTCACGAATCACGCAACAGTGGCTGAGCCAAGCGGGGGTGACGATCGAACTCGTACCTGGTGGTTACAAGGCGCTTCGCCATTTTTTGATGGATGTAATTGAATGCGAATCTGCAAAAAAGAAATTTATTCTTTTAAGTGGAAGAACTGGTTCAGCCAAAACCAGGGTTTTGTATGATGCGGCCTTCCCTTTCATTGACTTAGAGAAATGCGCCAATCATAAGGGATCCAGTTTTGGTTCCCTGGGTGCGCAGCCAGCGCAAATTACTTTTGAAAATAGAGTGGCGATAGAGTTGCTAAAGTTGGAATCGGCACCGAGGATTTTGTTAGAGGATGAATCAGTGATGATTGGTGCCTTAACCAATCCACGCCGGTTTTTTGATCAAATGCTGGTTTCTCCCGTCATTGTACTCGAGCGGGAATTTGAAGAACGGGTTCATCACATCATTGATGAATATGTGATTGAAAAGACCAAGTATTTCTTAGGTGATGAACAACAAACTCGTTTTTTTATGCTTGAATCGCTCGGGAAAATTCAAAAAAAACTAGGTGGCTTGAATTACTCAAAAATTCAAAATGAAATCATTGCGGCCTTTGAGTCCACCTCTAAAAATGCACACGAAGTGCATTCAGAGTGGGTGGGTAGTTTACTCACCCATTATTATGACCCGCTCTATGATCGAGCACTCAAGAGGAAAGCAGAGCGAGTGATCTTTCGTGGAAATGAAAAAGCTTGTATCGATTTCTTAAAAGATTTTTCCGGGGTTCAGTAAATCCTGGGGGTCGAATGCTTTTTTAATTGCGCGCATGAGTGCAACTTCTGCCGGTGAGCGGGTAAAATGAATGGCATGTTTTTTAAGTAGCCCGATACCGTGCTCTGCCGATATCGATCCTCGATAATTTTTTAAAACTTTGAAGAGTTCTAAATCTGAGGCTTTGGTGCGTGCGAAAAATTCTTCTTTACTCATCTCTCCTGTTGCTGCGGAACTGTGGCTCCCCGGCCGTTGAATGAAAATATGTAAATTCCCATCCCCGATATGTCCAAAGAAAAAAACTTTAAATTCGGGGTAGGCTTTCGCATAACGTGCTTCAATTTCCGAGAAAAAATCGCTGAGTTTTGCGATCGGAACAGATACGTCTTCTTGGTGTACGTCGTGTGAATTTAAAATACTTTCTGCCACGGTTTCCCGGTACTGCCATAGCGCCACAGCTTCTCGTTCGTTTTGAGCCATCACGCCGTCGAGCACCAAGCCCGTTTCAAAAATAGCGTTAAGCCAGCCTTCGGCTTGTGCAAAGAGGGCGTCAGTACCTTCGGTACTATGAGATTCAACTTCCATCAGCACAAACACTTTTCCTAAGTTCTTCACAGGGGCTGCTTTTCCTAAGTGCTGCACCACTGAGTCCAAGGATGCACGATCTAAGCATTCAAAGGCACTGAGTCCCGACACTCGTTTTCTTACAAAGGTAAAGAGCTCTACTACTGATTTAAAATTTTCGAGTGAAAAGAAAAACACTAAGCGCTCTTGAGGAAGAGGGGAGAGCTTTAATTCAGCTTCGGTTACCACGGCAAGTGTGCCTTCGCTGCCAATTAAGAGATGTCTAAAGTCATAACCGGTATTATTTTTTTCAAGCTCACCGTTAAACTCATGAATGGTTCCATCCATGGTTACAGCAGTGAGTCCGAGTACCCAGTTGCGAGTGTTTCCATAGCGGATGACGCGAACACCGCCTGCGTTCGTTGCGATATTTCCACCCACTGTCGATGAGCCCTTGGATGCGAAATCCACAGGCCATGTCAGCTTGTGCGGTTTACAAAAATCGTGCACTGCTTCGGTGATGGCGCCTGCGCCGACCCGTAACGTGAGCGCGCCTTCGTGAATGGGGCCGATAAAATTGAGTTGCTCGAGCGACAGAATCACTTCGCCCTTCGTTGCAACCGCCCCCGCAGAGAGCCCTGTTCTTCCACCAGAGGGAATGATGGCTAGATTAAATTCTGATGAAGTTTTCAAAATAAAGGCAACTTCCTCGGTTTTTCTAGGGAAAAGTACCACGCTCGCGTGAGGAGTGAGTGAATTGCTCCAGTCCTGGCCATAGCGAAGCCGTGTTTCTTCGTCTATGCGGATTTGGTCAGGCTGTAAATGAAGGGCGAGCTGCGCCAAGAAGTTGTCGACTGAATTCATTGAGAACAGAATGCCTTGAGTTTGGCAAGAGGGTCAAGCAAACTTAGTCGTCAAGAACTATATTTGCATTATTGAAAATATTTTCGTAAACTAGAAGAAAGGTTTTGTGCAAGGCGACTTGAAACAAAACTGAAGGCGCGAAGCCGATTCAATGAAAATCATTCAATCAAATGCGCGCATTGGGTCAATGTTTGTGAGAGGGAGCAAAAATGGAAATCACCGAAGTGAAGATTTTCCCCGTCAACGAAGAGAAGCTCAAAGCATATGTGACGATCGTCCTCGATCATTGCTTTGTAGTGCGCGATTTGAAGATCATTAACGGCTCAACAGGCCTTTTTGTAGCGATGCCAAGCAAGAAAAGGGCTGATGGTACCTATAAAGATGTTGCCCATCCGCTGAATAAGCAGACACGGGTGACCATGGAGAAGTTGATCCTTGAATCCTACCTGGCTGAGATCAAAAAGGGCATAAACCAGAACTCTGACCAGGATGATGACGCTTTTCAGGAACAGCCGGGAAACGAATAGTCTCAAAGTTTACTCAATCATAGTCTTGCGGGTCTAAATGACCTGTGTTATTTCTATCTTTATCGTATTATATTAATGCTTGGTCTTGGTCTTGGTTTTTGTTGGGGCGTCGGCAAGTGGTAAGCTCCGCGATTTTGATTCGCGTATTCCTAGGTTCGAATCCTAGCGCCCCAACCATTTCTTCCTATTTTCCTTTTTGACATCACCAAGACTGCGGACTCCTCTCCATGCGACGTACAGTAGTACGTCTTAGTCGAGTCGCCTTGCTTGGTTTCCTCAAAAAGGAAAATAGGAAGAAGTGGTTCGTGGTAGCGAGGTGAGAGACTGGCGAGTGTTTTTCAATAGAAAAATGCGAGCTTTAGGTTCGACAATTTTAGCAGGATGCTAAAATTGCACAACGCGAGCAAAGCGAGTTTTGCCCGAAGGGTCGAGGCCTGGAGGGCCGAGATGAATCCTAGCGCCCCAAAATTTAAAAATTAAACAAGCATATTTCTGTGTATTGAAAGTGAATTTCATCGGGTAAACTAAGATGATGGAAGATTTATTGCAGTGGTATTTCACTGCCAATGCACAGTCAAATCCTGCGGTATCAGAAACACGAGATGTTTTTGAAGCTCGTGCACAGAAAATTTTCCCCAGTTTACTGAAGCATGGATTTAATGTCTCTGATGCAAGTTTAATTTATTCGATGATTGGCGAGATCGGAAATAACTCTTTTGATCACAACTTAGGTTTGTGGATTGGTCAGCCAGGATGTTATTTTGTATTTGAAGTGGATCAGGCAGGCGTGACTGTTGGTCTTGCGGATCATGGTCGCGGAATTTATTCCTCTTTAAAACGAGTGTTACCGTCCTTAGCAACTGAGCAGGAAGCGATCGAAACTGCCTTTGAGAAAGTGATTTCTGGGCGATCTCCCGAACAAAGAGGAAATGGTCTTAAGTTTGTTCGTCAAATTATCAATGGGAATTCCTCGCGCGCCTTAATTTCAAGATCAGGATCAGGAATCATTACCTTGGGCGGAAACGATAAATTTATTAAAGAAATGATCAGCGATGTGACTTATCCTAAGCCGCCCGCCGGCATGTTAACTTTGATGAGGTGGGAGAAGCCATGAAAATCCCTGTAGTGAAATTCGGAGAGTTTTTAATGTCTAGGCCCGCTGGTCGAGAAGCAGCCCAAATCATGTGTGCTTCTTATGCACCCTTGGATGCCGACGAAATAATCGAACTCGATTTCGCGGGAGTGAAGGCAACTGGCCCTTCCTGGTTACACGAAGTAGTCTTGGGGCTTCGCAATACCTTCAAAAACAAGATTGTGATTTTGGACTGTGGCAATGCATCTGTGCTTGAATCCTTAAAGTTTGTGGATGTGTCTTGAAAGTACGGCCTAGATTAGTAATATTCATTTAAAACAAGCAAGTGAGTTGGACGTTTTGTATGACCAAAAAGGGATTGACTCTGCAATTGATCTCCTTTAAAAAAGCAAGCGTCTTTGGATAAGAATTTCCCTTGCCTGCGCAGCTAATTTTTCAAGCACGGGCATCCCATGGTCGCATTACCCGGAATCGTCTTAAGCAGGGATTTATGTGTTCATTTTTGGATGAGAGCG
>CAIMWN010000304.1 GCA_903845155.1 Oligoflexia bacterium
ATTATTTTATTGATGGATTCGGTTGAAAAAAAATGACGAATTTTCTCTGCTTCCGAAATTCGATTCAGAATTCCACCCACTTGAATACGAGTGAGATCTTTTGGTTTCAATTGCAATGCGCGTTTGTAAAGAAATGCTGAAAATTTTTGGTCAAATTCCAAACTAAAGATATTAGCGAGTCGATTTTTCAAAAACTCAAAGGTAATAATCCCCACTGCCGAGACCGCCATCCCTAAGAGACACATGGTGAGGGTCTTGCTGTCGCTCGTTCGAAGTACTTCATCTAAAAGGAGCTGGGAAAAGTAAGGAATAAGCGCGGTGAGGCCAAAAATAACCACTGCGCAAACTGCAATCAAAATCAAATAGCGCTTACTTTCGACCAATACCTGCATCACAAAGCCAATACTGATTTTATGCAAACTTGCGTCCAGGTCTTCGATGACAGGCGAGCGATCAACAATTAAGGCTTGAGTTTTTATTTCCGTCTGAGTACCGCAGAGGGAAATTAATGATGTTTTATAAAAACCATCAATCGAATCCATGCACAGATATTCGGTCGCCGACATTTTCTCTAATAGAGCGATGAGTCGGTTTTCTTTAAAGAGAATGACGGGTGCAAAAACATTCTGACCTTGACTAAATTCAAACGGACGAGTTTGAAAGCCATTGGCCTCCAGCAATTCACCTATTTTGGCGAATGTAAGATGATCACGGGTTTTTCTGAGAAGTAAGTCTACTTCAGCAAGGTCACCAGTCACCCCAAGGTAGGTCATTAAATTGAATATGGTCTTGGGAATCGCATCAATGTCTGAGGTACCCTTTAAAAAAAATTCTGGGTCCATCGGTAAGGGGAAATTTTCCAAAACTTGAATCGGGGTAACGCTTTTATTAAGGTCCCAGAGGTCAGAATCCTTGTTTTTCTCTACTCGCGCCCAAGGGTCGGTCGCGATGCTTTCAAGAACGTATTGATCTTTGATATGTCGGCGGAGAACCGAATGGGGAAGGGTCAAAAAGAAAGTCGTTTTGTCTAATGTCAGTTGGTACGGTGTACTTACTGATCCCACCACCGAAAATCCTCCGAGCCATGCTCCGGCTACCGCTCGGTCGGTGGTGAGGTAGCGTTTGATGTCGGTCGCGGTGATGGGCAATTCTTTAGTGTCGTTTAAGAGAATAATCCCATCCAGGTGAGCAATGTTATCGAAAGCAGTAGATTGAAACTCATGTGCAAGCTCAATAATAATTTCTTGTTTAACGTTTTTCTCAGTGAGGAAGTTTTTGAAATTTCTGAATCCAGCAGATCCAGTCATCATTTTTAAATAGGAGCTGTGATGAGGATAACGGGCGAGATAGTCGATGAATTTCTCGCGGGGTAGTGTGAGAAGGCGATTGTAGTTTTGAGAGACAACTGAATAGGGCAGAGGAGTATTGTCCAGCAAATGACCTAAAGCAAGCGTCCGCCCCTTTTGTAGAATGTGTACGCTATCTGTGTTTGCAGATCTCAGAAGGAGGTGATCTGACAGTGCGATGACCAATTGGTCTAAAGCTTGGCCAGCAGGAAAAACTTCCTTGCCGGGTTGAACCAGAATGACTTCAAAAAAATCGGAGAGCTCCTCGAGGGCAAATGGTAACAAGGTAAAAATCGATTGTTTTGGAATCGACTTCAGGATCGATGAAGTTTGCACGGTTAACTGTCCCCTAGGTAATCATCTTTGATGGAAAGCAATTTTTTCAGATAGTAAAAAAGGAGTTGCTCGTGCTTCACAATAATTTTAGCACGTAAACTCACGCCCGATCGAAGTGGGTAAGTTTTCCCGTGGTAGCTTACTCCTTGCCCTTCAAGGTCTAAGTATACATCAAATGTGTTATCCGCTTGTCTTCCGGCCACAGCAATTTTCTCTGGTATCTCAGTAACTTTTGACTCCTGCACGCCGTACTCAGAAGCCGGGTAACTAGAAATATCGAGTTTAACTTGCATCCCTTTTTTTACTTTAGCAATGTCGGAGTCGGGTAGTTTTAATTTTGCTCCCAATACTGACTTCTCCGAGTTTACATAAAGGAGAAGTTGGCCCGGGCTGATGATTTGGCCATCTCCCTTTAAGTCTACAAACGAAACTGTTCCATCAATAGGTGCGCGGATGACTGCATCAGCCGAGTAAGTCTTGAGCGCAGTGGGAACTGCTTGAAGCGAAATCTCGACCAAGTTTCTTGAGCCATTCAAAGAAGATCTGCTGCCCAGGGTTTTCTCTTTTAATTGGGAATCAAGACTAACGAGTTTACTGTGGAGTTGGTCGTATTCCATGGCAAGAATTTTTTCAGCATTTCTTTTCTTGATTTCATTCATTTGCCTCTGAGTATTTTTAATTTCAAAACGCAAGCTTGCGGTAGTGGTTGGCAATTCATTGAGTGCAGAATATTGAGTCATGTAGTCTTTAAAATACCGATTTAACTCCGAAACGCTCCGACTGAGCTCCGAGTTTGAGTCCAGTCTCGCCATCCACGGAAATCCACCATCCGCAATCATTCGGAGTTCCGCAAAACAAGTGGGGCCACATTGCTTTTTTTTATCTAGATCAATGTTTTTTTGAATATGCTCGATGTTTTCCCCGATTTTCTTCTGGTCCGCTTCACTTAAATCCCGCGTGGATACTACCAGAATATCGCCCTTTTTTACGGCTTCGTTGTCTTTTACTTTTATTGAGTGAATGGTCATGGATGAGCTAGTCGTTACCGGAATGGGTGGCGACTTTGCAATGATTTCACCGGTGGCATCAATGACAATGGCCTTCTCGCTAAAGCCGCACCAAGTAATGAATGAAACACAAACGAAGAGGACTGAGTAAACGAACCACTTTAAATTTCTATTATTTTGGCGTGCCAAATAGGAGTTCACTACCCACGACACTTTAGAAGGTTTGAAAATGAGGCTTTCAGCACCCGGATTGATTTCGTTCATGTAAAAATGGTAACCGAGAATAAAAGTTCTTTACACGGGTAAATATTGCCTATTTAATTTTTCTCAATTCAACGGTAAAGTGAAAAGATAAATGAGCTGGCCTCTGATCCTAATAGGACTGTTGCTTTACCTTCCGCATGCAATAGCCTCGCCGCTTGCAAAAACTATTGAGCCATCACTGAATTATTTTTATGAAATGCCACGGGCTCAGCAATCCATTTTTCAATTAAAGGCAAACTCAGTGCAGGCCCAAGGTGTGCTGGGCGACAGTCCAATGACGGTTCAAGTGGGTTTTACACGTAAAAAAGGCCCTGATTTAGCTCCCGGGGACCTGCTTGCTGCTTCGGGCGAGAACATTTTTCAAAGCGATTCCCTACAGAGCACGGTGTCGGTGGTTCCGCATAATATCGGTTTATTCAATTCCTTAGAGCTCGACTTGACCCATTCTTTGGGAATGAATGAATACCAAATATTTCCGGGCTCTGGTTTGAATCCGCCTACCCAAGTGCAATCCTGGGAAATAAAACTTTCTTACGACGTAATCAAAGGGGGTTCGGGCGAAGCTCAACAAATTGAAAATGAAATTCAAAAATACAATTTAAGTGGAGCATTTTATAATACCGCCAAAAATTTGATCACCGATTACTTGGCCTACCGTGACCTGCTTCTCGATCTGATGGCCGTGTGGTGTAAACTTCAAAACTCAATTCAAGATTTGAAAGTAATTTCAACCACACTAAAGGAAGTACAGCTTTCTTACCAGGTGAAGTCTACGAGTTATAAGCAAGTTCTCAATGTGATCGACACGAGGAACTCCATTCTCCGTAATAAATTAAGCTATGAGCTTCAATTTGAGACCGATAAATTAAGCTTGAGAGCGTGGGATGACAAACGGGCCGAGGAAATAGCAAAATCCGTTACCGATCACGCATCTTGTGGTCTTACCCGTGAAATATTGGACGGACTGCTGGGCGAGTACAATACGGAGAGTCATGCGGAATTTCTTTTCGAGAAATCGGTAGATTTCATGGTTGCTCAAAATGACTTAAATGGCAGGCAAATGCAGATTTCCCTCGATCGCAGTACTGAGCTACCATCAGTTCGCCCCTTTGTGGGAGTACTGCAAAATAATCAGCTGGGATATCAGTATCGGCAGTTCGAGGCTGGTCTTACTATTAATTGGAATATGCCTGGGCAAAAACAAACTTCCACGGTCGCCGGGGATCGTTTACAATACCAAGGTTCAAAGAGCGGCACTGAGTCCCTGAGAAACCAATTCACTGCGAGTGACCTTTCTACTGCAAACGACTTATCTAAAAACAAAGAGATCTTAATGGCTTCCTGGGAATCTTATAATAACTCCAACAGCCTCATTAAGCTTCTTGAAGTTCAGAAATCCATAGGGCAAATCGATTCGCTTTCGATTTCAAATGCCTACACCCAACGAAATCAAATTCTGAACTCTCTTTATGACAGTCTCGTTTCCATTGAAAAAGATTATGCTCATTGGCGTTCGCTCATAGACTGGAAACCCATTATTTCAAAAGCTGGGTTTAACTTGAAATGAGTTCGCAAGACAACCACATCACTAAACAAGAAAAGATTTCAAAAGTTCTTACTCGTTCTATTTTCAATATGATACCTAAGGAAAGGCATGACCAGCTCATTG
>CAIMWN010000305.1 GCA_903845155.1 Oligoflexia bacterium
AAATGAGCCGGAATTAAAAAATTCTGGAAAAAATAAAAAATGGCGAAAAATTCAAAAACTTTTTTCTAAGAAACTGAAAAGTCAGCTGTTTTTTGAGTTTTTCTGGAGCCTGTTAATAGATCAGAAAACACCAATGAGTGTTTTATTCGTAGACCATAACAGAAGCTTTAGAAGACTCGTGCGATCAGAAGGTGGCAGTTACCTTGAACCACAGACATTAAGTGAAATTAAATTAGATTTTGACCAGTTATCATCACAACTCAATGTTGTAGGTGCAATGACTGGGGTGGAGCTCTCGGATCTCCATTTTGATGAAAAGAAGGCCGCCGCTCATTACCTTCTATCTCAAATTGAGCATTTTTTAAGAAATCGAAATACAACACATCCTGTTTATGTAGTTTTAGATGAGTGTTGGAACTTCTTAAGAGATGAGCCAGTAATGGTTCAGCGAGCATTTCGCGAGTTTCGAAAACTGAATGGTGCAGTGGTGGCCATTACTCAAAGTCTTTCAGATTTTTTAAGTGACTCATCAGGAAAAAGCATTGTTCAAAATGCTCCCATTAGAATTTTGTTACGCCAGGGTGAAGATCCAACTCCATATAAAGGGGTTCTTGGTTTAAACGACATTGAAATTCAGAAGCTAAGACTACTTAAGCAACAAAAAGGCGTGTTCTCCGAGTGCTTAATTAAAACCTCGTTTTTTTCGAGGATTGGAAGACTTTATCCAAGTGCGAGTGAATACCAAATTTTACGAACTGATAATCTGCGTGAAGAAATGATTGCAGAATCAAAGAAAGTTACAGTGGAGGTCGGTCATGCATAAGTGGTTAATTTGTTTTCTATTGATTCAAGTTTCTAGTGTGCATGCATCACTTTTCGGTGAAGAGAATGTTCCTTTATTCCAGTTAGTGGTTGGGCAGGTTCAGGAAATAGAGCGGTTAGCAGAATTGATTGGAGCCGCAAAAGATCAGGTAGAAGCAATTAAATCATTAAATGAAGGCATCAATAGGACGGTCGATCAAATCCAAACCATTGAGGCAATTATTGATCGCGCTCAGGGGGTTGATCCTACTTCAGCAAGATCAATTTCTGATCTCAATGATTACTTAGAAAGAGTTCAAGATGTAAAAGCCAGAATGGATGACCTCATGGGAATTAGAGTAAAGGCGGCTGAAATTGGTATTTCACAAAGTGCAATTCAAGGAGAGACGGCATACAAAATGGGGCAAGAAATGATTGCAACGGGTTCAGTACTTGCGAATGAGTCAAAAGCAGCTTCCCCAGGTCGAGCTGCCCAAATTACGGCTGCATCAGGATCAGCACAGATGATGGCAAAAGGAGTTGAATTGCAGACAATGGCTCAGTTAGTTCAATTGCAAGCTCTCTCACTTGATCTTCAGCGTTCGCAAATTGATAGAGAAATGACATCTAGGAGAATGAATCAAAGTTTATTTATGAATACATTGAAATCAAGTTCAAAGAGAAAGTTGCAATGACGAGCTCAGCTTTCTCACTCACTTTACTTCTGCCTATTGGAAAAGTTTTATTGCTTGGATGTATGGCATTTGCAGTTTACAGGGTAATCCAGGGTGAGTCTGAGTTTGAAGACGCTATCATTGGCGGCATAGTGAGATCG
>CAIMWN010000306.1 GCA_903845155.1 Oligoflexia bacterium
CGCCTCTTGGCGGGACTGCACTGCGGTATGTTCAGTGACTTGACTGCGCTAGAGAAGCACTGGAAGATTGATTGTGTGTTTGAAGCGCAGATTTCTCGTGATGAGGCGCAGCATCGGATGGTGCAGTGGGAACATGCGGTGCGACAGGCGGTTGCGCATTAATCTTTATTTTCAACCTACATACTTATTAATTACGATAGATTCAAATGCTTAAGCTCGATCGTATTTGAATCTTAATTTCAATATTTTTTCTATTGCATTGATTAAGTTATTGGTGCAAATCATCTCCGAAGAGCCCGCGAACTGCAAACCAATTGCACGACATATCGCACGGTTTTCACTTCCTAGGCTGTTCAAATCATCAAGTTCGACTGCCGAATGTAGATCCGAAATATTGTCTTAACTGGTTCGAGCACCGCGCCTGGCTTTCTGTTAATCAGGGGTTCAGTGGCCAAAACTTAGGTCATTATTTAGGCCGTTTTTCTATCAGTCATTACACGTTTTATTGCACGTTGACTGGTTTAGGTGGAATCAAAATGTTTGTTATCGTCCAATGACTAAAAGTGTGCAGATGGCAATCTTCCAACACATGACATCCTCCTCCGCCCTCTTTCACAAAACATATTCCCTGATGGCATACCGCTCAGGCTATCGCCGTTAGCGCAGAACTAAATAGCAACTACTTAGTGAATTAGATCCATTACAACGATTGGAATTTGTAATAAATCTAATGCACTAATCACGATTAATGGCTTCTATTCAGCCGTGATGTTGTTATCTCGAACAACCTTAGACCAGATAGCGGATTCATTTGTAATAAATTTTGCGAACTCACTAGGAGACCCATTGCCAGTTCGCAAACCTACATCTTGCAGTCTTTTCTGAAATGCAGGATTAGCCAAAATCTTTATTGTTTCACTAGATAACTTTAGAACAACATCATCTGGCGTGCCTTTCCGAGCTAACAGACCTGTCCAAGAATCCCCCATAAAACCTGGAATTCCTTCCGCTACTGTGGGAGTATCAGGCAATCCACTTAACCTTTGCAAACTAGATACGGCGAGAGCTTTCAACTTACCTCCATTAATTTGGGGGATCGCAGTTGTACTTGCATCAAAAGAAAAATCAACGTTACCATTTATAACGTCATTCATTCCGCCATCACGGTAGGGAACATGAACCATTTTTAGGCCTGCTGAGTTTAGGAAGCGTTCCATAGTTACATGGGTACCTTGACCGATACCATAACTGGCAAAACTATATTTACCAGGATTTTGTTTTGCCAAGGCGATTAATTCTGGTAAGGATTTGATAGATGATTTTCCAGATGTGATGAGAATTAATGGGACTTCTGCAACTTGACTCACCGGAGTGAAGTCATCCGCTTTATAGGGCAAATTCTTATAAACAAAGGGATTGATAGAAACTGTGTTTTGCGCCGTATAAAGAAGCGTATATCCATCCGCTGGGGCAGTAGCAACAGCTTGGGCACCAATGATGGTGGCTGCACCTGGTTTGTTGTCGATAACGAAGGGTTGTCCTAAAGCTTGAGTCATTCTCTCCGCCCAAAGTCGCGCAACCACATCAGGTGAAGTACCCGCTGGAAAAGGTACAACGACCTTAACAGGCTTGCTCGGATAGTCACTTGCCCATGTTGTTACAGAAAATAGCCCTAAACACAAACTCACTACGCCAACTTGACACAACGTAGTAACCCAAAGTCGAATCTCTTTGAAAATGGAATGACCCATATTTGTCACCTATTTTGATTTTTAAAACACTACTCTCAACCTTTCACTTACGATTTGATGCGGTAGGCGTTGGAGGTTTTCCAAGCGTGAATCCGGCATCTACTGTGACCACTTGCCCAGTCATAATACAACTGGGATCTAGAAGCCACAACAGGGAATGCGCGATCTCTTCAGGCGAAC
>CAIMWN010000307.1 GCA_903845155.1 Oligoflexia bacterium
AAAGTCACTGCAGTTGGAAATCAATACTCCACTACCTGCACGGTTCCGAAGACTCTTGCATCTGGATCATATATGGTTGACGTGGCTGCATACGACGCTAGCAATAATCGTTCAGATGGAAATGGAATGGTTACAGTGAAGTAAACTTATTAACCTTAAGAAAAATAAAAATGCCTCAATTCTGTAACAGGATTGAGGCATTTTTATTTTAAAGTTTCGTCTCGGCACTGATCAGGTCCGTCTATCTAGCGCGTTCCGCCCAAGACCTTACTTCAGCTTCTTAGCGTACCCGATTTTATTCACCTGCCGCGATCTCGCGATAGCGAGTGTGTCTTCTTCAACCGACTGCGTGATGGTGGATCCTGATGCAATGAAAGATCCTTTTTTTAGTGTGAGCGGCGCTACCGTTTGACAGTCACTACCGACAAAGACATCGTCTTCAATAATCGTTTTATGTTTTCGTTGGCCATCAATAACGCGACCATCGAAATTACAGGTAACAAAGCCACAACCAATATTTACGCGTGAACCTACTTCCGCATCACCCAAATAACTTAAATGTGCAACGGAGGTGTGCTCACCGATTTTCGTCTTCTTCAGTTCTACGAAATTACCAATCTTCGTATGATCGCCGATAACACTCTCGGGCCTCAAGTGAGCGTAGGGCCCAAGCTTACAATCAGCGCCGATGATGGAATCTTCAGCGTAGGTGCCAGCTTTTAATTCACTACGCGCGCCCACTTTTACATTTTTCAAAATGACGTTCGCACCGATCACCGAGCCCGCCTCGATTACAGTGTTACCTTCCAGCATCGCGCCAGGGTAAATCGTAACATCCGGGGCAATTCTTACTGCAGGCTCAATTCTAACAGAATTCAAATCAACGATGCGCACTCCGCTCATCGCATGCGCTTTTACAATCCGCGCATTGAGCGTGCCACTCGCCTGCGACAGCTCATAAGGATTATTGACTCCGCGAACATCTTCCGGACACTCCCATGTCAGCGTTTCGATGGTGCGCTTTTTTCGCGCTGCCATCTCGATCAGATCAGTTAAATAGTACTCTTTTTGCGCGTTGGTATTTTTTAATGCCGCAACCCCGTTCATTAAGAATTGAGCTTGGAAAGTGTAAATAGAAAGGCCCACTTCTTGAATCAGCTTTTCACGCGCATTCGCATCTTTCTCTTCAACGATTCTTAAAACAGGGCCCTTTTTACTTTTTCGAATAATTCTTCCATAGCCCTGGGGATCTGGAAGGATTGCAGTAAGAAGTTTCAGTGCAGATCCGCGCTTGAGCGGTTCAGACATTTCTAGGATTAATTCTTTGGTCATGAGCGGAAGATCACCAGGAAGCACTAATACATTTTCTTTATTGGCGACTGCTAGTTTTCCCCACTCCGATTCCATCGCGCATCTCACCGCATGTCCGGTGCCTTTTTGTTCTGCTTGATGGATAAATTCAATTTCTAAATTCTTATATTTTTGTGCTTTTACTTGTTCAATGAGTAATTCCTTTTGATGACCGACTACAATCGCCACTCGAGCTCCGGGGCTCGACTCAGAAACTCGATCCAAAATATTGAAAAGCATGGGACGACCGCAGAGAGAAACCAAAACTTTGGGCAATGAGGAAAACATGCGCTTGCCGAGTCCAGCCGCTAGAATAATTACCGATGTTTGCATAATGACCAGAATCCCCTATTTATTGCTATTTTTCCGCAAAATAAGTATTAAGAATGAATAACAAAATACCCGACTTTTATGCTTTTTACAATAAAATCTTCAATTTAAAGTAATTGAGTCTTCTTAGATTTACTTATAAACACTATTAAACCGTCTAATTTTTGTCATCAGTGGGATGATGGCAGAAGCTTAAGGATGAGCCCGGAGGCCTGTATGGCTTCGGAACTTAAGATGGATTGCTACTGTTAACGTTTTACAAGGGGGAAATAGTAAAATGGACGTACAAACCACTCATAAGTTCAAAAGTGTCTTGATTGCCGAAAGAGAACGCCTTTTGAACAACAGCAAAGAAAGCATCAAGCACGATCTGAATATCTCTACGGACGACCTTCCGGACGAGGCAGATCTTGCAGCGAGCGAAATCAATCAAAGCTTAACCTTTGAACTTCGTAACCGCGAAAGAATGATGATTTCTAAGATCAACACCGCTCTACAAAAAATCCACGAAGGAACCTTTGGTCTTTGTGATCTCTGCGAAGAATCAATCGAAAAGCGCCGCTTGGATGCGAGGCCTTTTTCTACGATGTGTGTGAACTGCCAAGAGCAGTCTGAACATCGTGAAAAGGTTTACGCTTAGTCAGCCTTTTCGTTGAAACGGAGTTCACGAAAAAGAATTACTCCAAACGAGTTTGCACGGAAGCCTAAAACTCGTTTGGAATATGAATACCTCAGCACTTGCTGCAACAATGGCACCACTGGTGCTTCTGAATACAACAACTCTTCAATTTTTTTCACTAACGCCGCTTTTTTAACTAAGCGAGTTTCATCTCTTAACTCACGAATCAATCGATCATAATCAGAGTTAGACCAACCGGTAAAATTATTAACTCCGTTACCTCTGAGTACTTGGTACATCACAAATGGATCACTGACAGGGTTTTGCCAACCCATGCGGAAGACTTCGTCTGGATCGCTTTTCACTTTTGCATAATGTGTAGCCCACTCCATCATTTCGAGATTCATCTTCCAATGGAGTTCTTTTCTCACTACATCTTGTACAAACTCCATGATGTTCTGATTACGGGAGCCAACATCACTCTGAGCGGAGAAACTGATTTCGGGCATCTCTTTTGGTTTTTCAATGGTTTGTGCCCCATTGTATCCTGGTGGCCAAAGCACCTGAGGAAGAAATATGGACGCGGGGATCTCCCCCGTCTTCAGTGACTCCGCAAGCTTATGCTTCATCGTGACTAGCGCATCACGAAAAGCCCGTCTATTTTTAACCTCATTAAATGGCGCTTTTTTGGTATTAAATCCTAAATAGGTAATCGCCTCAGCCTTGGTTTCAACTAAGGTTGAGCGTTCCCGAATTTGATTCAACTGAAGCACCGGAACTCGCGTGAGCACATCGAGTGAACCAGACTTCAACAAAGGGAGAATCGCGGCTTCATCTTTAATGAAACGAACCTTCACATCTTGAAGAGTGACTCCGGACTTTGCAAAGTACTCAGGGTTTTTCTTTAATTCTAAAAACTCATCGCGTTGATAGTCTACAACTGAATAGGCCGCTAATGTTGGAACCACTGGGGTTCTTTTTTGTGCATAAATATCAATCATGTCCTGGCGAATCGGAGCGAAGGGTGGAAGTGTACACCAATGAAGAAAAAGTGCATCGGGCTCCACCAACACAATCTGAACTGTCCTCGCATCCAGCACTTTTGATTTTTTTAAATCAATTTCTGGAAAAAACTCCGACAGCGCCGCCTTTACCGGTTGATTGACCAGACGCTTGAGTGCCAACATAAAATGATCCGCATGAAATTTAACACCGTCAGACCACTTCAAGTCTTTTTTGAACTGAAAAGTGTAGGTCCTTCGATCTCGACTGATGGAAATTCCTTCCAGTAAACTTTTTTTCACGTTTCCAAAATTGTCGTATTCATAGGGGGTCGCAATGGTGTTCGCAGCAATCTTGAGTGCAGTCCCATCTTCCATTAGGAGCGGATCAAATTGAGTTGGCTCAGCACTGAGTTGAACACTGAACTCCGGCGTCGGTGAGGGGGCCGGCGAATCAGCGAAACTGTGGGTGGAACTGATCATTGTAAAGAATAAAATCATCAAAACAACGCTAGGCATCGATCTTATGGTCATGCTAAAATCCTAGCATGGATCATCTCGCAAGCAGTTTAGAAAATTTACTGAAAAGTGGTTCAGTGGGTGGCGCACTATTGGCGCTCGCACTCGCTTACATCGGTGGAATATTATCAAGCCTTACTCCCTGCATCTACCCCATGATTCCCATCACTGTTGGCGTGGTCGGAGGATTGCAATCTCCGCATGAGCCCAGAAATACTCGCGCAATATTAACGAGAGGCATTGCCTACGTTTTAGGCATGGCTATTATTTACGCATTTCTTGGGGTACTGGCAGGAATCACAGGCCATGTCTTTGGCTCATTTACCAATACTTCAAAATGGTATTTATTTTTGGGGTGCGTGATGTCGTTTGCGGCACTCATGATGATGGACGTTCTCCCTTTTGATCCTCAAGCACTCTTGGAACGATTTAAACGAATGATTGGTCTGTCGGGCGGATCAAAAGCAAATGGTGAAAGAGAAGCAACTCTAGTGGGAGCATTTGTGCTTGGAGCAAGCTCAGGATTTATTGCAGCTCCCTGCACCACACCCGTTTTAACTGCGATTCTCGCATTTATTGCACAAACCCAATCTGTGATGTTTGGGTTGGGCTTAATGCTCTTCTTCTCTTTAGGCTTAGGCACTATCCTCATTCTCATCGCCGCCTTTGCAGGGAGCATTCAAAAACTACCCCGCGCCGGCGCGTGGATGAATCGAATTAAGGTACTGAGCGGAATTTTAATTCTCGCATTTGCAGAATACCTCTTTTTTAAAGCAGGAAAGGTACAATAACTTCATGAATACCCATACGGTAAAACCAAAGCCATTCTATTCCATGATCAGCGTTTTAAGCTTGATCGGTGCCATCATTTCAGTTTGGCAAACGCGCCTCTACTTCATCACTCGAAGCGGAATGAGCGAAATGCATCCTTTTTGTAATATCGGACAATCTTTCGATTGTACGGCAATTGAGATCAGCAAGTACGCTGAGTTTCTCCCTGGCTTTCCACTCTCTGCTGTAGCGATCGCGGGCTATCTTTTAATATTTATTCTTTCTCTCTTTGCACTCAGTGAAGACTTGAAAAAGAATCTACGCGTGTTCATCGTACCCCTCACCATCATTGCATTTTTATTTTCCGCGGTTTACTTGGTCATCATGACGACCGAGATCGGAAAGCTCTGCTTGTTCTGTTTAGGGGTTGACGTCATCAATGTCGCCTTACTCGTCATTGCGTTCAAATTACCCAAGCCAGATGAAGAGAGCTCCAGTGGTACGAGACTGACTCACTTACTGGGAGTCGGCTTTACCGCACTCGTGATTGCTTTTCTTTTTACTAAAGGGCTCGATCCACAAGTAGATCTTAAAAAAGAAGACATGAACGACCTCGTAGAGAATGTGATGAACGCCCCCGTGGTCAATGTTCCCATTCCTGCTGATGCGCCCTTCATCGGAAGCGCAACTGCTCCTGTGACCATTGTTAAATTCAGCGACTACGAGTGCCCTGCATGCAAAATGGGCGCCACCGCAATTCACCCGCTTTTCAAACGTTATCCGAATCAAGTTAAATTCGTATTTGTCAATTTCCCGCTCGCCAAAGAATGTAATCCTGATCCGGAACTGAAAAGAACCATGCACGAGTTTGCCTGCGAAGCGGCCGAAGTCGCGATTTGTGCCAACGAGCAAGGTAAGTTCACTGAAACTTATGAAACTCTTTTTGAAAATCAAAAGGATTTCGCTCAAGGAAAGATTGCTGATCTTCTGCTTTCAAAGGTTCAAGGCCTGGATGCAACAAAACTAAAATCGTGCATGACCCTTCCGAGCACTTCTGAGAAAATCAAGAATGATGCGAATATTGGAATAGGACTCAAAGTCCAATCAACGCCTACGTTCTACATCAATGGTAAAAAAGTGGAAGGCGGCCTACCCACCAATTTGTGGATTGAAATTATCGACCGCTTATTGAAGCAAGGTAAGTAACTCTCATGAGTTTTTTGATCGATACCCATTGCCATCTCAATTATGAATACGACGGCGGCAAAGGCCCTGCTGAGCTCGTCAAAGACTGTGCCGAGAACCAAGTCAATTACCTCATTACGATTGCCACCGAGGAATCAAACTTCAAAACGGTTCAGGAAATTTCAGAACGGTTTCCGAACGTGTTTCATACGATCGGAGTTCATCCGCACGAAGCATCACTCGTTAACCCTGAAGTACTCAAAACGATGCGGCCATTTCTTGAGCACCCGAAATGCGTAGCGGTGGGTGAAATCGGGCTCGATTATTACTACGAGCATTCTGATCGTAAAAAACAACAAGAAGAATGCTGGTCGCAGATGGAGCTTGCGATGGATGCCAAAAAACCACTCGTCATCCACTCCCGCGACGGCGAAGAGGACTTGTTGCCGCTTCTCACTCGTTATGTAAAAGGAATGCCAACAGGAGCATCTCCGGGAGTGATTCATTGTTTTACTGGAACAGAGAATTTTGCCCGAGCCTGCCTTGATCTTGGTTTTTATATTTCGCTTTCAGGCATATTTACTTTTAAGAATACTGAAAGTTTGCGCCAAATGATCAAGGGATTTCCTTTGAATCGCTTGCTCGTGGAAACAGATGCGCCCTTTTTAGCTCCTGTGCCGATGCGGGGAAAAAAATGCGAACCATTTATGGTGAAACATACGGCATTGAAACTTGCGGAAGTACTCGGCATGAACTTTGACGATTTGGCAGATGCCACCACGGCAAATGCAGTCCGTTGTTTTGGATTAAAATTAATTTAAAAACTCGCGAATATCATTCCAACATTCCTCATACTGATCATTCCATGGCATCGCATAGAAAGAATGAGGCGCCTTCGGGTAAACTTTGAGCCGCGATGAAAGTCGCAATCCTTGGAGCACTCGATCCAATCGAACCGAATCATCTAAAACGGGATCTGAACCACCAACCGGAATGAATACTTTTGGAAAAACTCCACTCATCGCTTCACCGCTTTTCAGTAGCGATTCCAGCACACAAAGCGGATCTGCCAAACCCCAATCTGCGGCTTCAGAATATCCTACCGACTCGGGTAAATAATTTTTTTGAAGCATCTGCACCCTGCTCTGAACAATTTTAGATAAAAATTGATTTTGTTCAAAACGCTCAGTACCTGAAACTTGATGGTATCCACAGTGAAGTACTGCTTTCTCAGGCACGATCCAGTCAAGCTTGGATGTGGGCGCTGGTATTCGATCAGGCATGGTCGCTACTCCCGATGCAAGTAGACAAACGGCCAAGGCAAAATTAGCACCTGCCGACTCCCCCACTACTAATACGCGTTTTGGATTTCCCCTCAGAGAAGCCATTTCATGATTGATCCAATCATAGACAGACAATACGTCTGTGAGACCTTGGGGATAAGGAAACTTCGGGGCAAGACGATAATCGCAGGTAAAAATGAGGTAGCCCAATTTCGCAAGCTGAACGGCAACCAAGGCATGACTCTCTTTTGAAAAAAAGCGAAAGCCGCCGCCATGAACAAGTAAAGCTACAGGCCAACCTGCTTCAGGAATAGATCCTGATGGAGTGTACGTATCAATGAGTGTTTTCTTTTGATCCCAGGTGACGATCGCTTTATTTTTATCAATTTTAATTCCATGGACACGAGCCTCACGACTTGCCAAGGCAGGCGCCAGGTATTTACTTATCCACGCCAGAGAACTCAAAGCACCAACAATGGTTCCGTTGATTAATTTGGTTTGAAAATTTTTATTCATGAGTAGTTTACTATAACGACTAGTAATCCCCCTGTCTAAACTTTTTCTTATCCGAATGCATCCGCTTGCTCGCTTTTGCCTTTTGTTGACTCGTATACGAAGGTTTCGTTTTTTTGCGCCTTTTCGGCACTACTGCCGCATCGGCTAGCATCTTCTCTAATTTAGTTAAACATTCTTCGCGGTTTTGAGTTTGATCACGGTAGCTATCACAGGAAAGCACTAACTCTCCTTCGAGATTGAGTTTAGCCGCAAGTTTAATGCGTATGCGATATCGCATTTCTTCACTGAGACTAGGGCTATTGTTCAAACTCCACCGGAGCACTGCTTTGCTATTTACCTTATTGACGTTCTGCCCACCGGGACCAGAGCTTCTGACATAAGAAAGTTCACATTCTGAATAAGGAACGAAGACATGGGAGGTGATCTCTAAAAATTGCTTTTTCATGTTCTACTTTTAAGAATAACTGATCTGAAGCAATTGATCGAGCCTAGACAGCGAGCAACATCCTAATTCTTAGCTGCTGGATCCACGTTCAATTGGAATGTACCCGTCACTTCTTTCAACACTCTTCCGTCGTATTTATCTTGGTGAGAGAAAGTAAGCTGATCGCCAGCGCGAGTAATTTGAGTAACGGAAGTCACGTCTCCATTAATATGTGTCACTTCTTTAACTGTAGTATCGGTTGAGGTATAGATGTAACTTCCTGAAAAGAATCCATCGCGATAAGTTCCTTTTCCTTCGCTGAGTAATTTTAAATCAACAGTGAACGGCGCAAAAAGACTATTTCCAATGCTCAGCGATACTGGCAGATCGAAAAAACCAGGATATCCATTCTTCTTTACTGTGCATTCGTCGAGTGTTTCCAAAACGAAATATGCTTGATCATTGCTGCCTGTTTCAGCACCGGTCTGATAATCGGTAAGCAATTGAGCATCACATTTCGCAGATCTGATCACTTTGGTGGAATCACCATTATAAATTTTAATAAAAGCACTCCCTGGATGCTCGACCCAGCGTTGATTACCATGGATCCCTTCTAAGTGGGCTGCATTTGCAGCAAGGGTGGTGAATGAAAGGGCTAACAACGAACATAATTTAATTTTCTTATTCATACACAGGCGTTATATATTAAATGAATGTGGTTGTCAAAAGATTGTTGCTTTGATTCGGCGCTTCAACAACTGACCGTTTTTATTAAGAAAACGAACAAGTTCACCCACTTTCAATGCTCAAGGTATTGCAAACCAGGCCTGGCAAGGTTAGGTTTATTTACAGAAATCAATTCATTGTGTGGGGATGTAGCTCAGTTGGTAGAGTACTTCCATGGCATGGAAGGGGTCCTCGGTTCGAATCCGTGCATCTCCACCACTCAAAAATCCAAAAAATAAGGTGTTTTAAAAAAGTGAATTGCCCCGAATTAAAAGCCCCCTGAGAGGGCAATTCACTTTTTTAAAACACCTTATTTTTTGGATTTTCAAATGGTGGCACGAGTGGAACTCTAGGTTGGCGTAAATCAACCCCAGCTTGACTAAGCGTCTCCATGATAAAAATCATAATTCTGACACATAAAAGCCAATTTATAAGGTAAGCTCACGAAATGAATTCTCCACAAGTTCCTCATTTTCCTGCTGCACAGTCTAAATTTTATAATGAATTAAAAGGTCGTGTGGATGCCTATTTCCAAGAACAACAAGCGAAGACTACCGGTAACGGGCGACTTTACCGTAAAGCAGCGATCATCAGCTTTTGCTTTGTAGCGATTTACGCAACCTTAATCTTTATATATCTCCCGGCATTCCTCTCCCTTGTTCTTTGCATCTTGCTGGGTATTACTGTGGCTGGCATAGGTTTTAATGTAATGCATGATGGCGGCCACAAAAGCTTCTCTCAATCGAAGACTTGGAATGCCCTTGCAGCAAATAGTCTAGATTTTTTGGGTGCAAGTTCTTTTATGTGGAAGACCAAACACAATTTAGTTCATCACACTTATACCAATATTGATGGAATCGATGATGACATGAATGTTATGCCTTGGCTCCGCCTGACTACCAACCAAAAGAAATATCCCCATCACCGCTTTCAGCATTACTATTTTATTATTTTTTATTCTTTCTTATATTTTGTTTGGGTAGGCATTTTGGATTTTCTAAAATATTTTTCTAAAAAAGTTGGGCCATTTCCAATTGCGAGCATGAAATGGAAAGATCAAATAATATTCTGGGGCAGTAAATTTTGTTTCCTTTTTGTTTTCGTATTACTTCCTCTCTACGAAAAGGGCATAAAATCTTACGCGATTGGTTTTTCGATTTTTATGGCTACCACTGGCATCATCATCAGTCTTGTTTTTCAGCTTGCTCATATCGTGGATGAAGCTGAGTTTCCTAAAATGAAACCCAATGTTCAGCAAATGCAAGACGAGTGGGCAGTACACCAAATTAAAACCACGGCAAATTTCTCTACCCAGAATAGTTGGATTACTTGGTATATTGGTGGTTTAAATTTTCAAATAGAACACCACCTATTTCCAAGAATCAGCCATGTCCATTATCCTGAGATCAGCAAGATTGTAAAAGACACGAGTCAACATTTCGGTATTCGTTACCAAGAATATCCGACACTCTTTGCCGCTATTGCTGCTCACGTTAAGATCTTGAAACGCATGGGGACCACAAACTAAAAAGTCGTCTTTTTGACTCTAGCTCTGCATCATTTCTACATTCTTACATGAATATCGTGTAATTTATATTCTATAAATTGACTCTTCCTTTCCAATGCTGAGATCATATTCTTGATTACGAAAACAAAATGGAAAGGAAAGAAATATGAAAAAATATTCTTTTATTGCACTTACAATTCTTACGCTGACATTACTCGCGGCATCCGTAGGCTTACAAGCCTGCGGCAACTCAAGCGGCAACGCACCCACTAGCGGCAACGTTAGCTTTTATGGAGCAGGGAGCTGATTTATGAAATTTATTAACTTCACTCTTGCACTCATCATGGCAGTTACTGCTTCAAATGCCTTTGCAGCTTACACTGATCCCACTTCTGCAAAAATAACAATTTACGGTGTGGCCTTATCGCCCAATCAAGATTGCTCAAATGCAAAAGTGATTGGCTACAATGCTGCTGGAACCACCTATGATTTTTTGCAAAACCCAAATATCGTCACTGGAAACATTGATCCGGGCACCTACCAATGCGTTATTCTCTACATGAAAGCTTTGCTCACCTTTATTCCTAAAACCACCACTGGAAACTGCGTCGCGGGCACCACTTATACCCGTGCCATCTGCAATGGTGGATGCCAGTTCACGAATGGCTCACCCGATGCCAATAACATTCTTCAATTTGGAAGCGTTCAAAATGCGACCGCAACCAATTCTGCAGATATCGCCAATGCTGATAAAGTACTTCTATTCATCAGTACGGGTTCTGCAGGAACAGGCCAAACAGGCCTTGCATTTCAACAACCCACTACCGTTGGATCATCCAATGGAATTGCACTGAGCGGAGCACTGAATGTTGCCGCTTCAGGTACTTCCGGTACATTTGTAGTGAACTTCAATGGTGCGGTCAATGGTGGCCAAAACCCTTGCGACCTCGGTCCTCCTACTTTTAGTTTCCGCTAAACAACAGAAAGAAAGACAAAATGAAAAAAACACTCAGTCTATTCGCATTACTCACGCTTTTGGTTTTCAATTCAACAGCCGCTCAGGCATCACCCTTTGGCGATTTCGGTGTGGATGGTGGCATTAATTGGGGTCTAGGCTCTGTTCATAACTCAAGCGGATCTGTTGCAGGAAGAACCGTGAATGCGATTGCGCTCAATGCCTTCCCCAACTACAAGTACGCAGGAATTCAATTTGGTATTATCGGTGAACTTCGTTTTATCGGCCAGAACACAGATCCAGCAACAGTCAGCAACAGCAATGTAAAAGGCACATCATGGCTCATGGGAATTGGTGCAGAATACCAAATCCTATTGTGGACGTTTTCGGCTGGCTTTGATTTCTTAGGAAATTATAGTCTATCGGAAACCACCGCATCCGGAAGCGCCGTTTCTTACAAGAAACCGATCGGATTCATGTTGAAAGCCGGATATTTCATCATCCCCATGATTTCTGTAGATGCGAGTTTTTCAACCGTATCTTACGGAACCAACACCGTTGCCGGGGCTGATACTGATATTTCGAGCAATAAAATCACAGAAACTAATTACGCGCTAGGTGCAACTTACCACTGGTAAGGCGACAAGTGTAGTCTTTGAAACATAAAATGAGGCGCGCTCTCTTCGGGGAGCGTGCCTTTAATTTTTTGGGGGATGGCGATATCAATATAGTCCTCATATTGAAAAGCTGCATCCGTAGGATCAATACTTCTCAGTTTCGCGTGCGCGATCTGAGGATCGCGGGTAGCGACTTTCGTGCCATTTACGATCACCGCTACCGCCTGATTTAAGTCCAACATTTGAGAATGCAAATACACTCTTAACTTTTTGGTCGCTGCCGGAATTGACATGAGGTCGATATGAACATCATTATTTTCTATTCTAGCATGAAAATTAAATCCATCAGGCTTTGTTAAGTCTGAATTCATCGCTTCTACCCAAAAATACCTGGGCACTGAACCCCAATGAAATTTGTATCCGCGCTCTTCCGCAAAGGCACTTGCAGTACGAATAGAACCAAAGAGTTCTTTTTGGTAGAGTTTTCTTGGATTTTGAAACGCATTATTCAAATAACTTTTGAAAGTATCAAAATCATAGTTGTGATCGGTGTCGTAAAACACCATGTTCAACATGGATTTTAATCCATACTTTTTCTCTAATTCCATAGTGAGTTTCAATTGTTCTTTGCAGCGAGTGATGAACACATCAAAATGATCACGCAAGCCCTGAAGGTGAATGTAAGGAACATTAAACGCTTTATTCAATTGCCATTCGCGGTCAGCTGGCTGGAGATACGAAAGATCCATTCCTGCAGCAAGCGGCATAAAAAACGCAAATTGATCTGCAAGCATCGAGAAACTGCGGGTAATGCCCATGCCGCCCATAGAGTGACCTGCAAGACCCATTCGGGAAGAATCTACTTCTAACTCTTTACGCATGAGAGCTGGAAGCTCACGCATGAGTTCAATAGTATGTCCGCCCCAATTGAGGCCATTCGCAGACGGAAGTACCACGATGATTCCAAGTTCATCCGCCATGCGCTCTAGGTCGGGGAGATAAAGATTCACTGCTGCAATCGAACCATTGCGATCGCCGGTAGAACTGCCACCTCCATGATTAAAAATAAGTGACTTTACTTGAGAGTGCTTTCTCAGGGATTCAGGAATGTAATAAAAAATGTCGTACTGAAAGCTATTGGGATGGGTTGCATCTTGATAGTCGGCTGGAGCCCATTGAAAAGAAGAAACTCTTCCCACCGTTTTAAAGTGCGGAGCACCTTCTTTGATGACGTCTCCAAACGCTAGCGATAACGACAGAAGACTAATGAGCCAAACACCGACCAATTGAAAAGACTTTTGCATGCTGATCCCCCTTTATGCATCGTACCCAAATCAAACTGAGATTGAATTTGTATTCAGGAGCAAGCGGGCTGTCAACGGCATTACAACGACACAGCGGGCCGAAACTGCATTTTTATTTTTATGCGTTTTTCATTGAGGGGTGGGAAAAATGCCTCATTTATAGAAGCAATCTCGATCACCAACCTTATTTTGAATGAAGGAGCACTTTGACAATGGTCTCTCCCAACAAAGAAGCTGACTGAGGGTTCTGCCCCGTAATCAACCGACCATCGGTGACCACATTCACCCCCCAATTTGGTACAGAGTAATAGATGGCCCCTTTTTTCTTCAGTTCATTTTCGAGTGAGAATGGAACAACATCTTGGAGCTGGACGGCCTTTTCTTCACCGTTACTAAAACCCGTAAGCTTTTTACCCTGAATGAGAAAGGCACCATCAGTGAGCTTGATATTCAGAAGTGACGCCGGGCCATGACATACTGCTGAGACCACTCCCCCATTTTCATAAATCTCTCTCGATATTCTCGCTACTGCTGCATCGGTCGAGAAATCCCACATCGCTCCATGGCCACCGGCAAACACAATCGCTGAGTAGTCACCCGCTTTCACTACTGAAAGTTTTAATGTGTTTTTTAAGCGTGACGAAAGTTTTAAATCAGCAAGAAATTTTGAATTTTCAGGATCCGCTTCTTTGATACTCCTTTCATCCATAGGCGCACTTCCGCCTTGAGGGCTCGCAAAATCTACATCTATTCCTGCAGCCGTGATTTTGTAATAGGGATGAGTGACTTCAGAAAGATAATATCCCGTTTTTTTTCCTGTGTTTCCCAACGCTCCATGACTCGTGAGTACAATTAATACTCTCAGCGTTTTTTTAGCTTTGGTTTCTAACGCACTCACTGGCTGACCTGCGAAACTTACTAAACTCACTAAAAACAATATCTTCTTCATTTTTAATATCTTTCTACGAATGCCCTTCACTTGCAACTGCATCTAGCTCAGTTAAGCCTAGTAACGCCAAATCACTGACACGAGGCTCCCTGTCCAATACTTTCCTTATTTAAAGATTGTGTATATAATTGAAGTTAAGGGCGGATGAGAAAGACTCGACTTAAATCGTTGATTTCATTTGGGACAATATGCTCCATGAGCATTTATTCTCCCGTTGCCTCGCATGCATTGTCATCCAATTCCATTTTGTTTTATCATGTGCTCGCAGGAGACACCGTCAGCGATGTGCTCAACCAATTTGGCGTGTGCCCACTTTGGGGAAAAGATAAGTCGGTAGCGAGAACGCTTGAGCTCAATCACTTTTCAAATCAAGATGCGGCAAGGAAGTTACCTGCAGGGAGTAAAATTTTTCTCCCTGTGTCTGCGCTTACTATTTCTGAAACCGAATTTCACATTACTGCAGATCACGAAATTCAAAGGATGATTTCAGATAAACGCGAGTATTGTAAAAAAACGCCAACAGTTCCCATCGCGAGAACTTTGCCATCGCCAACCCCCGAACCCATCATT
>CAIMWN010000308.1 GCA_903845155.1 Oligoflexia bacterium
ATGGAAGTTCGTGAACTTCTGACTAAATACAGTTTTCCTGGTGACACTATTCCTTTCGTTCGTGGTTCTGCGTTAAAAGCGGGCGAAGGCGATCAAGGCGAATATGGTGAACCATCAATCCTTAAATTGATGACCGCAGTAGATGAGTTCATTCCTCAGCCTACACGCGACAAAGATAAGCCATTTTTGATGCCAGTAGAGGATGTGTTCTCTATTTCTGGTCGCGGTACGGTTGTTACAGGCCGTATTGAACGCGGTATCTTAAAAGTGGGCGATGAAATCGAAATCATCGGAATTAGACCAACTACTAAAACTACGATCACTGGTATCGAGATGTTTCGTAAGCTTCTTGATTCAGGTGAGGCTGGTGATAATATTGGTGCGCTTCTTCGTGGAACGAAAAAAGAAGATATTGAACGCGGTCAAGTACTTGCTAAGCCAGGTTCAGTTTCTCCTCATAAAAAATTCAAAGGTGCAGCTTATATTCTTACAAAAGAAGAGGGTGGACGTCATACTCCATTCTTCAAAGGATATCGTCCACAATTTTACTTCCGCACTACTGACGTAACAGGAGTGGTAACACTTCCTGCTAACGTAGAGATGGTAATGCCTGGTGATAACATCAGTATGGAAGTGGAACTCATTACTCCGATCGCTATGGAAAAAGACTTACGTTTCGCGATTCGCGAAGGTGGTCGTACCGTAGGTGCGGGTGTGGTTTCTGAAATCGTAGAATAATTTTATTGGGGTGGGTTACAATGTAGCTCACCCCTTTATGGCTTTTTTTTGGGCACTTTTCGGAGGCCGGTAGCTCCAACGGTAGAGCAACGGATTCCAAATCCGTGGGTTGTGGGTTCGAATCCCCCCCGGCCTGCCAAACTAAAACGACTGATAAGAATAAAATATGGAAAATCAAAGACAAAAGTGGGTGAATTTAGTTTTTACGGGCGTGGCAATTCTTATTGCTGCGATTGCTTTTGTTGGTTTTACAAAAATTAGTGCGGTTTATAATCTTGAATCTAACATTAAGCAAATTGATATCGTGATTCGTTTGGGTTCAATGGTTTTCGGTGCTCTCGCTGGTTTGGTTTTATATTTTAATGACCAATCAAATTCATTCATGAACGAAGTTGTTCTTGAGTTGTCTCGGGTGACTTGGCCAACTACGAGTGATACGTACAAGGCGACTTTTTTAGTGGTTATTTTTGTTTTAATTGCTGGCCTTGTTCTTGGAGGGTTTGACTCTCTTTGGGCCTGGATCATGAAACTCATATTATAGGTTTGTAGGTTTTAAATTTTATGGATAATACAGATAACGCAACAATTCCCGAAATGGCTTGGTACGTAGTTCATACTTACTCAGGGTTTGAACACAAGGTAAAGCTGTCTCTAGAAGAACGCTCTAAGTCACTAAAAAAAGAACAATTTTTTGGTGAAGTAGTTGTTCCAGAGGAAAATGTAGTTGAACTTGTTAAGGGACAAAAGCGCACTACTAAGCGTCGCTTTTTCCCTGGATATATTTTAGTCAAAATGATTTTGACTGATGAGACTTGGCATATTGTTAAAGATACGCCTAAGGTCACTGGCTTTGTGGGAGATAAGGTTAAGCCTGTTCCTGTTTCTGAACAAGAAATTCAAAAAATGACCAACAGAATTGTTGAAGGTCAGGCAAAACCAAGACCAAAAGTTTCGTTCCAAGAAGGCGAGAATGTAAAAGTGGTAGACGGACCTTTCTCTAATTTCAATGGAACAATTGAAGAAGTAAATCATGATAAAGGAAAAGTGAAAGTGCTCGTGAGCATTTTTGGTCGCTCTACTCCGGTTGAGCTGGATTTTATTCAGGTTGAAAAGATATAGTTGGAAGGTTTAATTACCTAAAGGTGGTTGCAAGATTGATTATCAAAGGGTAATGAATTAAGCGAAAACAATAAATTTTATTGAATTACCGGAGTAATTCTGGTATTAAGAGGCACTTATGGCAAAAAAAGTAACTGGACAGATTAAATTACAAATTCCTGGCGGCGCGGCTAATCCGGCTCCACCTGTTGGGCCTGCATTAGGGCAACGTGGTGTTAACATTATGGAATTTTGCAAAGCGTTCAATGCAAAGACCGCTGATCAAAAAGGAATGGTGATTCCAGTCATCATCACTGTATATTCAGATCGTTCCTTCACTTTTGTTACCAAAACACCACCGGCTGCAATTTTGTTGTTAAAAGCTGCGAAAATTGAAAAGGGTTCTGGAGAACCTAATCGTAAAAAAGTTGGTTCGGTTACAAAAAAGCAAATTGAAGAAATCGCTAAACTCAAAATGCCCGATTTGAATGCGGGTAGTGTTGAAACTGCGATGAATTCGATTGAAGGTACTGCGAAAAGTTGTGGCCTAACAGTTCAAGGTTAGTCTTTTTAGGCGCCTTAATTTTTAGATATAAAATAAATTTGGGAGCTACTGGGTAAAACTGGGGCGATTGAACCAAGGAGAATGAAAATGGCAAAAGAAAAAAATGTACTCGCCGTGAAGCACGGTAAAAAATATGCAGCAGCAGCTGCAATGGTTGATATCAATAAAATTTACGATTTAAATGAGGCCTTTGACCTGATTTGCAAAATTCCAGGCGCAAAGTTTGATGAAACTGTTGATGCGGCCTTCAGGCTTGGTGTTGATACTAAGCAAGGCGATCAACAAGTTCGTGGAGCATTGGTTCTCCCTCATGGAACAGGTAAGACACTTCGAATTGCAGTAGTAGCTAAAGGTGAAAAGGCAAATGAAGCTCATGCGGCAGGTGCAGATATTGTAGGCGCAGATGATTTGATTGAAAGAATCCAAGGTGGGTTTCTTGATTTCGATAAATTAATCGCAACTCCAGATATGATGGTGGCTATTTCTAAAGTCGGTAAGATCTTAGGGCCACGTGATTTGATGCCAAATCCTAAGCTTGGAACTGTTACTGTTGATGTTACTAAAGCAATCACAGAGCAACGCAAGGGTAAGGCCGAGTACCGTGCTGAAAAAGCAGGTATCGTTCACGTTAAGATCGGTAAGAAATCTTTTGGTGCTCTTAAATTAAAAGAGAATTTTTTGGCAGTTGCTGGAGCGATTCTTCGTGCGAAGCCGCCAACCAGTAAGGGAACTTATTTGAAAAGCATTACTATTGCAGCAACGATGAGTCCGGGCATTAAGTTGGAAGTTGCTGATACGGCTTCAAACGCGAGCGGTAACTAACACTAATTTTTGAATATTTAGGAGAATAAAATGGATCGTAAGAGTAAAGAAACATTAGCGACGGAGCTCAAAGGCAAATTTGATAAAGCCGTGATCACTATTTTCGCTGATTATAAAGGTCTAAAGTCACTTCAGGCTGACGCACTTCGCCGTGCCCTTCGTGCGCAAAATACTGAAGTACAGGTTTTGAAAAACAACATTGGTCGACTCATCTCTAAGGATGGTTCGATGGGTGATGACGCAAAAGGAGTGATGGACCGTGTGGTTGGGCCAACTCTGATTGCATTTGCGTATAGTGATCCTGCCGCGGCTGCTAAGGTGTTCAACACCTTTGCAAAGGAGAACGAAGCGTTAAAAATTAAGGAAAGTCTTTTAGGGAAAAAGCTTCTTCTGCCTGCTGATGTAATTCAGCTAGCGGAGCTTCCTTCAAGAGAAGTTCTTTTGGCTCAGTTGCTTGGTGTGCTTAACGGCTCAGCTCGCGGCTTTGTCTATGTTCTTGATCAAGTTGCTAAGAAAAAGGGAGCGCCAGAAGGTGCACCTGAAGGCGAGCAGCCAGTTCAAGCTTAAGTTTGGAAAAAATTAGTTACCGTCAGGTAATAAGTTAGTTAAATAGAAAAAGAAGAGGAAATGGAAATGTCAACTGTATCTAAAGAACAAGTAGTTAGTTTTATTGAAAATATGTCAGTTCTTGAGCTTTCTAAGCTCGTAAAAGAACTTGAAGAAAAATTCGGCGTATCTGCAGCTGCTCCAATGGCGATGATGGCTGGCGGCGCAGCTGGTCCTGCTGCCGTTGAGAAAACTGAATTTGAAGTTGTATTGACTGCGGCTGGTGACAGCAAGATCAACGTGATCAAGGAAGTTCGTGCAATCACTGGTCTTGGTTTGAAAGAAGCAAAAGACCTCGTTGAAGGTGCTCCAAAAGTAGTTAAAGAAGGCCTGAATAAAAAAGATGCTGAAGAAATGAAGAAAAAGCTTGAAGCAGTAGGCGCTAAAGTAGAGCTTAAGTAAAAATTTAAAGTGAGTTTAGACCGATACGGGCTGACTCCTTATCTTCTTCTGAAGGGCATGAACCAAATAGAAGCTGGTTCATGCCACTCTGTTTTATTGCTTGCTTAAAAGTAATGATATTTGTCTTGTTGCAGCAATTTGTTTGATTAACAGCTGTAATGATATTGTTTTTTTGATCATATAGATATACACATGAGATTCGGAGTAATCTCGTCTGCTTTAGCCAGTTCGTAATATGGTTCACCTCTTTTATTTTCAGGATGAAAATTGAAATGATGAGTGATGCAAGTGTCTTGCATTATCTCGAGTGAACGAAGGTAATAAGTCTGGCAAACGACTGAAATAATTTTTTTACGCTAAAAGGGAGATTTCATGTCTACATTGCTATCGTCTGTACCATTCACTGAAGGCCAACGAGTAAGAAGAGAGTTTTCTAAGATTAAAACTCCACTCGATATTCCAAATCTTATCGAACTTCAAAGACGTTCATACGACAAATTTCTCCAAGCCGATGTTCCGCCAAATAAGCGCGCTAATAACGGGCTTCAGGCCGTGTTTAAATCAATTTTTCCAATTGAAGATTTCGATAAGACAGCCGCACTCGAGTTTGAAAGCTATATGCTTGAACGTCCTAAGTACGATGTTCAGGAATGTCGTCAGCGCGGAATGACTTACGCTGCCCCATTAAAAATCACTGTGCGCTTAGTGGTATTTGATGTTGAAGAAGAAACTGGCAATCGCAACATTCGCGATATCAAAGAACAAGAAGTGTACATGGGTGAAATTCCACTCATGACTGAAAGTGGTTCATTTATCATCAACGGGACAGAGCGCGTAATCGTGTCTCAGCTTCACCGTTCACCAGGGGTTATTTTTACCCACGATCAAGGTAAATCTCACTCATCTGGAAAAATCCTTTATTCTGCGCGCATTATTCCACATCGCGGATCTTGGCTTGATTTTGAATTTGACCACAAAGATTTAATGTACGCGCGTATCGACCGTAAGCGCAAATTACCAGCGACTTCGTTGTTAAAAGCGCTTGGATTGACCGTTGCTGAGATTTTGAATTTCTTTTATAAAGTGGAAAAAATTCAAATTGAAGGCGAAGGTAAAGCTGCGAAGTTTTTCAAAGTAGTTGATCTCGATATTCTTGCCGGACAAAGAGCCGAAGAAGACATTATTGACCCTAAGACTAAAGAAGTGATCGTTCGTAAGAACCGTAAATATACGAAAGCAGTTCTTAAGAAGGTTGAAGAGGCGGGAATTAAAAGAATCGAAATTGCTACTGAGGCAGTGGTCGGTCGTATCGCATCTGAAGATTTGGTTGATCATAAAACCGGCGAAGTAATTTTTGAACCCAATGAAGAGATCACAGACATCAAACTTAAAGATGTACTTACGCGTAAAGTAAAAGAGATCAAAGTCATCTACACTGATAATCTTACTTACGGACCATTTATTCGTGAGACGTTACTTGTTGATAAGATTAATACTCCCGATGAAGCATTGATTGATATCTATAAACGTATGCGTCCGGGTGACCCTCCGACTCTTGATGCTGCTAAAGTTTTGTTTGAAAATTTATTTTTCAATCCAGATCGTTACGACTTATCTCTCGTTGGTCGTTTGAAGTTGAATTATAAATTCCCTGAGAATAAGGCGAGTCGTGAATCGACTACGCTTACAAAAGAAGATATTTTAAGCACTCTCTTCTATCTGTGCGAATTGAACAACGGCCGTGGTACCATCGATGATATCGATCACCTTGGTAATCGTCGTGTTCGTGCCGTAGGTGAGTTGGTTGAAAATCAATTCCGTATCGGTCTCGTTCGTATGGAGCGTGCGGTAAAAGAGCGCATGAGCATTCAAGAAATTGAAACCCTCATGCCCCATGATTTAATCAATCAAAAACCGGTATCAGCGGTAGTGAAGGAATTCTTCGGATCAAGCCAACTTTCGCAATTTATGGATCAAACCAACCCATTATCTGAAGTAACGCACAAGCGTCGTCTTTCAGCCCTTGGGCCCGGAGGTTTGACTCGTGATCGCGCCGGTTTCGAGGTTCGCGACGTTCACAATACCCATTACGGTCGTATTTGTCCGATTGAAACACCAGAAGGACCAAACATTGGTTTGATCGCGTCTCTTTCAACTTTTGCGCGTGTGAATGAATTCGGATTTATTGAAACTCCTTACCGTGTAATTAAAGAACGTAAGGTTACAGATGAAATTCAATTTTTCACAGCAACTGAAGAAGAAAATAAAATCATTGCCCAAGCAAATGCGGAAGCGCTTGCTAAAAAGAAATTTGAAACTGAAATGGTTCCTGCCCGTCGGAAAGGTGAGTTCGCGCTCGTCAATCCAGATGATCTAGAGCTTATGGACGTATCTTCAAATCAACTGGTTTCGATTGCGGCATCTTTGATTCCGTTTCTCGAGCATGACGATGCCAATCGCGCGCTCATGGGATCGAATATGCAACGTCAAGCTGTGCCTCTTCTTCGCTCAAAGGCTCCGTTCGTAGGAACGGGTATTGAGAGAGTGGTTGCTCGTGACTCTGGTCACGTGATCACTGCTAAGCACGAAGGTGAAGTTCTCATGGTTGATGGTGGAAAAATCGTCGTTCGTAGAACTGACGATCTTTCTGAAGATGAGTCAGGTGTAGATATTTACAATCTCACTAAATACCAACGCTCAAATCAAAATACTTGTATCAGCCAACGCGCTGTTGTTCGTGTAGGAGATAAGATTACTGTAGGCGATGTGCTTGCAGATGGTCCTTCTACAGACGCAGGCGAGTTAGCACTCGGACAAAACATGCTCGTGGCATTCATGCCATGGGGTGGATATAATTTCGAGGATTCTATCTTGATTTCTGAACGCGTAATCAAAGATGACGTCTTCACTTCAGTTCACATTGAAGAGTACGAGTGTATTGCTCGTGACACTAAATTAGGAAAAGAAGAAATCACTCGCGATATTCCAAACGTAGGTGAAGAGGCTCTTAAAGATCTTGATGAAAGCGGAATCATTCGCATCGGTGCAGAAGTGAAGCCTGGCGATATTCTCGTCGGTAAAGTGACTCCAAAAGGCGAAACCCAACTTTCACCTGAGGAAAAGCTCCTTCGTGCAATTTTCGGTGAAAAAGCCGGCGA